>NZ_JAMYSJ010000023.1:0-96500 GCF_040321855.1 Mesorhizobium sp. M0227 | reverse complement strand
TGGCCTCCAATCCAGCCAGCATCTTGAATCACAAACATCCGGCTTTGGGAATCCTACGATTCTCTCAAAATAGGAATCGCTCTAGTGCTCGATCGGTCCCTTGGCCATCACAAGCGCCGTGCCGGCGGTGGTCGGACGCTCGATCATACGCCGCACGCGCGGCGGTTCGTCGCCGCTGTGCAGGGCCCGCACGCGTTCGCCGATGACGGCGTCGGCATGGGTGATGCGTCCATTGTGCCTGATATATTCGATCCAGGTCGGCGTGTGATAATGCTCGATCCATACGGTGGGATTCTCGAGATCGCGTGCCAGCGTCCAGTTGCGGGCGCCGTCACGACGGCGGATGCGGCCGCGTTCGGCCATGATGGCGAGGAACTCCGGTTCGTCCTCGTGCCGGATCACATACTCGATCATGATGGCGATGGGACCACTGCGCGGCTTCAGGTCAAGCGCAAGGTGCGGTTCCTTGAAGCGATTGAGCGGGTCGAGGTTGAGCACCTGCTGTTGCGGCAGCGGGAGCAAAAGGCCGATGGCGCCGCCGGCCAGCATGGCGACGCTGGCTGCGATCAGCGCGGTTTCGGCGCCGTGCGCATCGGCGACGACACCCCAGATCCAGCTGCCGAGCGCGATGCCGCCGAAAGTCGCGGTCTGGTAGACCGACAGCACCCGGCCGACCACCCAGCGCGGCGTCGCCATCTGCACCGTGACGTTGAAATGCGAAAGCGCGATCACCCAGCAGGCGCCGCCGACAAGCAGGCCGAGCGACGTCTGCCAGGCATGCTGGCTGACGGCGGCATTGAAGGCGCAGACAGCGAAGCCGGCAAAAGCACAGCGCACCATCGTCTCGCTAGACAGCAACTGCCGCAGCCTGACGCTGATCAAGGCGCCGCCGACCGCGCCGATGCCGAAGGCGCCGAGCATGATGCCATAGGTCAGCGCATCGCCCTTGACGACATCGCGCGCCACCAGAGGCAGCAACGCAAGCACAGCGCCTGCACTGAAGCCGAACGCAGCTCCCCTGACCAGCACCTTGCCGATGTTGGGCGACATGGCGACATAGCGCAGGCCGGCGCCCATGGCGGCCCCCAGCGACTCGCGCGGCAAGGTCGACATGGGCACGTCCGGCTTCCAGCGCGCCAGCACGACGATCAGGCCGATATAGCTCACCGCGTTCGCCGCGAAGGCGGCCGCCGCACCGGCCGCGGCGACAATGATGCCGCCGATCGCCGGACCGACGCTGCGCGTCAGGTTAAAGCCCATCGAATTGAGGGCGACGGCCGCCGGCACCTTGTTGCGGGGTACGATATCGCCGACGGAGGCTTGCCATGACGGGCTGTTGAGCGCGGTGCCGCTGTCGATCAGGAAGGTGAAGGCAAGCAGCGTCCATGGCGTGATCAGGCCGGAATAAGTGAACACGGTCAGGAGCACCGACACCACCAGCATGAAGGTCTGGGCGACCAGCATCACCTTGCGCCGGTCGAAACTGTCGGCGATGGCGCCGGCTACGAGTGCAAACAGCATGATCGGCAAGGTGGTCGAAGCCTGGACCAGGGCCACCTGATAGGGCGAGGTGGCGATCGTGGTCATCATCCAGGCGGCGCCGACACCCTGGATCAGGCCACCGAAATTCGAGACGAGACTTGCGCCCCATACGGCGCGGAAAATGCCGTGACGGAAGGGCGCCAGCGCCGAGACGCTCTCGCTGTCCGGCTTTTCGTCAATCATTTGGGGTTCCTGCCATGTCGTGCCTGCTCGTCAGACAATCCGTTTGCGCAGACCGTTTGCCGAAAGTAGGGCATGGCGCCGCAAAGGGCAAAAAAGCTCATGGTCCAACAATGGGATAGAGGCGGTCCAGGCCTTGTCCGCCGTGGGTCCGGAGGTGCCGCGGGGATCGGCGGCTCTGTCTTCAGACAATTGCGAACGGCATGCCGCGGCACACCATCCTGGAACAGATTCAGAATCCGTTCTGGATGCGCTCGAAGATGACGTTGGTGAAGGCCGATATCTGGCTGCCGATGAAGGGGCCGGTCAGCGCCACCACCAGCATGATGGCGACGATTTTCGGCACAAAGGTCAAGGTGATCTCCTGCACCTGCGTCAGCGCCTGGATGAGGGCGATGCCGATGCCGACCACCATGGCGACCAGCACCACCGGAGCCGACGCGACGAGCACCGTCCACACCGCATACTGGACGATGTCGAGAGCGTCGGCCTCATTCATGGGACTGGCTCTCTGCCGAAAGCGTCAGCTTGCTGCCTTGACCGAAACTCCCGGACCGACCGCGACTTCGGTGCCGTTCTGCAGCACGGCGATGAGACCGTTGCTGGCGAGGCGCACCGAAGCCACGGTGCCTGTCGTCAGGCCGTCGGCGGAGGTTATCGAGCGCCCGATCAGTGCGTCGGCCTGCGACAGCGCCGAGGACTGCATGATCTGATTGAGCTTGGTGTTGGTCTGCACCGATTGCTCGACCTGAGAGAAGGTGGCGAGCTGGGCGACATATTGCGTCGAATCCATCGGCTTGGTTGGATCCTGGTTCTTCATCTCGGCGATCAGAAGCTTCAGGAACGACTGGTAGTCGACCGCTGTCTTCGAGGTCGACGCCGTGGCCTGATTGGCGCCGGTCGGAATCGTCGTCGTCATGTCCACGTTCATCAGTATCGTGCTCCCACAGCCAACGGGCGCTCGGCACCCGAAACATCGTCATTACCACCCAGCGCGCGGCGTTCGAGCGGATAAAGCGCGCGGATCGCCTTCAGCGCCTCGTAGATATGATCCTCGCCGACCATGCGGTCGATCTGTTTCAGCGCGCTGCAGATCTGGGTGTCCTCGAAGCTTGCCAGAAGCAGCGGCAGCGAACGGCGGAACATGTCGCGTGCGGCGGCGGCGCCGGCCGGGTTCATCAGCATGACCTGCAGGATGAAATAAAGCTGCTTGAGCGGCGTCGAGGCATCGTCGGCCTGAATCACGTGGCTTTCGAGCAGGAACTGGACGTCGTTCATCAATTCGACGGTGACCTTGCGGTCGACCCGGATGACGGCGCCGTTGATGTAGATCTTTTCGTTCGGCTTCAGCGATATCTTCAGCGTGTTGGTCATTGAATGCCGTCCCTGATGATCTGGGACACCTCGATCAACCCTTCGAAATTGTTGGTGCGGCCCTGACGGATGTCCTCCGCCTCGCGCAGCAGCCACAGGCCGATGGAAATGAGGTTGGCGCGCAGTTCCTTGGGCAGGGCGTTGTCGCTGGAGCCAAGATCCTCGACGAAGGCGGTCCAGACGCGGTTGGTGAAGTGAAGCGCCTCGATCGCCTCCATCGAATCGTGGCCGGCCGCTGCTGCCGCCGCCAGCATGTCGATCGAGCGGGTCAGAAGCTCCCGCTCGCGGTCCTTCGCGTCGGCAACGGAGTTGCTCTGGATGTCGGCGTAGGAGAATTGGTACATCGTTGGGGCTCTACCGTTCCGTTAAGCGTTGTCAGGTCAGGTAATTCAACAGGCTGAGCTGCTGCAGGCGTGCGGTCAACGCGAAAGACGTTTCGATGTGCTGTGTCAGGTCCGCGACCCGTGTCGCGGCTGCCGCCGGATCGACGGCTTCCAGATCGAGAATGTGCCGTTCGAAAAGGTCGACCTGCGTTTTCATCCGATCGTTGGCATCGGAAACCCGCTTCTGGACGATGCCGGTCTCGGATTGAAGCTGGCCAATGCCGCTCAGCGCTTCGCCAACCAATGTGGTCGAGCGGCTGACAACCGTATTCTTCGCCGCCTGGCTGATGTTGCTGGACATCAGGCTGCTGACCATGGCTGCCGCCATGGCGAGTTTCTGAATGCCATCGCTGTTGGCGCTGGTCGAAGTCGGTGTGGTTTCGTTGAGTGCGATGCGGCTGACGATCTGCTGGTCGGTGGCGTTCGACCAGTTGCCTTGCCAACCCGCGCCCGTGAACTGCGGCACGACATCATTGGTGATGAAATCGTCCATCTGGGCAGCCGTGATGTTGGCCGCTGCCGGGTCGTCCTGGGTGAAACCGAAATTGGTGAGGAAAGCGGTATCGAATGCAGCCTTGGCAGGAGAGCCGGCAGCGGTGAAATCGTTGATCGGCTTGACGTCTGTGTTGGTGCCGGCAAACAGATATTCACCATTAACGCTGGTGTTGAGGATCGAGGTCAGCTGCTGGATGGTCGCCTTGCCGGAGTCCCGGGTGAGGCTGTTGGACGAGTCGCTCGAGGAAGCGGTGGTCAGGGCGGACAGGAAGGTCTGCGCGGCGGTGGAGAGCTGACCAAGCGAGGTCTGCGTCGAGGAAAGCCGGACGCCGACCAGGCCGTTGGAATCGATGATGACGTTGAGCCGGTCAAGATCGCGCTGGAAGGTGACGGCCTGGGTGGTGCGCCCACCGAGAGCCAGGCCGACGTCAGCGACCCGGCCCGTCGAGGATTCTTTGGTGGCTTTGACGAGTTCGGCCTGCATGCGCATCTGCTGGGAGCGCATGGCATTGGAGATTGCGGCCGAGGAGACTGAAGTCATGGAATTATCCCACCGCGTTGAGCAAGGCCGTCAACATGTCGTCGACGGTTTTCATCATCCGGGCTGATGCCTGGTAGGTGTGTTCGAGGTCGAGCAGCAGCGACATTTCCTGGTCGACATTGACCCCGGTCGCGTTGGACAGCGCCTCGGCGCTGCGCGATGCCAGTGCTTCCTTGGCGTCGGAGGCGGTCGAAGCCTGCTGGCGCACGCTCTCGAACCAACCGATCGAACTGGCGGCGTAGTCGGATACGCTGGAGGTTGCCGAAACGCCGGCGGCGGGGTCGAAAGTCATCGGCTGGTCGAGCCGGTCGCCATAGGCAACCAGAAGGGTGGAATAGGACGCGCCGCCGCCCGTGTTGGCGACATAGGCCGCACCGTTGGCACCGCCGTCGCGCAGCAGCGTCGGGTTGCCGCCGGTGCTCGGGTCCATCGCTGCATTGACGCTGATGGACGCGGCAAGGCCGGTGACCAGCGTGCCGGCGGCCGGCACGGCCGGCGCTCCCGACCAGGTGAACAGGCCGGCGGCATTGGCCATCGAGGGTGCGGTCTCGGCAAAAGCGGTGATCAGGCCACGCGCGGTCTCATCGAGCTGGCTCTGCATGGTCGAGGCGACGCCGTCGCGCAATTGCAGCAGGCCGGCAAGCGTGCCGCTGGCGCTGGTGTTGCCGCCGGCTCCCGCCGAGATCGGCACGTTGTCGATGTAAACGGCATTGCCGGCGGCACCCGCGGTATAGCCTGCCGACGCCGCGAAGGTGACCGTGCGCGGTATCGTCTCGAACAAAGTCGTGCCGTCACCGGTGGTGATGACCATGTCATTGTCGCCTCGCGTGAAGGTCGACACCGGGACATAGTTCGAAATCTTCTTCAAAAGCGCGTCGCGCTGGTCGAGCGCATCGGAAACGTCGGTGCCGGAACGGGTTCCGGACATGACCGCCGTGTTGGCATCCTGGAACTGGCTGAGCAGCGAGTTCAGGTCATCGACGGCGGTGGCGATCTGGCCGTCGGTCTGGGTGCGGAAATCCTGGACTGCCTTGGAGCCCTCATTGAGCGAGCGCACGACCTGCTTGGCGGCGTCGATGACCGAGGCGCCGAGGTTCTGGTTCGACGGCGAGGTGGCGTAGAGCTGCAGCGCCTGCTGCAGGTTGGCGATCGCGGTCGAGGGCGAGGACGCATTGTCGACGCCATTGACCGCAACGCCCAGCTGATCCATGCCGCTGTAGAGCGCGTTCTGCCCGCTCCAGGCCGACAGCGCGCCGAGATTCTGGCGAAACAAAAGCTCGTTGGCTGCGCGCTGGATATCGACCGAACGCGCGCCCGGCGCCGTGCTGGTGACGACGGCCTGACGCCGTGAATAGTCCGGGTTGGAGGCGTCGGCCACGTTGCGCGAGACAACGCTGGTCTGTCGCGCGGTGTTCATAAGCGCCGACTGGGCGATACTCAATGCGGTAGACAGTGACATGCGGGTCTTTCGCGGGCGACGCCCGTCTTATCTCTTCAGGTTGACAAGGACGTCCATCAGATCGGAACCGGTCTGGAAGACTTTCGAATTGGCGGTGTAGCTGCGCTGCGCCGCGATCATGTTGGTCAGCTCTTCGGCGATGTCGACGTTGGAATTCTCGAGCGCGCCGGAGATGATGGAGCCGAGCTTGCCTTCATTGGCAAAGCCGACACGAACCGCGCCGGACTCGGTGCCCTGCGAATAGACGTTGCCAGGCAGCGCGGTGAGCTGATCCGGGCTCTGTACGTCAGCCAGCGGGATCTTGTAGAGCGGCTTGGTGGAGCCGTCCTTGTACTGCGCGTAGATGGTGCCGTCCTTGCTGATCTGAACCTTGTCGATGGTGCTCGGCGCGTTGCCGTTGACCTGGGCGTCGGAAACCGTGAAGCCGGCGCCAAGCTGGGTCAGCGCAGACAGATCGAGCGAAAAGGCGGCGCCGTTGGGCACGGTGAGGGAGACGCTGTCGACGGCGCCGGTGAGCTTGCCAGTGGTGGCGTCGAACGTCAGGTTGGCCGAGCCCAGCGCGCCACCGGTATAGGGGAATGCTGTCCCGGCCGTGGCCTGAGACTGATCGAAGACCGAGACCTGCCAGGTGCCGGCGCCGGTGTTGGTGAAATAGACGTCGAGCAGCTTCTTGTTGCCGAGATTGTCGTAGGCAACCATGGAGGATTTTGAGGTGTACTGCGCGCCGACAGCATTGGTGGTGGGCAGATTGCCGGCGGCGATCGGGGTCGCGCCGGCCGGCAGGTTGCCGGCATAGCTGCCCTCAGTGCTCGGTGTTGCAGTCATTCCCTGGTCTGAGATGACAACCGGGACCAACCCCTCGAAGCCATTGACCGTCGCTGCCGGTACGCCGTTGTCGTAGCTGTACGCCATCAACTGGAAGCCGGCCGAGTTGACCAGTCTGCCTTGACCGTCGGGAACGAAAGCGCCGGCCCGGGTCAGGTAAGGGGTGCCGCTCGGATCCTGAACGACAAAGAAGCCATCGCCGCTGACGGCAAGGTCGGAAACCGAGGTCGTGTATTGAAGCACACCCGGATCGCTGACCGCCTGGCGGATCGTCGTGGTGACGCCGCCGGAATTGTAGGCACCGCCGGTCGACGGCATGACCAGCGTCGAGAATTCGGCGGAGGAGCGCTTGTAGCCGGTGGTGTCGGAATTGGCGATGTTGTCGGCCACCGTCGATAGGCGGTTTGCCTGGGCGTTCATGCCGGAAACGCCGGTCCGCATCATTCCGTAGAGGCTCATCGAAACGTCTCCGCTGTGTCCATGCTGCTGGCTACGAGGCTACGCATGTTTTCTTGCGCGAGGCTGGCGCGGCGCTGCATCAGAAGACGAGCCGGTAGCCGAGGAAACGCTTGGAATCGATCGGGTCGGTGCCCAGCTTCTCGCGCAGCTTCTTGCGCAGTTTGCTGATGTGGCTTTCCACCACGTTCTCTTCGACCTCTTCGTCGAAGATGCCGTAGATGGCGTTGAAAACCTGGGTCTTGGTGACGCGGCGCCCGCGATTGCTCGCCAGATATTCGAGGATGCGGCGTTCACGGCGCGGCAGGGGGAGGGGCTGACCGTCGATCTCGGGGTCGCGGCCGTCCATGAAGATGCGCATGGCGCCGATCTCGGTGTAGGCGACGTCTTCCTGGGCGCGGCGGCGGATGGCGGTGATGCGGGCCAGGATCTCGCGGATATGGACGGGCTTGCGAATGACGTCGTCGACGCCGCTCTCGAACAACCGCAGCGTGTTCTCCAGCGAATGCTGTTCGCTAAGCGCAATCACCGGGGCGCCGGTGCGGTCGCGGATCTGGCGCGGAGAGATGGAACCCTCGCGACAATCGCCGATGAGGAAGGCCCTGACCGAGCGCAGATCGGTGTCGGCGGCCGAATTCACCCACTCACCGAATTCGCCGGATGCAAAGCCTGCACAGGCGATGCCCTCACGATCGAAAAGTGAATTGTATCCCTCTGTTACGAGCTCGCGCTCGTCAACGATCACAATCATCGGCCCCGCCTTCCGAATCAAATCATTTGCCCCGTGAAGAGAGGCGTATCCGCTGGCGGGAATCCTGAACAACCGTCATTTCTTGTAGCTAGTTTCTTGGGAGTCTGGAATCGTATCGGTTGCATTAGCGGGCGGCCAGATGTGCTTTCGGCGGCAAATCTTGGGCAAGTGAAGCCGACAATTCCGGGTTGTGCTGTTGCTTTATTAGAAGCGGAAATACGCTTATGGGTTGCAGAAGCCGCGGGCGTTCGCAGTCCATTTTCCAAACCCGGTGGCGACCATGTTGGCGATGACGCGACAGACATAGATCTTCTGCGCCGGATCATTGTCAGGGCCGGCATGATAGCGGGCGACAGCCATCGACCAGGTCTCGTGGCGGGCATGGAGGCTGGCCAGGAAGCGCGCCGCATAGTCGACGTTCTGGCGTGGGTCGAGCATGTCCTCGACGCTGCGAAAATGCGAAGCGTGGTAGTGGTGGTTGATCTGCATGCAGCCCAGATCGATCAGCGTCTTGCCCTCGCGCCGGGCATTGGCGAAGGCGGCAAGGGCCTCGGTACGGCTCCTTGGAAAGACTGCTTTTCCTTCTATATTCAAGGCGTTGGGCTGAAGACTGCCCTTGTTTCCAGTCTCCGTCAGGCCAACCGCATAGAGGATGCCGGCGGGCACGCCATAACGATCGGCAGCGCGCAGGATTTCCGGCTCGCAAGGGTTGGCCGTAGCTGCGGCAGCGCTTGCCGCGCTAGATAAAGATATCGCCGCCAGCGCGCTCGCGAGCAGGCGAAGTGCCGCGGCCGTAGTCCTGCGCGTCATCGTTGCGTTTCCCTGAGGATTGCTGGCCCGGTTGCTGGCCGCCGGCTCCACCATTACCGCTGCCCGAATTCCCCGGTTGAAAGGATGCTGGATCGCGGCCTGTCGCCGCCGCCATAGGAGCGGTTGCATCCGTCCGGGTTGTAGCGGGAGCTGCTACCGAAGGTTGCAGTATCGTGACCTTGTCAACCTCGAAGCCGAGCCCCCGCAGTGACTTGACGATGGCCTCGCTGTCGGCCGACAGCCGACGATAAGCGTCATGCGTTTCAGGCTTCAGCTCAATCGAAAGTTGTTCCCCGGAGAGGCGAAGATTGGCCGTCACCATGCCGAGTTCGGCGGGGTGGAGTTCGATCTTCAACACATGTGTCGGAACGGCAACAGAGCTGGCCAGATGGGTGGTCGTGGGTGAGGCTGAAAGCGCCTTTTGCGGCCCGGCGTCGGCGGCTATGGCGTTGATCACATTGAGGGCTGCCTGGCTGATGGGACTTTGCGGCGGTGCGGGGAAACTCCGTTCCGACACCACGTCGATGCGCGCAGTGGACAGGGACTGTTTTCCCGCTTCTAGACGCATCGAGGACTGGACATCCTCGATGCTCTTCATCGCATTCGCGGTGTGCTTCGACCGCACGCCGGGCACATCGGCGGCCGGTGCGTCCGACAGCTTCTGGGCCGCCGCTGCGGCGTCGCGTTTTGGCGCGCTGGAGGCAGCGCTCGGCGACTGACCGTCAAGCGCCGTCAAAGGTCCGTCGACGATCGACGCCTGCTCCGGCTTCGACATGGTTTCGAGTGCTTCGCGTCCGCCCGCGGCTTTTGGCCGGTAGGTCTTTGGCAGTGAAGCCTGCCCATCGAGCGCCGGGTCCGACGGATTCTCGCCGGTGGCCGTATTGCCCCCGGCTGCCTTGGCCGTTGTCGCGAAATGCCGCAGGTCATGAAACGCGATCAGCAGCGGCAGGTCGTCCTGAAGCGGCCCGGCATCCGGCGCCGTCTCTCCGGCGTCGGCCTTGTGCACCTTTGCTTCCAATTCGTCCTTGCCGGCTTTCACGCTTGCCACTTTGGCCGAGGTGGTCCTTCCGGGCTCGGCCGATGCCGGTTCGGCCTTGGCGTCATGCCCGGCAAGGCCGGCAGCGAGCTTGCTCCAGCGCTGGTCGCGCGATCCCGCCTCTGTCGACGGCTGCCGTTCCGGGCGGGCATCGTCGCGCAGCATCTTGCCGAAGCCGGCGTCATCGTTCCTGCCGTTCGCGGCAGGCTGCTCCGACGTCGCGCGCGTGGAGGCAAATCCTGGCAAGGCCGAGCCGAGGCTGGTGGTCATTTTGGGGCGGCTCCAAGCATCTGGTCGATCAGGTCGAGCTGTCGACGTGTTCTGGTCATGGCGGCGTCGGTCGGATCGGCGGGCTCTGGACCGGCTGCGGGTGACGGTGCCGACGCCGGCATGACAGTCGCAGGGTCGGCGGATGCCGCTGCTGCCATGTCCGGCGCATTGGCGGCTGGTCCGCCGGAGGCCGCGGTGACGGCGGGTTGCTCCGAGATGGCGCCTTCGACCGGTGGCAGGCCACTGTCATCGGCGCCTTGCGCCGTGGCGATCTCGGGCACCGGCTGCGCCGCGGCGGCAGGAACTGGGGCAGGCTTTTCCGCCGGAAGGGCGGTGGGCGGCGCGACGACCTCGCCGGCAATGGCCTGCGCGGCGTCGAGCAAAGCGCGGTCGCCCTCCGACAGCCGGCTGCGGTCGATCTTGCCGAGCTTGGCGCGAACGTCCTCGATTGTACCCGAGGTGACGGTGGAAAGGCTGGCATAGAGCAGGGCGCGTGGATCGTCCTGATTGGTGTTGCCGTCGCGGCCCTGTTCCGCCCGCGCCGAAGCGAAGGCCGACAAGTCGTTCAGGCCGTCTATCGCGGCCCGGCGGGCGATGCGCAGATAGATCACCTTCTCGCGCTCGGGATCCATCATCGAGGTGATGTCGCCCAGCTTGTCCTGGCTGATCGACATGTGCAGCGCGATGACGCCGGAGACGAAGGAGTCGGCGAACTGGCTGGCATAGGGCGAATAGAGATAGCGCTCGACATATTGGGTGGAAGCAAGGGCGAAGCGTGCCGCGTCGCCTTGCGCGACTGCAAGGCCAACCGAACGGCGAAGTGCCGCTTCCTCGACCAGCGTGCCGGGGCTGAGCAATCTTGCCTCGTCGAGCAGACGGAGTGCGGTCGCCGGTTGATCGCCGGCAAGCAGTGAGCCTTTGACCAGGGCGAGGAAGGCGCCGAGATCCGGAGGCAGCGCCATGGGATCGATCGGCCTCAAGGCTTCGATAGCCTCGCCGGGCCGGCCGTTGAGGTAATCAATCACGCCTTTGGCGATGGCAAGGCTTTGCGGGTCCGTCATAGCGCGCGACGTGGCCGCTTCGACGGTCACCGGGTTGCCGCCGCTCATGCCGTAGACAAGCAGAGCTCGAAAGTTCTTGGGATCCTTGTAGTCCTCGGCATTCGCCGCCCGCAGGCGCGCATCTGCCATCTCCAGCAGCTTGGCTTGCATCGGCAGGGCGGCATGATCGCCGGCGGCTATGCGGTCCTGGATGAGTTGCAGCGAGCGCACCAACTGATACGGCTGCAGCGTATCCTGGGCGAAACCGGTCGACGGGTGTCCGCCGGCCAGCAGCAACAGGCCAATCAACCGGCGGGTGACGGCCGCTCGCTTCATCCGCCGGTCGCCATCAGGATCTCGATGCGGCGGTTCGCGGCCGCCAATGGATCGGCTGCTATTTTCGGCTGGCGGTCGGCGAAGCCGGCGACCTCGGTGATGCGGCGTTCGTCGACGCCGCCGCGCACCAGCATGTAGTAGGCGGAATGCGCGCGCGCCGTCGACAGGCGCCAATTGTCGTAGCTGTCGCCGCGGAACGGCCGGGCGTCGGTGTGGCCGTTGATGCTGATGGTGCCCTTCTGGCTGTTGACGATGCGGCCGATCTTCTCCATCGCCAGCACCAGTTCGCGTCTCGGCAATGCCGAGCCGACCTCGAACATGCCGAAGTCGAGCTGGTCGGTGATCGAGATGACGACCCCCTTGTCGGTGGCTTCGACCGAGACGCCGTCGTGCAGCTTGTCGCCGGGCTTGAAGGCATCGGCCAGTTGCCGCTTGACGTCGGCCGCTGCCTTGACGGCAGCCGCGGTTGGCGCCTTCTCGCCGACGTCAGGCTTGGTGGCGTTTTGCGTCGCGGCTTTCGCTCCGCCCGCGACCGTGGTGCCGTCCGGTTTGGTCTCGCCGGCCATTGCCGTGGCAGGGTTCGCGGCCTGCTTGCCGGTCGCGTCCTTAGCCAGCGGCTCGAGCGGTGCCGCGACAGGCGGCACGGCTTTGACTTTGAGCACTTGCGTTTCGGCGGTCTTGTCGCCGGGCTTGGCCGGATCGCCCTCGATCTTGGTGCGCTCGGCGCTGGCCTCGGCGCCGGGCGCCGCGACCTGCTGCGACCAGAAATCCGGCTCGAAGGGATCGCGGTAGGAGGCGCCACCGGAGGCGCCGGTAGCCGGTCCGGCAGCCTGCACGCCGCCGTCGCCTTTCTGGCTGACATTCTGCATGACGCCGGTGTCGGTAGCGATTTCCGAAAGCACCGCGTAGGGGTCGGCGAAGAGATGATCGTCGGTGCGTTCCGGCTGCTGCGGCTCCTGCTTGTCCTGCTTGCGGTCCGACGCGCCCGCGCCGGCATTGCCGTTCTGTCCGGCTTTGCTGGTCGCCTCTTGCGGATCGTCTGCCGTCAGCCCCATCGCGCGCGGGCCGTCACCGAGATCCTCCAGGCCCTTGCGGCTCGAATTTCGGTCGACCAGCTTGACCGGGTTGAAGTAGCTGGCGACGGCTGCCTTGGTCTGCTCGTTGGCGGCGTTGATCAGCCACATGACTAGGAAGAAGCACATCATGGCCGTCATGAAGTCGGCGAAGGCGATCTTCCAGACGCCGCCATGGTGGGCTTCGTCATGGTCGTCATGACTGCGCCGCACGATGATGATCTCGTGGCGGCCGTGATCGGCGTCGGCGACGCTCATGCCAGGACCTCCGAGAGGGTCGTCGACCATTCGGCCATGCGCGTCTCGAACACCGCCTCGTCGATGGCGACGGTCAGGTCGAAGCCTGGCGCCTCGACAAAATCGAGATTGGCGGCGCGGGGTCCGAGCGACGCCTTCAGTGTTTCGAACATCGAGAGCGGGCCGCGCACGACGATGCGCACCGCTTCGGCATCGCCAACCGCTTCGCGAACGGCGCCGGCCAACGCATCGATCGAACGTTTCTGCAGATCGTCGCTGACGATGCCGCCGATGATGCGGGCGACCGTGGCGGCGACAAGTCCGGTCACGCGCGCCTCCATCGCATCGATGCGCAACGAGACAGCCTTGCCGACATCGTCGCCGTGGCTTTCGAGAAATATCCTTGCTTCCTCGGCACTGGCCTGGCGTTCGGCTTCGAGCGCGGCGTCATGCGCAGCCGACAGGCGGACCTCCAGCGCTGCCTCCGCCTGGGCAACCGCCTCGGCGATCAGCGTGCCGATATCGGCTTGTGGCGCCGGCGTCTCGGGCTTGTGGTCGGGATCGACTGCTGCCCGGGGCTGGCCGGCGCGTTGCGCGCGCGTCCCGAAATCGGGCAGAAGGTCGAAGAGGGCTACGGAGGGCATGGTTTACACCGCCACTTCCTGGGCAGCCCATTTGCGCAGGATCTGCGCGGTGCGCTCCTCGTTGAGATCGACCATCCTGGCAAGCCTGTCCTGCGGCGCCGGCCGGATCTTCTGGCGAAGATCGTCGAGCGGCGTGGGGCCTGGGCGTGTGCCTGGCAAGGTCCCGATCGCGGCACTGTCGGTGGCCGCCATTGCCTCCGGCGTCGGCAGCGAGCGCTGGACGTCGTCGAAGCTGGGACCTGCCAGGGCCGGAGTAGCCTTTGCCGTCAGCGCCGCGGCCATCGGCCTCAGGCCGAAGAAGGCGACCAGGAACACCACGACGATGAAGGCACCGGCATTGATCATCGTGCCGGCATGCTGGCCGATAGAATCGAGCATTCCCGCCTGCGGGATCGCCTCGCCATCCAGGCCGTCGATGAACTCGACCGCCGAGACGTCGATGATGTCGCCGCGCTTTTCGTCCAGGCCGGTGGCGGACGCGACCATCTTCTGGATCTCGGCGACGCGCTTGGCGATCTGCTCCGGCGTGGCGTCCTTGCCGAGAATGGCCGTCAGCCGCTGCTGGTTGACGACCACGGCAATCGACATCTTGGTGACGGTGTAACCGCTGGAGACCGTGGCGATCTTCTTGGAATTGATCTCGTAGTTGGTGATCTCTTCCCTGCGGTCGTTTTGCGAGGAGGATTGCGGACCATCGGTGGCGGTTGCCTGGGTCTCGGGCAGGTTCTGCTCGACGCTGGCCGGAGTGGAAGCCTGCTTCTGGTTGTTGTTCTCGTTGGCCCGCACCGACTGCACCGAGCGTTCGACGCGGGAATTCGGATCGAAGATGGTCTCTTCCGTCTGGCGGGTGTCGGTGTTGACCTCGGCCTTGACGCTGGCGCGGAAATTGTCGGGGCCGAGATAGGCCGTCAGCGCACGGCGGATGTTGTCTCCGATCTGCGCCTCGACGGTCTGCTCGACGCCGAGTTCGCGGGCGGCGCTGGTGTTGGAAGGGTCGTCGCCCGCGGCCAGCAGATTGCCGCTGGAATCGAGAACGGTCACCTTGTCGGCCGACAGGCCGGGAACGGCGGCGGCGACGAGATGGCGGATCGACATGGCGCTCTTCTCGGCGTCGATGCCGGCGTAGCGGATGACCACGGAAGCGGAGGGCTGCTGCTCGTCGCGGCGAAAATTGGCGCGTTCGGACATGACGATGTGGACCCGCGCAGCCTTGATGCCCGATATCGACTGGATGGTGCGGGCGATCTCGCCTTCCAGCGCGCGCACGCGGGTGATCTGCTGCATGAAGGAGGTGAGGCCGAGCGAGCCGACATTGTCGAACAATTCGTAGCCGGCATTGGCGCTGGTCGGCAGGCCCTTTTCGGCGAGCAGCATGCGGGCCTGAGCGGTGGTGCCGGCCGGCACCAGAACCGAGGTTCCATCGGCGCCGACATCGAAGCCGATACCGGCTTCGCCCAGCACCAGGCCGATCTGGTTCACGTCGGCACGGTCTAGTCCCACATAGAGCGTGTCGTAGGCGGGGCGGTTGAGATAGACCGAGGCGATGCCGATGACGCCCATCACCAGAACGGCGATGCCCGCCAGCATGGCGAGGCGCTTCACGCCAAACCCGCGGAGATTCGAGATGATGCTCTGGATCTGTTCCGGCACGGTTCAACGACTCCCAGCATGATTGTCCGCTGGAACTCTAGTCTTCGAAGCTTGTGCGAAAATGAAATCGGGCCGCGCTTGCGGCGCGGCCCGATTATCTGATGGGAAGGTGGGCGCCGGTGGCGCCCGTGATCAGCTCTTGAACAGAGACAGGATCGACTGCGAGGCGGCGTTGGCGATCGACAACGCCTGGATGCCGAGCTGCTGCTGCACCTGCAGGGCCTGGAGACGGGTCGATTCCTTGTTCATGTCGGCATCGACGAGCTGGCCGACGCCGCGGTCGATGGAGTCCATCAAGCTCTGGGTGAAGGTCTTCTGCAGGTCGATGCTGCTCTTGGCCGAGCCGAGGATGGTGGCGGAGTCGGTCAGCTGGGCCATGACCTTGTCCATCCTGGTTACCATCTGCGTGATGATGTCGTCGGTTACCCCTGGGGCCGTGATGTCGAGGTTGTAGGCGGAAATATTGTCGACCTTGGCGACCGCTCCCGCCGCCGTCTGGCCGGCTGTGTTCGCGGCGATATCCGTTCCTCCGCCCGCGATCACGCCCGCATAGGCGTTGTCGTACAGGGTCTGGGCGGCGCCCGTGGAATAGATGGAGGTTTTGCGATCGAGGGTTCCGGAATTCTTCACCTCGGCGGCGAGGCCGTAGTCGAAAAGCTTGGTGCCCTCAACATCGATGTTGATCGTTCCGATCGACACTGCGCCGGATGAGGAGCGATTGAATGAGGACACGATCTGCGAGTCGGGCTGGACGCCATCATTGGGGGCGGCAGTCTGCTTGGAGGTCACCGCCAGGAAATTCGAGCCGGAGAAGGTCGCCGCATCGGCGAACGACTTCATCTGCGTCTGAAGCGCCTTGATCTCGGTCTGGGTTTTTGCCTTGGCGGCATCCGTCTGGCCGACCATGGACAGCACCTTGGTCTTGATCTGCCCGATCGTTGTCAGCACATTGTTCATGCCGGTGTAAGCGGCGTCGACCTTCGAGGCGCCGAGGCCGAGTGCATCCTGCACGGTCGACAGGGCCGCGTTGTCGGAGCGCATCGTGGTGGCGATCGACCAGTAGGCGGCGTTGTCCGAGGCCTGCGAGACCCGGTAACCGGTCGATATGCGGGCCTGCGTCTGTTCGAGCGACTTGTTGGTGGCGCTGAGGCTTTGAAGTGCGGTTAACGCCGAAGCGTTGGTCATGATGCTCGCCAAGAAAGTCGCTCCTTCTCAAAAGCCGACATGCTCAGACATGCCGGATGGGCCTGTTCAACGGGTGGCATCGTGCCGGTCGGACCGATTCGCCAACTGTCGTAAGCTATTGGTTAACCATAACTAGCGCGGCATGGTTAACAGCCTGTTAAAAGCTGGCTTTTGAGAGTTAAGCATCGAGGGTTGCGTGGGGCTGGAGCAAAACGCAAATCGGGCCGCGCTTTTGGCGCGGCCCGATTTTTTTGTGCGAACTGTGGTTGAGCGAAGGCGATTAGCCGCGGAAGAGCGACAGGATCGACTGCGACGAACCGTTGGCGATCGACAGCGCCTGGATGCCGAGCTGCTGCTGGACCTGCAGGGCCTGCAGACGGGTCGATTCCTTGTTCATGTCCGCATCGACGAGCTGGCCGACACCGCGATCGATGGAGTCCATCAGGTTCGAGGTGAAGGTCTTCTGCAGGTCGATACTGCTCTTGGCGGCGCCGAGCGTGGTGGCGGCGTTGGTCATGGCCTTGAGCGCGGCGTCGACGACGTTCATCTGCTGCGCGATCTGGCTATCGCTGGCAGCCGTGCCACCCGAAAAGATAGTGAGCGAGGCAACCGAATAGGTGTCGGTTGCCGCTGCTGCAGCACCCAGGGTGGGGTTCGAGGCCGTGGCAACAGCAGCGCCCGTGGTGCCGAGGCGAGCCGTGTCGAGAATACCCTTGGCGGTTGGTGCCGCGCCGGCATCGTACAGCTTGATGCTTTCCACATTGACATCGATCGTCGAGATCGAAGCCGCGCCGGTCGCGTCGCGGTTGAAGGCCGAAACAATCTTCACGTCGGCCGCGGTGCCTGTCGCAGTGGACACCGAAAGCATGTTGGTGCCGGAGAAGGTGGCGCCATCGGCGTAGGCCTTCAACTGGTTCTGAAGGGCGGCGATTTCGACCTGGGTCTTTTCCTTGGAGGCGTCCGTCTGGCCGTAGGACGCGACCAGCTTGGTCTTGATCTGGTTGATGGTATCGATCGCGCTACTCATGCCGGTATAGGCTGTGTCGACCTTGGAGGCGCCGAGGCCGAGAGCGTCCGAAACGGTGGACATTGCCTGGTTGTCGGAACGCATTGTGGTGGCGATCGACCAATAGGCGGCGTTGTCCGAAGCCTGCGAGACCTTGTAGCCGGTCGAAATGCGGGCCTGGGTGTCGGTGAGGGATTTGTTGGTGGCGTTGAGGCTCTGCAGAGCCGTCAATGCGGCGCTGTTCGTCATGATGCTGGACATGGTACTCGTACCTTGATTTTACAGGTATTTTTTACATACCGGCTCTACCGGTATGACGGTGCGGCATCATGCCCATGATCTCTCAAATCGATCACCCGCCATCTGCGAGCGAATATGCGGGCAAGTCCCTACCAAAGGGCTAAACCGGACGGTTAATCGAAAATATATTGCTGGGATTTCGAGCCGGCGCGGCAGGGTCAGTTGAAGGAGCGCACCAGGCTGCCGACAAGCAGGTTCCAGCCGTCGATCAGGACGAAGAACAGGATCTTGAACGGCAGCGACACCACTGTCGGCGGCAGCATCATCATGCCCATCGCCATGGTGATGGTGGCGACGATCAGGTCGATGACCAGGAATGGCAGCACGATCAGGAAGCCGATCTCGAATCCGCGCCGGATCTCCGAGATCATGAAGGCTGGCACCAGGATGCGCAGGTCGACGGTGTCACGCGAAACGGTCTGGCCGCGCTCGCGGGCGAGGTCGGCGAAGAGGTCGAAATCCTTGTCACGCACATTGTGCAGCATGAAGGTGCGGAACGGGTCCGAAATCTTGTCGAAGGCTTCGGTCTGTGTGATCTGGTTGTCCATCAGCGGCTTGACGCCGGTGTTCCAAGCCTGATCGAAGGTCGGCGCCATGACATAGAAGGTCATGAACAGCGACAGCGAAATCAGGATGAGGTTTGCCGGTGTCGACTGCAGGCCGATGCCGGCGCGCAGGATCGAGAAGGCGATGACGAAACGGGTGAAGCTGGTCACCATGATCAGCAGGCCTGGCGCCACCGACAGAACGGTCAGCAGGCCGAACATCTGGATGATGTAGCCGACGGTGGTGCCGTCAGCCTTGCCGATGCCGCCGAGATCGAGTTGCTGGGCCGCCGCGATGGAGGTGGCGGCGGCGATCATGGCCGTGGCGAGAAGGAGTTTTCTCATTCGAGCAGCAATGTCCTGATGAGTACCTGTTTGGCGTGACCCTGGCTGCGGATCGCGGCGCGGTCTTCGAGGTCGGCCTTCAGGTGCTGGTAGCCGCTGGCGCCCTCGATCTGATGCATCTTCAACGTGCGCACCAGGGCCAGAAGGTCCTGGTGGATGTCATCCGACATTGCCTGTGGCTGCGGCGCGTCATAGACGATGGACACCTCCATCCTGATCCAGGTGCCGGCAGGCGAGGCGATGTTGGTGGTGATCGGCGCCAGCACGACCAGTGTAGGCCCCACGGCTGGCTGCTCGGCAGAAGCCGGCTGCTCCGTCTTGCCTTCATTCTCGGGCGCCGCCGGTACCGACGACGGTGCGTCGACACCCTTCAGATAGCCGCCGGACATCCAGCCCATGCCGATGGCGGCCGCCGTCACAACCAGCAGCATGCCGGCCTGAATGGCAAGGGAGGGACCCTTGCGCGGCTGGACCTGTTCGACATTTGCCACTGTGCTCTGTTCCCCAACCCTAGAACGGAAGAACCTGGTCGAGAATCTGCTGGCCGTAGGCAGGCTGCTGAACCTCGGTGATGCGACCGCGTCCGCCGTAGGAGATGCGGGCCTCGGCGATGCGTTCGTAGGGGATGGTGTTTTCGGCGCCGATATCGGCCGGCCGCACGATGCCGGCGAGCGTCAGCACCCTGAGCTCGGCGTTGACGCGCACTTCCTGCGATCCGGTGATCATCAGATTGCCGTTGGGCAGCACATCGGTGACGATCGCCGCGACATTGAGCTCAAGCGTCTCCGAGCGCTTGATCTCGCCGTCGGCGGTCGTGTCCGTGGTGGAGCTGAGCGCCCCAGCGCCCTTGCCGGCGGTGCTCCACTTGTCCCACTGCGCGCTGAGGTCGTAACCGAGCTTGCGATTGGCGGTGCGGCTCCTGTCGTTCTGGTTCTTGAAGTTGGCTCGATCGTTGATCTTGATCTTGACCGTCAGGATGTCGCCCTGGGACAGCGCCCGCGGGTCGGTGAACAGCCGGCTCTGGCGGTCGTCCCACAACGAGAATTTCTTGACCGGCGCGGGCGGCGTTTGCGGATAGCGATAGAGGGAGCCAGTACTGCCGCCATCGATGCCGGAGCCGACCGGGGACAGAGCCGGCTCCCTGCCGACCTCCTTGAGGTTGGTTCCGCAACCCGACAGCACGGTGACCGCGCACAGGACAAGCATTTTCCGGATCATGACGGGTCTACCCTTCGGGCTGCGCTGGCCATAATGCCGGTGAGCGTCGCCGCCGCCTTCTGGTCCATTTCGTTGAGGATGACGCTCGCCTTGCGTGTGTCGAGCTTCATCAATATGGCCGCAGCCAGATCGGCGTTGACGATGGCCAGCCGCTCGGCAGCGGCGTCGGGTTTCATGCCGGCGTAGATCTGGACGACGCCGTCCTCGGCCCGGGCCAGGAAAATCTCGCGCCGCTTCAGCCAGGTCTCGTATTCAGCTTTCTTTGCATCGAGAGCTTTCATGCGCTCGTCAATGCCGGCCTGGAGCTGCTTCAGTTCCTCCGCTTGCAGGACATAGCGGCGGTCGCGGGCGGCGTCGGCGATGTTTGAGCAGAAGCGCTCGATCTCGCTTTGGTCCGGCGCCTTTTCCCGCGTCAATTGCGGCGCCGCCGCTGCGACCGGTGCTCCCGGCAAGACCTGGCGGACCTTCTCCTCGCCACGTGCGGTATCGCCGGCAAAGGGCAGAGTCGCGAGAACGGCGGCCGCGAGCAGGATTGCAGCGGGGCGGTGTCTTTCGTGGCGTGAGAGGGAGCGGATCATCGGCATCGCCTATTGCAGAACCAGGTCGGCCTGCAGGGCCCCGGCCGACTTGATGCCCTGCAAAATGGCGATGATGCCGTCCGGCTTGACGCCGAGGCGGTTGAGGCCGGAAACGAGGGTCTGGAGATCGGGTCCGTCAAGCACGGCAACGCGGGCGTCGGGCCGGCTGGCGTCGATGGCGGTGAACGGTTCGATGGCGGTCTCGCCCTTGGAGAAGGGCTCGGGCTGGACGACGCGCGGCGCTTCGGTGATGCGCACGGTGAGCGTGCCGTGGCTGATGGCGACCCGCGAGATCTTGACGTCATTGCCGATGACGATGGTGCCGGTGCGCTCGTCGATGACGACACGAGCCGGCGTGTCGGATTCGACCACCAAATTCTCGATTTCGGCATAGAAGCGCGCCGCCGAGACACCCTTCGGCCTTCTGATCTGAACGGTGCGCGAATCGCGCTCTGCCGCCACCCGCATGCCGAAGCGTTGGCCGGTGTAATCGTTGATGGCGTCCGCGATGCGGATAGCGGTCGAGAAATCGGGATTGCGCAGTTGCAGCGTCAGGATCGCCTGATCGTCGAACTCGGCCTGGACAGCACGCTCGACGATGGCGCCGTTCGGCACGCGGCCGGAGGTCGGCACGCCTTGCGTCAGTTGCTCGGCCTGTCCCTGGGCGGTAAAGCCGGACACGATGACCGAGCCCTGGCCGACGGCATAGATCTCGCCGTCCGCCGCCTTCAGCGGCGTCATGATCAGCGTGCCGCCGGAAAGCGAGGTCGCGTCGCCCATCGAGGAGACGTCGATGTCGATGCGGGCGCCCGACTGCACGTAGGGCGGCATGTTGGCGGTGACGATGACGGCGGCGACATTCTTGGCACGTGCACTGCCGCCTTCGGTGGCGATGCCGAGGTTTTCGAGCATCGCGCGGATAGACTGTTCGGTAAATGGCGAGTTGCGCAGGCTGTCGCCCGATCCGGCAAGGCCGATGACCAGGCCGTAGCCGACGAGCTGATTGTCGCGCGAACTCTGCAGCTGGGCGATGTCCTTGATGCGCGAGGCGACCTGGCCCGGCGGCAGCGAACTCGGCCCGGTCGAAACCCGGAACATGCGGCTGGTGGTGGCCGGATCATATTCGGGATCGTTGTAGACGCCGCCATTCTTGGCGGCGAGCTCACGCTTGGCCTTCGGCGTCAAGCCGTCGGCCAGCGCCGGCTGCAGGCCAAGCACGGCTGCCAGTATCAGGGTAAGCCCGCGCATCATGAAGCGCTGACCTGGATGGTTCCATCCGCCATCACGGTGCCGGACAGGACTTTGCCGCTGTCGATGTTGCGAACCTTGACGAGGTCGCCCGCGGCTCCCGGCTGCAGCGTCACGGCGGTGGCCGAGATCGTCAGCCCGCCGGCGATGAAGAAGATCTGCACGGAAGCACCCTGTTCGACCAGCCAGGCCTCGCGGATCGCGGTGGAGGGAATGTAGCGGCCGGGCAGCAGCGTGCGCTTGGCAACCTTGCCATCCAGTTCCTCGACCCGTGTGGCGACCGCCTCCGGCTTGTGCTTGCCGACGATAAGGGTGACCTGTTTCAGGGCAGCCAGGTTGATGGTCTCGCCGGGATAGATAACCCGGCTCGGAATAAGCACCACCTCGCCGACAGCTTGATTGCTGGCGATCTGGGTGGCCGATTGGTTGGCCGACTCCTGGGCAAAAGCCGGCAGGCCGCCGGTCACCAGCGCAAGGACGAGCGCGGTGCGGCGGAATGCGGACAGGAGGCCGGGCGTCGACATCATGCTTTACCTGATGTTCTTGGAGACCACGGAGGCCATGTCGTCGGCGGCCTGGATGACCTTGGAGTTCATCTCATAGGCGCGCTGCGCCGAGATCAGCTCGGTGATTTCCTTGACCGGGTCGACGTTGGAGGCTTCGAGATAGCCCTGCTGGATGGTGGCAAAGCCGGGATCGCCAGGCACGCCGACATTGGCTGGCCCCGAAGCCGTGGTTTCCTGGAACAGATTGTCGCCGAGCGGCGCCAGGCCGGCCTCGTTGGCGAAATTGGCGATCTGAAGCTGACCGAGGTTCTGCAGGTCGGTCTGGCCGTCGATGCGGGCGAAGACCTGGCCGGTCTTGTTGACGATGACCTCGACGGCATCCACGGGGACATTGATTGCCGGAATGACGGCAGCGCCGTCGACCGTCACCAACTGGCCGGTGGCGTTGGTGTTGAGAGCTCCGGCGCGGCTGTAGAGCGTGCCGCCGTCGGCACCCTCGATCTGAAACCAGCCCCTGCCGGTCAGCGCCAGGTCGAAACTGTTGCCGGTGCTGGTCAGTTCGCCCTGGGTGTGCACGTTGCGCACGGCCGTCGTCTTGACGCCGAGGCCGATCGAGACGCCCTCCGGCACCAGCGAGGCGTTGGAGCGGTTGGGCACGCCTTGCGTGCGGTCGACCTGATAGAGCAGGTCGGAGAATTCGGCACGGGCGCGCTTGTAGCCGGTGGTGTTGATGTTGGCGATGTTGTTGGCGATGACTTCCAGATTTGTCTGCTGGGCATTCATGCCGGTGGCGGCGATGGCGAGTGCTTTCATGGCGGAATCCTCAGATGCCCATTCGGCTGACTTCGAGATAGGCGGAAACCACCTTGTCGCGGATGGCGACGGCGGTCTGAAGCGCCTGCTGCGCGCTCATCACGGCGTCGACCACCTGGCGGGTGTCGGCGTCGCCCTTGAGCGCCTGCAACGATACCTGCTCGGCATTCTGCAGCGTGTCGACGGTCTTGGAGGCTGCCTGGCTCAGCGCCTCGGCGAAGGAGGTGCCGACATTGCCGCCGGCCGAGGGTGCCGCGCCGCCCTGGAGCAGGCTTGTGGCCGCGTCGTCGCCGCCGATCGACGGCTTGAACTGAAGCGCTCCGATACCGCTGATCATTACTGGTTCCTCATCAGGTCGATGGTCATGGAAATCAGGTCGCGGGCCTGCTTGACCACCTGAAGGTTGGCCTCGTAGGAGCGATTGGCCTCGGTCATGTCGGCCATTTCGATCAGCACGTTGACGTTGGGCATCTTGACATAGCCCTTCTCGTCGGCGGCCTCGTTGCCGGGCTGGAACTCGACTGGAAAGTCACTGGGATCTCGATCGATCGAGTTCACTGCAACAGTTGAACTGCCGGAGGCCCGGTCAAGCTCGGAGACGAAGCTGATGGTCTTGCGGCGATAAGGATCGGAGCCGGGCGCGGTGCCGGTCGACTGGGCGTTGGCGAGGTTTTCGGAAACCACGCGCAGGCGCTCCGACTGGGCGCCGAGGCCGGATGCTGCGACTTTGAGGGCTGCGGTCAGTGCGTCCATGGTCAGCTCTTCACCGCCATCATCATCATCGTATGAAAAGCCTTGACGATCGCCGTGTTGAGTTCGAAGGAGCGGCGCACCTCGCCGGCTTTCAGCAACTGGTCTTCCAGAACGACCGAGTTCTTGGACGGCATGACGACGCCGTCATCCTCCTGCGGCTTGATGGTGAAGCCGGCATTGGTCGCTGCATTGCCGAGATGGCCGGCCTGGGTGGCCTGCAGCGATACGGCGGCGCGGTCGAGCACCTTTTCGAATGGCTCGACGTCGTTTGCCGTATAACCCGGCGTGTTGGCATTGGCGATGTTGCCGGCGACTGCCGACTGGCGCACGGCCAGCCATTGCGCTTGCTTGGCGGCGAGGTCGAAAAGGGAAACGGGCTCCATGGGAATCTCCGAGCAGGTACCCAGAGACTAGGCCGCCAGTCTTGCGCGGGCCTTGCGGATGGCCGGAAGCCGGAGATCGTTTATCTGGAGAGTTCGATTACCCGGTCGGCACTGGTGACCATGACCCATTTGCCGTTGCGCTGCTCGATGGAGGACACTTGGCTGGAGTCAGGCAGTATCGAGCCGCGCTGGACGATCCAGAGGCCAGCGTCGTCCTGGATCATGGCACGGCCGTTGGCGACATGAACCATGCGGAATTTCGCCGCGTCGGCCGGAAACGGTTGCTCGTCGGGTGCGGCTGCGGGATTGGCATCATCCCGCACCGTCCCCGTGGCAAGAAGATCGAGATTGGCCGCGGGAATATCCTTTGCCGTCAGCGGCGCGCTGCGTTCGGCGACCACGCCGCCGCCCGCTCGCCCGGAATTGGAGCCGGTGCCGCCGAACTTCATCGCCTGGACGCCAAACTGATCCTGGTTGAAGAAGATGTACCAGGGAAACAGGGCGCAGATCAGGCCGAGCGTGATGCCGAGCGCGGCTATGACGAAATCGCTGCGTCGGTCGGACTTCTTCTTCAGTCGGGGAAACGGTGCCTTTGGCGGCTGCGGCCATTCGGTGCGCGGGAACAGCCCGTCGATCAGCGAGTCGCGGCTGGCCTGCGTCATCTCGGCAGCCACCGCCCGGGGAGCCCGGGGCAGAGCGGGTTCGACGGGCCTGGCCAGATCAGGATCGGCTTTGCCAGCCCGTGGCAGGATTGGCTTGACGGCTCTGGCCAGAACGGCCTCGGCTTTCGCTGCGATGGTACGGGCAGCCTTTGCCTTGGCGGTTCTCGTTTCGTCAGCCTCGGCTTGCTCCACGGCATTGGCCTCGGCGATCATGTCGCGCAGGATGCGCTCGGTATATTCGCGTTCAGTCTCCGGCATCGGCGTTCAGCTTGCTCTTGAGGTGGCGGGCGAGATCGGAGAAAGGGTCGGCCGACGGGCGATCCTTCGGCGCTTGCGTCAGCGCCTCATAGATCAGCGGCACCTGGCGCACGGCGATGTCGAGTTCGGCATCGACGCCCCCCTGATAGGCCCCAAGCAACCGGATATCGCGCGTGTCCTCGAAGCGCGAGATCATCGACTTCAGCCTTGTCACCAGCGCGCGCTGTTCGACGCTCCAGGCCTTTCCGGCCAACCGCGATATGGACGACAGCGGGTTGACGGGGGGATAGCGACCCTGTTCGGCGATCGTGCGATCGAGCACGACATGGCCGTCGAGGATGCCGCGCACGCAATCGGCGACCGGGTCGTTGTGATCGTCGCCGTCGACCAGCACGGAAATGATGGCGGTGATCGACCCTTTGCCTTCCGTACCCGGCCCGGCGCGTTCGAGCAGCTTGGGCAGTTCGGTGAACACCGAGGCCGGATAACCGCGCGCGACCGGCGGCTCGCCGGTTCCCGTCGCCACCTCACGCAGGGCGTGAGCGAAGCGGGTGATCGAATCCAGCACCAGCAAAACGCGATGCCCCTGGTCGCGAAAGTGCTCGGCGATGCGCATGGCGGTGTCTGGCGCACGCCGGCGCATCATGGCGCTTTCGTCGCTGGTGGCGACGACGGCGACGGTCTTGGCCATGCTGTCGCCGATCGTGTCCTCGAGGAATTCACGGACTTCGCGGCCGCGTTCGCCGACGAGCGCCACCACGACGGTATCGAATGCGTCGGCGCCGGCGAGCATGGCGAGCAGCGTCGACTTGCCGACGCCGGAGCCGGCAAAGATGCCGAGGCGCTGGCCGAAGCAGAGCGGCGTGAAGATATCGATGACCTTGACGCCGGTCATGAAGGCAGTGCCGACGCGTTGCCGCGCCATGGCCCCCGGCGTCGTCTGGGCGCCGCGCGTCGTGTCGTCTCCCCGGGCGAGTGGCGGGCCGCCATCGATGACCCTGGTGAGTGCGTCGATGGTGCGGCCGCGCCACGAGGCATGCGGCGCCACCACGAGCGGACCGCGGCGGAACACGGCATCACCGATGCCGGAATCGGCGCTGCGTTCGAAGGGCGCCACGACGGCCTCGTCGCGGCCGATCTTGACGATCTCGCCGCGGCGCGCACCGGCATGGCCGCGCTGCTCGACGATGTCGCCCAGCCTGGCGAAACCGGAAAGGCCGTGCACCTTGTAGTGCGTGGGCGTGACTTCGATGACGCGGCCGCCGCGCTTGAGCAGCGCCTCGGCGTCGGCGAAACGCCGCCAGACCCGTTCCAGCGCGGCAAGCCGTTCTTCCGGCGCCGGCTGGAGTTGTCTTTCGAGTGCGCGCAGGGATGGCTGGTCGAGCGACATGGATTATTTCGAGCCGAGCGTCTTGATCGCCTCGTCGGTGGATGAGTCGGTCTGCCGCATCAGGGCGGCGGTGTTCTCGAAGGCGCGCTGGACCATGATCAGCCTGGTGATCTCCAGCACCGGATTGACATTGGACTCTTCGAGAAAACCCTGGGCAACGCCGATATCCGAGCGATCGGTGACAGGCTCTGGGGTGCGTGCCGGAACGATGCCGGAATTGCCGTAGCGGACGAAGTTCGCGCCCGGATCGAAATTGTAGAGACCGATCGAGCCGACAAGCTGATCGTTCTGGCGCAACGAACCATCAGCCCCGGCCTTGGGCGGACCGTTGCGGGGGTCAAGCTGGATCGGCGAGCCGCCCGCATCGAGCACCGGGTGGCCCTCGATCGACATCAGTTCGCCGTTCTCGTTCATTGAAAAGCGTCCGTCGCGGGTCATGACGGTGCCGACCGGCGTCTCTATGGCGAACCAGGCATCGCCCTGGACGGCGAAATCGAAGGGATTGCCGGTCTCGCTTAAGGCACCGTGAGCGCCGGAAAGGTAGGTCTTGCCCGGGGAGGCGAAGGATACCGATTTCTGCCCGGTGCCGGAGACGACGTCCTCGAACTTCACGCCGGTGGCGCGAAAGCCGATCGTCGCGGCGTTTGCGACGTTGTCGGCGATGGTGTCGAGGCGCCGCTCAAGCGCGATCTGCGACGAAAGGGCGACGTACAGGCTGTCCCGCATGATGGTCTCAGAACCTCAGTTTCTGCATCGCCATCATCAGGTCGGTGGAGATGCCGACGGTGAGTGGCTGGGCAAACAGCACGCTGACCGAGGCGACGGCCGATGAAGTCAGGTGGTTGATCTCGTACATGCTGGTGAAGCGCGTCAGGAACTTGCCGAGTTTTTCGGGGTCGGAGAAATCCGAGATGTCGAGTTTTTGCTCGAACAGCTGCGCCTGCTTGTCGACGTCGGCGGTGGCGAAGGAATCAGGCAGGCCGAGCACGGTGCGCACGACACTGGCAAGCGCGGTGTCGGCCAGCACGTCATACCAGCTGGTGATGGTCGGGGCCTTGCGATCGAAATAAAGCGCCAGCCGCACGCCCTGGTTGGTCTGGCCGGCATCCTCTTCGAGGGTCTGGCGCATGTATTTGTCGACGGTCGGCTGTTGCGCCGGATTGATGGTGGTGGTGTTTTCGCCATAGGCTTCGAAGTTGAAGGCGGAGGCAAGCGCGGCATAGGTCTTGTCCGTCATCTTGTTGGCGACACTGTCGGGGTCGCGGACGCCGCCCTGCAGAACCCGCTTGATGAGATCCTTGTCTTCCGTCGCCGAATCGAGACCGAATGACGCCAGCGCGTATGTGTAGAGCCGGTTGTTCGACATCAGATCGTCGATCGACTTCACCTTGGTGATGTTGGCAAGATAGTATGTCGTCTCGCCCTTCACATAGGCCGAATTGGGATCGAGGCCGGCGATCTGCGCCTGGGTGGCATAGTTCTTGGTCACCAACTGCTGTGTCTTGTTGTAGATGGTCGCATCGGCGCCGTTGGCGGCGAAGTTGAAGGCGCTGACGAATTCGGCGTAGCGCTTGTCGGTCAGCTTGTTGGCGAAGCTGTCGGGATCGGAGACGCCTTCCTTGAGTGCCTTGACCATGAAGGCCTTGGCGTAGTCCATGTCCTCCAGCCCGTAGGCCTTCATGGCATACTTGAACAAACGGTCGTTTTTGACGAAATCGTCGATCGATTTCACCTTGGTGATATTCGCGAGATAATATTTGGTGTCGCGATCAACCACGGGCTGCTGCTCGATCCTGTCGATCGATTTTGAAATGTCCTTGGTGATGAGCTGGTAGCTGGTAAAGGTATTGAGCAAAGACGTGCCTCCGGCCGAAGCTATGCCGGCACAATACCCCTACTTCCTTGCGCGAAACTGAATCGCTTCCAAGCCCTCGATTCAAGCCTCACACAAGGCACGGGGACTATCCCTAGCTCCTGATGTGAAATGCGGAAGGACCTGTCGTGGGCATTCTGATTGGACTGGTGGTAACGCTCGGCTGCGTCCTTGGCGGCTTCATGGCCATGGGCGGCCATCTTCATGTGCTGATTCAGCCATGGGAAGCCGTGATCATCTGTGGTGCGGCTTTTGGCACCTTCCTCGTCGCCAATCCGATGAAGACGGTCAAGGACACCGGCAAGGGCATCCTCGAAGCCTTCAAGCAGGCGGTGCCGAAGGAACAGGACTATCTCGAGACGCTCGGCGTGCTGCACTCGCTGATGCGCGAGCTGCGCTCGAAATCCCGCAGCGAAGTCGAGGCGCATATCGACAATCCGGAAGAGTCGGCGATTTTCCAGGCGTTCCCAACCGTGCTGCATAACCACGACCTGACGCATTTCATCTGCGACTACTGCCGTATCATCATCATCGGCAATGCCCGCTCGCACGAGATCGAGGCGCTGATGGACGAAGAAATCCAGACCATCAAGTCCGACAAGATGAAGGCCTATCACGCGCTGGTGGCGGTGGGCGACGGCTTGCCGGCGCTCGGCATCGTCGCCGCCGTGCTCGGCGTGGTCAAGGCGATGGGCGCGCTCGACCAGTCGCCTGAAATCCTCGGCGGTTTGATTGGTGCCGCACTTGTCGGAACGTTCCTCGGCATCTTCCTGTCCTATTCGGTGGTCGGGCCGGTCGCCACCAAGATCAAGACAGTGCGCGAGAAGAAGAACCGCCTCTATATCATCGTCAAGCAGACGCTGCTGGCCTACATGAACGGTGCGCTGCCGCAGGTGGCGATCGAGTTCGGCCGCAAGACCATCTCGTCCTATGAACGGCCGACGATCGACGCCGTCGAACAGAGCACGATGAACACCGGTGCCGTCGAAAAGAAGGCCGCCTGAACGATGCACGACAGATCGGTCCCGGCACTGTCATGACCAGCCTGGGCAGTCCAGCGGAAGCGCGTTCGCTGATCATCGAGCGTCTGGTCGGTGACAGCGGCGAGGCCGCGCAGGTCATCGACGCAGGCCGCGCCATGGCCGAACGCGCCGTACCGCTGTTGCAGAAAAGCCTGACCAGCGAGCTTGGCGTTCCGGTCGTCGTCGAACTCAAAGCGATCGAGGTCAGCCGCGTTCCCGAGGCGCGTTCGCGTGCCGGCGACACGTTTGCCATGACCGTGATCGGCTCGTCGGCGTCCTCCGATGCGATGACCCTGGTGATCGATGCTCCGGCGATCGCGATCATGGTCTGCACGCTGTTCGGCGGCGACCCGGATCTGCCGGCATCGCCGATCGAACGCGATCTGTCGCAGATCGAAATCGATGTTTCGACCATGGTGTTCCAGCAGGTCGCGCAGGCCCTCAACGGATCGGGAAAGCGCTCGCTCGACCTGCGCCTGCCCGCGCCGCGAGCAATGTCCGGCACCGAGGCGAAGCGGTATGTGCTGCGCGATGGCGCGGCAATCCGTATCGTGCTTGCCATCTCGACGCCGGCCGATAGTGGCACCGTCACGGTGACGATGCCGCAGCGCGTCGTGCTGGCCAGCCGCGACGGAGCCGTGCCTGTCAGCGACGACGATCACGGCCCCAGCTGGCGCGCCCGCTTTTCGGAAGAGGTGATGCGCTCCACCGTGGCGCTCGAGGCCACGATGCCGCTGGCGCGGCTGACGCTCGGCGAGCTCGCCGGTTTCCAAATCGGCGACGTCATCGAATTCGAGGAAACGGCCCAGTCCCAGGCGCGTCTCAGCGCACGGGGCAAGACGCTGTTCGTATGCGAGTTCGGCAAACTGGGACAGAACTACACCGTCCGGATCAGGCATCCTTACGACGCCGGACAGGACTTTATCGACGGGCTGATGCCGGCAGCCGCCGGACGCGCCTGAGAATTTGGAGACGATCATGGCCAAAACCAAGGCGGAAGCCGACCTCGACCAGCCGGACGAGCAACTCGACCGTGCCATCGAAGAGTTGCGTGGTGTCCTGCATGAAGAGGAGCAGCGCCCCGATGCGGCGTTCAGGGCGGCCTCATCAGCCAATTCGAGCGTGATCATGAACATCCCCGTCGATGTCCAGATCATCCTCGGCAGCACGGAGATGCCGGTCTCCGATCTGATGGCGCTGCAAAAAGGGTCGACCGTGGCGCTCAATCGCCGCATCGGGGAACCTGTCGACGTCGTGGTCAACGGCCGCAAGATCGCGCGCGGCGAGATCACCGTGCTGGAAAGCGATCCGTCGCGTTTCGGCATCAGGCTGACCGAAATCATCGCCGGCACGAAGGGCGCCTAGACATGGTTTGCGGGGCTTGCCGGTGGCGGCGGAGGCGAGTGGCATGACGACGCCGGTGACCTTGACCCGCGCGCAGAAGGCGGCCGCCATACTTGTGGCGATGGGCAAGCCGTCGGCCAGCCGCCTGCTGAAATTCTTCAAGCAGGAAGAACTGAAGGCCCTGATCGAGGGCGCCCGCCTGCTGCGGACGATTCCGCAAAGCGATCTTGAGCGCATCGTCGCCGAGTTCGAAGCCGAGTTCACGGAAGGGGCGGGGTTGCTCGATTCCGCCGACAGGATGGACACCATCCTCAACGAATCGCTCTCGCCCGAAGAGATGAGCGCGATCATGGGCGACAAGAAATTCGAGGTCGCACCGGAAGGCCCGCCGCCGATCTGGCCCGAGCTCGAAAAGCTCGAGCCGGCGCGGCTTGGTGCCTTCCTGGCCGGTGAGCATCCGCAGACGGCGGCCATGGTGTTGTCGAAGCTGGCACCGCAGGTGGCGGCCAACGTGCTGCTGACACTGACCAAGCCGATGCGTGGAGAAATCATCAAGCGCATGGTGACGATGGCCAATGTTCCCGACGCTGCCGCCAGGATCGTCGAAAACCGGCTGCGTACCAGCGTGCTGGCGGAAACCTCGACCAAGGACACCTCGGCCGGGCAGGCGCGTGTCGCCAGCGTTCTCAACGAACTCGACAAGCCGCTGCTCGAGGAGGTCATGCAGGATCTGGAAGCCGCGGGCACGCCTGATCTCGACGGTGTGAGGGCCCGCCTGTTTGCTTTCGACGATTTGCCGCTGCTCACCCAGAAAGCGCGGGTGCTGCTGTTCGACGGGCTGTCGACGGAGTTGGTCACGCTGGCCCTGCGCGGCACTTCGGCCGCACTCGCAGAATCGGTGCTGTCAGCCATCGGCGCCCGCTCGCGGCGCATGATCGAAGCCGAACTCGGACAGGGCTCGGACGGGGTCCCTCTCGCCGACATCACGGCGGCGCGCAAGACGATCGTTACGACGACGATCCGGCTGTCGCGCGAAGGTGCCTTCGAACTACCCTCGACCCAAGACGCCGCCTAAGACCGCGCCATGGCTGACGCGGTCGACAAGGATTCGAAAACCGAAGAGGCGACGGAAAAGAAGATCCGCGACACCATCGAACAGGGCAAACTGCCCCATTCGCGGGAGACAGCGCTCCTTGCCTCGTTCGTTGCCATACTGGTGTTCACCGTCTTCTACGCCAAGGATGCGATCATCGATCTCGGCATGTTCCTGTCGATGTTCCTGGAGAAGCCGGAAGCCTGGCCGATGGACACCGAGACCGACGTCATCGCGCTCTACAAGATCGTCCTCCTCGAGGTTGGCCGCGCCGTCCTGAGCCTGATGGTGCTGCTGACCGTCGCCGGCGTCGGCGCCTCGGTGTTCCAGAACATGCCGCAATTCGTAGGCGAGCGGGTCCGGCCGCAACTCTCGCGCATTTCGATCGCCAAGGGGTGGAACAGGCTGTTCGGCATCCAGGGTTGGGTCGAGTTCCTGAAGTCACTCGGCAAGGTCGGGTTTGCCATCGTCGTGCTGAGCTTCACCCTGTCGGAAGACCACCGAAAGCTGCTCGGCGGGATGATCACCAATCCGGTCGCCTTCGGTCTCGTCATCCGCGGCATCGCCGTCGACATCCTGGTGGCGATCGTCTTCGTCATGGGGCTGATCGCGGCAACCGACATCGTCTGGTCGCGCTTCCACTGGAAGCAGGATCTGCGCATGAGCAAGCAGGAGGTCAAGGACGAGTTCAAACAGTCCGAGGGCGACCCGATCGTCAAGTCGCGGCTGCGCTCGCTGGCGCGCGACCGGGCGCGCAAGCGGATGATGACGGCGGTGCCGCGCGCGACGCTGATCATCGCCAACCCAACGCACTTCTCGATCGCGCTGAAATATGTGCGCGACGAGGACTCGGCACCCATGGTGCTGGCCAAGGGCCAGGATCTGGTGGCGCTGAAAATCCGAGAGATCGCGCGGGAACACAACATCCCGGTCTTCGAGGACGTGGCGCTCGCCCGCTCCATGTACAAGCAAGTTTCGGTCGATAGTGTAATCCCATCACAATTCTACCAGGCCGTCGCCGAACTGGTGCGGATCGTCTACTCGAAAAAGGCTGAGCGCAGACAGATTTCATGAACCGGCAACCGCACGCAAAATCCCGCGAGATCATCGTCGCCAGCGCCATCGAGCAGGTGGTGGGGGAACTCAGGCTGATCGATGTCGCCGACTACATCGCCTTTATCCGGCTGGAGCATTTCGCGTGCCTGTCGGACCTGGTCGATTCAGCGGTTGAGTTGTTCTTCATGCCGGGCACTCTACGGCTCGGCCATGGCGGCGAGGCGCATGTCGACTGGAGCGGCAGCCCGCGCATCGTGCTCGATCTGGAACTGAGGCCGCCCGGCGTCACCGTCTATTTCCAGCTGACGCTGAGCGAGCTCGGCGCATCGGTGGCGGTCAACTACGTGTCGTTCGAGAAGCCGGGCGAAGACCCGGAGCACAATACGGCGCTGCTCGAGGCGGTGATCGAAGAGGCGCGTATCCGCAAGGTCGAGCCGCTCGCCTATCGCTGACCGTCGGTCGCTATCGAGCCGCCTGTCGAAATCCCCTATTCGATCAAGCCCAGCCGCAGCGCCTTGGCCACGGCCTGGTTGCGATTGACGGCGTTGAGCTTCTGGGTCGACTGGGTCAGATACTGGTTGGCGGTGTGCACCGACAGTTTCAGGAGCCGCGCGATCTCCTCGCTGGTGTTGCCGTTGGCGGTCAGCTTCAGGCATTCGAGTTCGCGCTTGGAGATTGCGCGCATGCGGCCGGTATCGCCCGGACGGATGCGGGCGACGGCGGCGAACAGCGAAAAGCAGCGGGCGTGTATTTCGTAGAGCGCATCCTGCTGCATGGTCATCTCCGAGCCGAGGAACACGACAAGGCCGCATTGGCCGCGGTCGGCGTGAACGGGAAAAGCGATGCCGCTGGTTCCGGGCACCAGCGCCGCCATCTGCTCGGTCCAGGTGAGATCGCCAAACAGCTCCGCCATGGCAGGGACGCCGTCATCCGTCCACCAGCGCGGTTCGGTCGAGATGCGGGTGTGGCGCACGATCTCCTCGCCGTTGGCGCCTGAGATGAACTTGGTCGCCACGGCAATGCCGGGATAGTCGGAATCAAAGCATGGGACTAGCCGCGCCCGCTCGGGCGAGGGGCTTACGAAGAAGAGGCCGAAAGCCGAGGCATTCATGTCAACGGCGATCCAGCGGCAGCGGCGCACGGCATCGGGAATGGTGACCGCGTGATGGGTTTCGGAGCCAAGGGTGAAGGCTCCGAACGGGTTGCGCTGCTCGTTGAAAAGGGCTTCGGCCGTTTCCTTGATATCGGCGTGTTTCAAATGATGCCGCTCCTGATCGCCGTGGCGATGGCCATCGCGCGGTTGCTGGCCGCGAATTTCTGGATGGCGTGGGTGATGTAGCTGTTGACGGTGTTGGAGGAGACGCCAAGGATGACGGCGACCTCGTCGGTGGTCTTGCCTTCGGAAACCCAGAACAGGCATTCGCGCTCGCGATCCGACAACGGATCCTGCATGGCGGCGGCGGCAATCAGTTGCGGAATGTGCGAGAGCGCGTAGCAGCATTTCAGCTGCGCCCGCATCAACGCCGGCTGGTCGATGCTGCCGGCGGTCGCCGCAGAGAACAGGGCGAACAGGCGCTGGCGACCGACATTGAGGCGCAGCGAATAGATTTCGGCATGGCCGAGCACGTCGAGAAGGCGGGCTTCCTCGCCGGTGATCAATCCGTCTGTTTCTGGTGCCCGGGATGCCACCAGCGGCTGTGGACGGATACCTGGCGCGACGGTGAGCGCGCCTTGCGCGAGCCCGGCGATCAGCCGCTTGCCGATCAGCTCGATGGCATCGAAAATCCAGTTGGAGGAGACGATGCGCGCATCGTTGCGGTCCTGGTCGTGGACGATGGCGACCAACATGTAGCTGTCGGCGCCGATCTCGGCGGTCAGTTGCATGAAAAAACTGGTGAGATCGCCGCGCGACGTCAGGCGCGAGCCCAATGTGTCGGATTGAAGAAGTGCGGCGGGACTGCTCATTCTTGTTGCTTTTGGCCGGAATCGTTTCTGCTGTCCGGATGCTGGAAGCCAGCCGCCGAACCCGAATACGCATTACTTTGACGAAGACACACGCGTGGCGCAGGGCTGCGCCGAACCAAATCCCGAATCCATTCAGGGAACGCGAAGCCGTCCGCGTCTGGTGCCGGAAAAGCTCCGGAACAAGAGACTTTGGGTGGTCGCCGCGCCCCCCGAGGACCGGCTGATTCGGGTCTAATCTACCCGCAGTTGAATCTGACATCAAACGCGATTTGACAAAATCGAATCCGATGGACTCAGGTGCGACTCAGAGGTCGGTTTTCGCGCCTTGGACAGAAGACCGGGACGCGAAAGTCTTCGCCGGCCCTCTCGGCGGCTGGTCGATTTCGCCAGGCTCGGGAGCATTGAACAGATGGGCGCGCCGGTTGCTGTGCCGAAGGCTGGTGCCTTGGCCCGATAGTGGGAACCGGGCGATGTTGCCGCCCGGTCCCGGTGGTCCTTTGCTATGCCTGTCGTTGTCCCAAAATCGCTAGAGCGGCGGACTTTCATGTGAGTCCATACCCTGCGGCTGCGAAGTAATTTCTGCATTCTGTTGGAGATCTGCATTCTGTTGGAGAGAAGAGATTGCAGATATCGCCAATGGCCTGCCACAGGGCGTCGATGGTTCTGATGGCCTTTGCGCGCAGGTGCGCCTTGAGCTTGGCGAATGCCATTTCGATGGGATTGAGATCTGGGCTGTAGGGCGGCAGGAAGAGCAGCCATGCGCCTCTGGCCCGGATCGCTGCCTCGGCGGTCGGGCTCTTGTGGGCAGCGAGATTGTCGAGGATGACGACATCGCCCTTTGCCAGCGTCGGAGCGAGCTGCGTTTCGACATAGGTTTCGAAGATGCGCCGGTTCATCGGCGTGTCGATAACAAAAGGGGCCGTGAGCCCATGACAACGCAACCCGGCGATGAAGGTCTGCGTCTTCCAATGCCCAAACGGTGCCTTTGAGCGCAGCCGTTGGCCCTTTAGGCAGCGGCCGCGCAGACGTGTCATCTTCGTAGTGGTTCCGGTTTCGTCGATGAACACCAGCCGATGTGGCTCAAGCCGCATCCGCGGCTGGCGCCTGGTCTGCCACTCCTGCCGCGCCCTGCTGATGTCGGGACGATCTTGCTCGCTGGCCAGCAGCGTTTTTTTTGAAGCGATAGCCATTCCTGATGAGCCAGCGCGAGATCGAGGCAGGAGCGACCTGGACGTCTGTAGCAGCGGCCAGTTGGGCGGCAAGCTCCGGCATGGTAATGTCATCCTTCTCGGCTACACGGCCAAGCAAGAACGCTCGATGCGGGTCGAGCTTGGAATGGCGGCGGCCACCGTTGGCCTTGGGCGCTAGGCTATCGGTCTTTCGATAGTTCCTCATCAGGATCACGACAAACGAAACCGACACCCCAAAATGTGCCGCCGCCGCACGCCGCGAGTGGCCAGCCTCGACAAACCGCACAACACGTTCACGCAAATCGAGCGAATAGGGCTTGGGCATGGCAAATCACCTCCTACAGGAAGTGAATCATGAACCACGCCTCACTGGAATCCCTCGCGATTCAAACTGAACATCCGACGCTCTAGATGCTCCTGAACGACAGGCATTTACCGATCCTCGAACCCGGTCAGCACGCCTACCGCGTTGATGCCGATCTCCTCGACGGCATAGCCGCCTTCCATGACGAACAGCGTCGGCAGGCCGAGCCTGGCGATGCGGCGGCCGATCTTGGGATAATCAGATGTCTTCAGCTTGAACTGGCTGATCGGGTCCTTCTCGAACGTATCGACACCCAGCGAGACGATGACGACATCCGGTGCATAAGCGGTGAGCCTGGCGCAGGCATCCTCGAGCGACGCGTTCCATGCATCCCAGTCGGTGCCGAAGGGCATTGGATAGTTGAGGTTGAAGCCTTCGCCTTCGCCTTCTCCGCGTTCGTCGGCATGGCCGAGGAAGAACGGGTACTCGATCATCGGATCGCCATGCAGATTGAGCACCTGGACGTCAGCACGGTCGTAGAAGATTTCCTGCGTGCCGTTGCCGTGGTGATAGTCGACATCGAGGATCGAGATGCGTTTGGCGCCCCGGTCGCGGAACCATTGCGCGGCGACGGCGGCGTTGTTGATGTAGCAATAGCCGCCCATGAAGCCAGCCCCGGCATGGTGGCCGGGCGGACGGCAGAGCGCGAAGGCGGAAGCCTCGCCATGCTTGACCAGGCCGGCGGCGGTCAGCGCCACATCGTACGAAGACTTGATCGCGGTCCAGGTACCTTCGACGAAGGTGGCGCCGGCATCGAAGGAATAATAGCCGAGCAGCGCGTCGACGCGCTTTGGCGGCACGTCGCCGCGCAACCCGCGCGTCGGCCAGGTGAAGGGCATCGCCGTGCCCGTGAGGCCTGCTTCCAGCCATTGCGGCCAGACCGTCGGGAGAAAGTCGATATAGTCTGATTTGTGGATGCGCTTGGCGGCGGCGAGGTCATGTTCGTGCGGCGCGATGATGGGACCCAGTTTCTCGCTTTCGACCCGTGCCTTGATGAATTCGGCCCTCGATGGCTTTTCGAAGCCCGGCACGATGGCCGATGTGACCAGTTCCATTTGGCCGGCATGGCCGGCGTGCAGGGGGGAGAAAACAGTCTTCATAAATTCCTCTCGAAGTGTGAAATCAGTCAAGATTCAAGATTGAGATAAGGGCTCACCAGAGCGAGCCACATGGTTTCCACATCGTCCTCGATGAGGTCGAACGTCCTGCGATCCTTTTTCAGCCCCACAAGCCGGCAAACGTGTCCGACCTCCATCATCAGCACACCGAGCCGGCTGGCGATCTTGTCTTCAAGTGCCGGGTTCACATGCTGCAGCCATGCGGCGTAGAGGGCGATGATCTGGTCGTCATATTCGTTCTGGATCGGCCTGAGGTCGGCGTTGCCTGAAATGGCCTCGATCACCGGCATCAGGCTGGCGTTTTCCAGGTAGAGCCTGGACGTGTCGGTGAAGAGCCTGCGCACTTCGCGCCGAAACTCTTCACGGTTGGTGGGCGGGGCGACCTTGATACGCTTGGCGATCACCTCGGGAAAGGATGACAGCCAGCGCCGGGCGAGGTCCAGAAGAATGGCTTCCTTGTTGGGAAAGTATTGGTAGATCGAACCAACCGACAAGCCTGCGCGCTGCGCAATGGCGAGCGTCGTCGGCGTCTTGGTTCCTTGCTCGCGCGTCAAGACCAGCGCTGCGTCGAGAATCCGGTCGACCACCTTGCTGGAGCGTTGTTGCCGCGGCTGTTTGCGCGGTTCGAGCGCTATCCTGGTTTTGCGGTCGAGACTGCGCTTCACGGCTTGATGTCCTCGTTCCCCGCCTGGTCTCAACATGGTGGGAGCTTGCTGTCCACAATACATTCCAGATTCGGTATGTTGACAAACGCGAATAATCAGTCGCATTCTTTATCCACGCTGCCTCTTGGGATGACAAGGGGAATTTCCAAGACAGCGCGCTGGCATTCTTTTTCGTCCCATGGCGCCGCTCCGGTGGAGGGGCAGGTCGTTGGACATGAGGGGTTGTCGGTCCCAGTCAGTCGTCAAAAGCGCGGAGTCGCGATGTCTGTCACAGGTGCGGGTCACAATGCGGATCTGATCGTCACCAACGGTCGTGTACGGACCATGGACGACGACAATCCCGCCGCCGAAGCCGTCGCCGTCAAGGACGGCGCCATCATCGCCATCGGCAGCCGCGCCTCCATCGAAGAGTTCAAGGGACCGACCACCAAGGTGATCGACGCCAAGGGCGGTTCCGTCGTGCCGGGGTTCATCGAAGCCCATATGCATTTGTTTTCGGGCGGGGCTGAACTTGCCCACCTTCAACTCACCGGTATTCATGGCCTCGAGGCGCTGCAGAAGGCGATCCGCGACTATGCGCCGACCCGGCCCGACGCGAAGATGCTGGTCGGCCAAGGCGTCGACTACACCGTGCTCGGCAGCGAGCGCGTGACGCGCCATCACCTCGACGCCATTTTGCCCGATCGCCCGTTCTGCATGGCGGCGCCCGACCATCACACCATGTGGGCCAACACCAAGGCGCTGGAAATGGCCGGCATCCTGCAGGGGTGCACGCTCGGCCCTGGCAATGAGATCGTCATGGGTGACGATGGACTGGCCGCCGGCGAATTGCGCGAAGGCGAGGCCTTTGGTCCGGTGCTCGATCTTGCCGGCGAAGGCCGGGTTCGGCTGGGGCTGTCGACCGGCGGCGAGCCGGACCCGATGCCGACGGCGGCGGAGCGGGACGCCGACCGCGACATCATGCGGCGCGGGCTCGCCTGGTGCGCCCGCCACGGCATCACCTCGATCCAGAACATGGACGGCAATCTCTATCAGCTTGAGCTGCTGGCCGAGATCGACGCCGAGGAAGGCTTGCCCTGCCGCGTCAAGATCCCGTTCCACTACAAGAATTTCATGACGCTCGACATGCTCGACAAGGCGTCCGATATGGCCGAACGCTACAACAGCGAATGGCTGTCGTCGGGCATGGTCAAGGTGTTCTACGACGGCGTTCTCGATTCCTGGACAGCTGTCATGGTCGAGCCATACGCCGATCGGCTCGACTGGGTGGGCGAGCCGCTGTTCACGCCGCAACAATTCATCGATCTGGCCGTCGCGGTCGACAGACGCGGGTTGCAGATCGCCGTGCACTCGATCGGCGACGGCGCGGTGCGCGCGGTGCTCGACGGTTATGAGGCGGCGCAGAAGGCGAACGGCAAGCGCGACAGCCGTCACCGTGTCGAGCACATTGAGGTCACCACCACGGCTGATGTGCCGCGTTTCGCCGAACTCGGCGTCATTGCCTCCATGCAACCGCCGCATCCGCCCGGCGCCATGGATTTTCCGTTGGAGCCGACAGTGTCTCGCATCGGGCCGGCGCGCTGGCCGCTGAGCTATGCCTGGCGGACCTTGAAGGATGCCGGCGCGCATGTCGTCTTCGCATCCGATTGGCCGGTGTCGCCGATCGATCCGATCCTGGGCATTCAGGCGGCAGTGTTGCGCAAACCGTGGGCAGAAAGCGACCCGGACCAGAGTTTCTCACTGCATGAAGCGATCGCCGGTTACACGATCGAGGGCGCCTACGCCGAATTCGCCGAGCACCGCAAGGGCACGCTGAAATCAGGCTACATGGCCGATCTGGTGGTTTTGTCGATGGACATCGAGAACACCGCCCCGGCCGACCTGCACAAGGTGCGGCCGGTGACGACGATTTGCGGCGGCAAGGTCACCTATCAGGCCTGACTATGGCATGGGGCTTGCAGGCCTCAATGACTGATTGAACTGTGACCCAATGCCGGGCTTGCCAACCCACCGGCCATGTGGTCACATCGAACAGGGGAAGAGCTCCGCCAGCAAGAGCGGGGTCAACAGTGAGGCGTAATCGTGCCGGACAAACCGGATCGGAATGCGATTGAAGTAGTAAACGTCAGCAAAATTTTCGGATCAGGTGAGGGGCAGGTAGCTGCCCTCGACACGGTCTCGGTATCTATCCGGGAGAACGAATTCTTCACGTTGCTGGGGCCATCCGGCTGCGGCAAGACGACGTTGCTCAGGCTGATCGCCGGCTTCGACTTTCCAACCGCCGGTGAAATCCTGCTCTACGGCCAGGACATCGCGCCGCTGCCGCCCTTCAAGCGGCCGGTTAACACCGTTTTCCAGTCCTATGCGCTGTTCCCGCACATGACGGTCGCCGACAATATCGGCTTTGGCCTGGAAATGCTGGGCAAGCCGAAGGCGGAGATCAAGGCGCGCGTCGCCGAGATGCTGAAGCTGGTCAAGATGGAGGCACTCGCTGGTCGTCGCACCAGCCAGATCTCCGGCGGCCAGCAGCAGCGCGTGGCTTTGGCCCGCGCTTTGGCGCCGCAGCCGAAGGTGCTTTTGCTCGATGAGCCGCTGTCGGCGCTTGACTACAAGCTGCGCAAGGAGATGCAGATCGAGTTGAAACGGCTGCAGCACGAGACCGGTATCACCTTCATCTTCGTCACCCACGACCAGGAAGAAGCGCTGACCATGTCAGACCGCATCGCGGTGATGTCATCGGGCAAGATCCTGCAGGTCGGTTCGCCCTGGGATATCTACGACAAGCCGGCGGAGCGCTTCGTCGCCGACTTCATCGGTGAAACCAACTTCCTCACCGCCGCCATCAGCGAGATGGCCAACGGCAAGGCGCGCGCCACGCTCAAATCCGGTGCGACCATCGAGGCGACCGTGGCCCAGGGTTTCCAGCCCAAATCCAACGCCACGGTGGTGGTTCGGCCCGAACACGCCAAGCTGACCAAGGCCAAGGGCGAACTGTCGGGGACGGTCGAAAACATCGTCTATTTCGGCACCGACACCCACATCCATGTTCATCTCGACAGTGGCGAACTCTTCACCGTACGCCAGCAGAACACGCGCAGCGCGGGCTGCGGTTTCGAGAAGGGCGACGCAGTCGGCATCCTCATCGGCAGCGATGCCGCTCAGGTCCTGAAGGACTGACGATGGCGACCGCGGAAGAAGTCGCCAAGGCAGCGGAGCGGCGCGATGTCCGTGACCGCTGGCTTTTGTCAGCGCCAGCGCTGCTGGTCATTTTCCTCGCCGCGACCGGCCCCTTGCTGATCGTGCTCGTCTACTCGTTCCTGACGCCAGGCTCCTATGGCGACGTGAAGTGGCAGTTCTCGCCGGAAGCCTGGACATCGGTGTTTCTGGAACGCGATATCTTCGACGACACGCTTTCGATCGCCGCCGCCCACGTCACCATCTTCCTGCGCTCGATCAAGCTCTCGGTGGTGACGACGATCGCCACTTTGGTGCTTGGTTTCCCGACCGCCTATTTCATGGCGACGCGCAGCGAAAAGACCCGCGATCTCTGGCTGTTCCTGATTACCATTCCGTTCTGGACCAACCTTTTGATCCGCACCTTCGCGGTGCTGCAGATCATCCGCAACGAAGGCATCGTCAACACGATCCTGCTCAAGCTCGGCATCATCTCGGCGCCCATCCAGATACTCTACACCGACACGGCGATCCTGATCGGCATGACCTATGTCTACCTGCCACTGATGGTGCTGCCGATCTATGCCAGCATGGAAAAGCTCGATTTCCGGTTGGTCGAGGCGGGGTACGACCTTTACGCGTCGCGCTTCCAGGTGCTGCGGCGGATCATCTTTCCGCTGGTCAAGCCGGGCGTCATCGCCGGCTCCATACTGGTCTTCATTCCAGCGCTTGGCGCCTATGTGACACCGAGCGTTCTTGGCGGCGGCAAGAACATGATGCTGTCCAACCTGATCGAATTGCAGTTCGGGCAGGGCCGCAACTGGCCACTCGGCTCGGCGCTGTCGATCGCCGTCATGATCATCGTCATGGTGGCGCTGCTTGCCTATGTGCGCAATGCCGGCAAGTCGGGGGTACGTCATGGCTAAGAACTTTTCCATCAAGCACCAGCCAGGATTCACCGCGATCGCCGCGACCTGCTTTATCGTGCTGTATCTGCCGATCATCGTGCTGGTCATCTATGCCTTCAACGCGGCGAGCTCGACCTCCGAATGGGGCGGCTTTTCGCTGAAATGGTTCCAGTCGGCATGGCAGAACACGCAGGTCGTCGATGCCACGCTGCGTTCCTTCCAGATTGGCTCCATCGCGGCGGTGCTCTCCACGATCTTTGCCACCATGGCGGCGCTCGCCACCACCCGCACCGCGCCCTATCCCGGCCTCACCTTCAAATATGCGGCGATCAACCAGCCGCTGATGGTGCCCGAGATCGTCACCGGCGTGGCGCTGCTGATCTTCTTCTCGCGCATCAAGATCTTCACCGGCTATTCCGGCATCGGCTATCTGGTCGCCGCGCACACGGCGTTCTGCATTCCCTTTGCCTATTTGCCGATCCGGGCGCGGCTTGAGAATATGGACCTGACGCTGGAGCGTGCCGCAGCCGACCTCTACGCGACGCCCTGGAAGGCTTTCCGGCGCATCACGCTGCCGCTTCTGTGGCCCGGCATCCTGGCCGGGCTGATGCTGGCCTTCGTCATCTCGCTCGACGACGTCGTCATCACCGAGTTCGTCAAATCAGGCGGCCAGGACACGCTGCCCACCTACATGCTCGGCCAGATCCGCCGCGGCATCACACCCGAGATCAACGCGATATCGACCGCCTTCCTGCTGCTTTCGGTCGCGATCGTCACGTTGTTTTTCTTCGTCAGCAGGAAACGAGACTGAACCGAAAAATGGGAGTTAAAACCATGAACTGGAAGACAACAGCAACCGCCATGGGGTTGGCGTTGCTCGCCTCGACGGGCCTGGCCCGCGCCGACGGCGTGCTCAACATCTACAATTGGGGCAACTACACCAGCCCCGACGTGATCAAGAAGTTCGAGGCCAAATACAACGTCAAAGTGACCATCACCGACTACGATTCCAACGACACCGCGCTGGCCAAGGTTCGCCAGGGAGGCACCGGCTTCGACATTGCGGTGCCGTCGCAGACCTACGTGCCGATCTGGATCAAGGAAGGCCTCATCCAGGAGACCGATCCTGGCAAGATGGAAAACTTCAAGAACGTGGCGCCGGAATGGGCCAATCCCGATTTCGATCCGGGTCGCAAATACAGTGTTCCATGGGCGTGGGGCACGATCGGCGTGGTCGTCAACACCGATGCCTACAAGGGGCCGGCCGATAGCTGGGGTATCATCTTCAACACGCCTGACGAGCTCAAGGGGAAGGTCAATGTCGTTCCGGAGATGGGCGATGTGATGTTCGCCGCGATCAAGTATGTCGGCGGCCAGCAATGCACCGACGACAAGGCGGTGCTGAAGAAGGTGCGCGACCTGCTGGTGGCGGCCAAGCCGAACTGGATCGCGATGGAATACAACACCATCGAGAAGATGGGCGCCGGCGACTTCAAGGCGACCAGCGACTGGAACGGCTCGGCGCTGCGCCAGCGGCTGGCCAACCCGGCCATCCACTACAACTATCCGAAAGAAGGCTTCGGCCTGTGGAGCGACAACGTCGTCGTTCTGAAGGAAGCCAAGAACGTCGAGAACGCCAAGCTTTTCCAGAACTTCATCATGGATCCGGAAAACGCGGCAGGTCTCTCGGCCTTCCATCGCTACGCCAATGCCATCACCGGCTCGGACAAGTACATGCCGGCCGACATGAAGGACGCGCCCGAAGTCATCATTCCGGCCGCGGACAAGCCACGCGGCGAGCTGCAACAGATGTGCTCGCCGGAGACCCAGGAAATTTACACCAAGATCTGGACCGAGTTGCAGAAATAAACTGGGTTCGACGGACCCGGCGGCACACGCCGCCGGGTCCGTTTTCATGTTCAAAGGACTCGGCCGTCATGGACTCCTATCGCAATTCCGATCCGCGGCCGCCGATCATGCAGGGCTCGCCGCCCGCCATGGTACCGCCGAAGCTCGACTGGGACCGGCCGCCGTGGAACCGCTGGGCGTTCCAGAACATCCGTGAAATTCTGCCGACCGCCGAAGTCTGGCGCGGCAATGGCCATCGCCACCGCTTCGAACGCGCCGAGGCCGATCTCGACGGGCTGACGGTCGAGGACAGCACAGGCGCGCCGACGACGCTCGCCGGGCTGCTCGACGAGACCTATACGGACGGCTTCCTGGTGCTCAAGGACGGCAAGGTCGCCTATGAGCGCTACTTCAACGGCATGGATGAGCGCACGCTGCACCTGTCGCAGTCAATGGCGAAGTCCCTTACCGGTTCGGTGTTCGGCATACTGGTTGGGCGCGGCCTGATCGATCCGGCCAGACCGGTAACGGACTACCTGCCGGAGCTCGGCGTTACCGGCTGGGCCGGCGCCAGTGTGCAGCATGTGCTGGACATGACCAGCGGCGTCCGCTTCTCCGAGGAATACACCGACCGCTATTCGGACATTGGGCAGGTCGATGTCGCCACCGGCTGGAAGCCGGTGCCGCCGGGCAGCGATCCGGCCTTTCGCTGGCCATCGCACATGTTCGAGCTGATCCTGGGCTTGAAGGAAACGATCCGCCCGCATGGTGCCCAATTCGAATACCGCTCGATCGAGACCGACGTGCTTGCCTTCATCATGGAACGGGTGACGGGCAAACGGCTTCCGCAGCTGGTTTCGGAAGAACTCTGGCAAAAGCTCGGCGCTGATGAAAGCGCCTGCTTCACGGTCGATAGCGCCGGCTATGCGGTGGCGGATGGCGGCTTCAACGCGACGCTGCGCGACTATGGCCGCTTCGGCCAGATGATCCTCGACAATGGTGGCAGCGTCGTGCCGGCCGACTGGATCGAGGCAACACGCAACGGCAGGCATGGGCCGGACTTCAGCCCCAGTCTGCCGGAGGGCAGCTATCGCAACCAGTTCTGGATCGAGGACCCGCGCTCGCGCGCACTGATGTGCCGCGGCGTGTTCGGTCAGATGATCCATATCGACTGGAACACCGGAATGGTCGTGGTGAAGCTTTCGACCTGGCCGGATTTCGCCAATGGTGCCTATTCCATAGCGACGCTGAAGGCCGTGCACGCTATCGCCACGGCACTTCGCTGAGCCCCACAAAGAAGAAACGACCCGGAAGGAAACGCCATGACCGGCAAGACCGTGTTCGAGACCCGCTATGGCTTCCGGCGCAACCAGGTGGTGCTCGCCAACTGGCGCGAGAACCCGTTCAATCGGTGGTCGTTCCAGAATCTCGGCGAACTGGTGCCGACCGCCCGCGTGGCGGCGGCGTCGGGCGTTGTCGAAACCCCCGTGCGCGATATGGGCGGCCTACTCGGCGAAAAGGTCGTGATCGCCGGCACACCGGAGACGGTGGCTGAATTTCTCGCACGTTCGAGCACCGACGCACTGACGGTGATGAAAGGCGGCAAGATCGTCGGCGACTGGTTCGCCCCGCATATGGATTTCGGCGCCCGCCACATCATCTTCTCGATCAGCAAGTCGGTGACAGCCATCATCGCCGGCATATTGCAAGGCGAGGGGGTGTTCGACCCGGAAGCGCCGGTGACGGCCTACATCCCTGAAGCCGCCGGCTCTGCCTATGGCGATGCGAGCGTGCGGCATGTGCTCGACATGAGCGTCAGCCTCGATTTCGAGGAGGCCTATCTCGATCCGGAGAGCGCTTTCGCCCGCTATCGTCGCGCCACGCTGTGGAATCCGGGCGGCGGCACGGAGAGCCTGCGCGAATTCATTTTGACCTTGCAACGCCTTGCAGAGCCGCATGGCCAGACCTTCCGCTACCGCTCGCCGAATTCCGATCTGCTCGGCCTGCTGCTCGAGCGCGCGTCGGGCCAGCGGTTCACCGACCTGATGCGCGAGAAGCTGTGGCTGCCGCTCGGCACTGTCAGCGAAGCCTCGATCGGCGTCGACATGGAGGGCACGGCGCGCACTGCCGGCGGCATTTCGGTGACGCCGCGCGACTTGGCGCGTGTTGGCGAGATGATGCGGCAAGGCGGGGTGGCCAATGGCCGCCGCATCGTGCCCGAGGTGTGGGTACGCGACACGACCAGCACTGGCGGCAGTGCGGACGCCTGGCAGCGCGGCGCGATGCTGCCGCTGTTTCCCAAAGGCCGTTACCGCAACAAATGGTACCAGACCGGTTTGCCGAGCGGCGCCTATTGCGGCATCGGCATCCATGGTCAGTGGCTGTATGTCGATCCCAGGACCGAAGTGGTGATCGCCAAGATGTCGTCGCAGCCCGAGCCGGTCGACGATCCGCTCGATGTCGAGATCGTCGCCTTCTTCGAGGCGCTGAGCCGCATGGTCTAGACTGGGCCCGAGCCGCCACATTAGCGCACGCTTTCCTGTGGACCCGCCGGGCTGATCAAAGCGCGGCGGTTGGCGGGCCGGACGTCTGCGCCTATGGTCGCCGCTCTTTTCGATGAGAGCAGGAACGACATGGCATCCGACATCAAGCGCATCGCAGCCATCATCGCGGCCGAGATCAACGCGCGGCCAGAACAGGCGGCCGCGGCGATCGGGCTGCTGGACGAGGGCGCGACAGTGCCGTTCGTGGCGCGCTACCGCAAGGAAGTCACCGGCGGGCTGGACGACACGCAATTGCGTGACCTTGCCGAACGGCTTGCCTATCTGCGCGAGCTCGACGCTCGCCGCGACACCATCCTTGGCTCGATCCGCGAGCAGGGCAAGCTGACCGAGGAGCTTGAGGGCAAGATCGTTGCCGCAACCACCAAGGCGGAATTGGAAGATATCTATCTGCCCTACAAGCCCAAGCGCCGCACGAAGGCTGAAATCGCCAGGGAGCGCGGGCTGGGCCCGCTGGCTGAAGCTATCCTGGCGAATCGCGCGCTGGTGCCGGCCGAACTGGCGCTGGCCTATCTGACCGAAGAGGTGGTCGACGCCAAGGCGGCGCTCGACGGCGCGCGCGACATCCTGTCGGAACAGTTCGCCGAGAATGCCGATCTGGTCGGAAAATTGCGCAGCTACATGAAGGAGCGCGCCTTCATGCGGGCCAGGGTGGTCGACGGCAAGCAGGAGGCCGGCGCGAAGTTCTCCGATTATTTCGACCATGTCGAGCGCTGGACAAATGTGCCGAGCCACCGCGCGCTGGCGATGCTGCGCGGCCGCAACGAGGAAGTGCTGTCGCTCGACATCGAGGTCGATGCCGATGACACCTCGCCGGTGAAGCCGGTCGAGCGGATGATCGCCAATGCCTATGCCATCGGCGGCAGCCTGCCCGGCGACCGCTGGCTGATGGACGTCGCCGGCTGGACCTGGCGCATAAAACTGTCACTACACCTGACACTCGATTTGATGCGCGACCTGCGCGAGCGGGCAGAAGAGGAAGCGATCCACGTCTTTGCCCGAAACCTCAAGGATTTGCTGCTAGCCGCTCCCGCCGGTTCGCGCGCGACGATGGGGCTCGACCCCGGCATCCGCACCGGCGTCAAGGTGGCGGTGGTCGACGGCACCGGCAAGGTGCTGACAACAACGACGGTCTATCCATTTCCGCCCAGGAACGATGTGCGTGGCACGCAGGCGGAACTCGCCAAGCTCATCCGCTTGCACAAGGTCGAGCTGATTTCGATCGGCAACGGCACCGGCAGCCGCGAGACAGAAAAGCTGGTGGCGGACATGCTGTCCGACATGCCGGCGGATGGCGGGCCGAAGCCCTTGAAAGTGATCGTCAGCGAGGCCGGCGCCTCTGTCTATTCGGCATCGGCGACGGCGGCGGCGGAATTCCCCGGCCTCGACGTGTCGTTGCGCGGCGCCGTCTCGATCGCCCGGCGGCTGCAGGATCCGCTGGCCGAACTGGTCAAGATCGAGCCCAAATCGATCGGCGTCGGCCAGTACCAGCATGATGTCGACCAGTACCGTCTCGGCCGCTCGCTGGAAGCGGTGGTGGAAGACGCGGTCAACGCCGTTGGCGTCGATCTCAACACAGCTTCGGCGCCATTGCTGGCGCGCGTTTCAGGTCTGGGTGCGTCGCTGGCCGACGCGATCGTTGCGCATCGCGATGCGACCGGGCCCTTCGCCAGCCGCAAAGACCTGCTCAAGGTGCCGCGGCTCGGACCTCGCGCATTCGAACAATCCGCCGGCTTCCTGCGCATTGCCAATGGCAGCGAGCCGCTCGATGCCTCGTCGGTGCATCCGGAGGCCTATGGCGTGGCCAAGAAGATCGTCGCCGCCTGCGGGCGCGATGTGCGGTCGTTGATGGGCGACAGTGCAGCACTCAAGGCGCTCGATCCGCGCGTTTTCGTCGATGAGCGTTTCGGCCTGCCAACGGTACGCGATATCCTGGCAGAGCTGGAAAAGCCGGGCCGCGACCCACGTCCGGGCTTCAAGACGGCGACGTTTGCCGACGGCATCGACGATATCAAGGATCTGAAGCCCGGCATGCTGCTGGAAGGCACCGTCACCAATGTCGCCGCCTTCGGCGCCTTCGTCGACATCGGTGTCCATCAGGACGGGCTGGTGCATGTCTCTCAGCTGGCCGACCGGTTCATCAAGGACGCGCACGAGGTGGTCAAGGCCGGCGATGTGGTGAAGGTGCGCGTCGTTGATGTCGACATCAAGCGCAAGCGCATCGCGCTATCCATGCGCAAGGATGGTGGCGAAGGGGGCGCGTCGAAAGGTGGGCCGCGCGATACCGGAGGCGGCAGGCCGGCACCGCGTTCGCCGGCGCCTCAGCGCCAGCCGGAGCGGCCGGCACAGCAAGGCGCGTTCGGCGCGGCGCTGGCGGATGCGCTGAAGCGGAAGTAGTTACCACGCCAGAACGGCCGGCTCCTTCTCGACCTGGCCCAGCAGCCAGTCGCGAAAACTGGCGACTGGCGGATGGCCGCGCTTGCCATGTGGGACGACGAGATAGTAGGCGCTGCGGCTTTGCATGGGCTGGCCTGGCGCCGGCACCAGCTGGCCGCGCTGCAATTCGCCTGCAATGAGGATCAGCGGCAGCAGCGCCACGCCGAGCCCCGCCATGCTGGCCTGGGCGGCGGTGCCGAACTGCTCGAACTGCATGCCGGGCCCGGTCGGCGCGCTCAGGCCCTGATGCTCGAACCATTCGGTCCAGGCGCCAGGACGCGTCGCCATATGCAGCAGCGGCAGGCGGCCGATATCGGCCGGTGAGGCGATGGCGCGGCCAGTGAGGAATTCGGGCGACACGACCGGCGCCACGGTTTCGCGCACCAGCAGTGTGGAGTCGGCCTCAGGCCAGTCCGGCAGGCCATAGTGGATGGCGGCATCCAGCCTCTCCCTGGCGAAGTCGAAGCGACCGACGCGGGTGACGAAATTGATGGTGATATCGGGATTGTTTTCGACGAAATCGGGGATCATCGGCATCAGCCAGCGCGTGCCGAAGGTCGGCAATATGGCAAGGTTCAGGATGCCGCTATGCCGATTGCTCATCAATCCAAGGGCTGCGTCACGCAACTGGCCAAGTGCTGAACGCACCGCCTCGGCGTAGATTTCGCCCGATGCCGACAGCCTGACATTGCGGCTGTCGCGTTCGAACAACCGGCGGCCGAACTGATCTTCCAGCAATCTGATCTGCCGGCTGACCGCGCCCTGGGTCAGATCGAGCTCCTGGGCGGCAGCGGTGAAACTGCCCAGCCGGGCCACAGCCTCGAAGGCGGCAAGGGCGCTTATGTTGGGCAAAAGGCGGCGCTGGACACTCATGATCCATTCCTAACGCTCATTGATTGGTGAATCAATTTCGTTTGATTTTTTCGAGGCGCAGGCCGATAGAACGGGCCAAGATTTTGCTTCATGCATGCCGTCATTTTGAGCGACATGCATTGTTTGGGAGAAACGCGATGGCCGCCGACAAGAACGCATTCGTCTGGGAAGACCCGTTCCTGATCGAGGGCCAGCTTTCGGAAGACGAGCGCATGGTGCGCGACGGCGCGGCCGCCTTCGCCGCCGACAGACTGGCGCCGCGGATCGAGGACGCCTACCTCAACGAGACATTCGACACCGCGATCTTCCGCGAAATGGGCGAGGCCGGCCTGCTCGGCATCAACATCCCCGAGGAATTCGGCGGGCTTGGCGCGAACTACGTCACCTATGGGCTGGTCGCGCGGGAAGTCGAACGTGTTGACTCGGGTTATCGCTCGATGATGTCAGTGCAGTCGTCTCTGGTGATGTATCCGATCTACGCCTATGGCTCGGACGAGCAGCGCAAGAAGTACCTGCCCAAGCTTGCCAGCGGCGAGTGGATCGGCTGTTTCGGCCTGACCGAGCCGGATGCCGGCTCCGATCCGGGCGGCATGAAGACACGCGCCGAGAGGACAGCCAACGGCTACAAGCTGTCCGGTTCGAAGATGTGGATTTCCAACGCGCCGGTCGCCGACGTGTTCGTCGTCTGGGCGAAGCTGAAGGGCGAGAACGGCAAGGACGAGATCCGTGGCTTCGTGCTGGAAAAGGGCATGGAGGGGCTTTCGGCGCCGAAGATCGGCGGCAAGCTGTCGCTGCGGGCGTCGATCACCGGCGAAGTGGTGATGGAAGGCGTGGAGGTCGGCGAGGACGCGCTGCTGCCCAACGCAAAGGGCCTTGGCGGACCGTTCGGATGCCTCAACCGGGCTCGCTTCGGCATTTCCTGGGGCTCGATGGGCGCCGCCGAGGATTGCTGGCACCGCGCCCGCCAATACGGGCTCGACCGCAAGCAGTTCGGCAAGCCGCTGGCCGGAACGCAGCTCTACCAGAAGAAGCTGGCGGATATGCAGACCGAGATCGCGCTTGGGCTGCAGGCATCGTTGCGCGTCGGGCGGTTGCTCGATGAAGGCAAGATGGCGCCGGAAATGATCTCGATCGTCAAGCGCAACAATTGCGGCAAGGCGCTCGACATCGCCCGCCAGGCCCGCGACATGCATGGCGGTAACGGCATCCAGATCGGCTACCACGTCATGCGCCACGCGCAGAACCTGGAGACGGTCAACACCTATGAAGGCACGCATGACGTGCATGCGCTGATCCTGGGAAGGGCGCAGACGGGGATACAGGCGTTTTTCTGAGCCGGCAACCGTTGCTTAAATTAGGTGCACCGCAACATCTCTGCTTGGAGAATGGCGGCCTGATGTGTCAGGGTTCGGCGAAATCGTTGAAACGCTGAATTCCGGGGCTTCATGGCAATTCTGGCAGCCGTCTATCACCTGACCCATTACAAATACGACCGGCCGGTGGTTCTCGGGCCCCAGATCATCAGGCTGCAGCCGGCGCCGCATTCCCGCACCAAGGTGCTCAGTCATTCGCTCAAGGTCGAGCCGGCGAACCATTTCGTCAATCTGCAGCAGGATCCCTACGGCAACTTTCTTGCCCGCTTCGTCTTTCCCGAGCCGGTCACCGAACTGAAGATCGAGGTCGATCTCGTCGCCGACATGACGGTCTACAATCCGTTCGATTTCTTCGTCGAGCCGTCGGCCGAGGCGTTTCCGTTCGAGTATCCGGAAGAAATCCGCGACGATCTCGCCATCTATCGCACCCCGGAACCGGCGGGACCGCTGCTGTCGGCGCTGCTGAAGACCATCGATCGCAGCGCAGCCAACACCGTCAATTTCCTGGTCGACCTCAATGCGCGGCTGCAGCGCGAGATTGCCTATATCGTGCGCATGGAAACCGGGGTGTTCTCGCCGGAAGAGACCTTGGCCGCGAAAAAGGGGTCTTGCCGGGATTCGAGCTGGCTGCTGGTGCAGATCCTACGCAATCTCGGTATCGCGGCACGCTTCGTTTCCGGCTATCTGGTCCAGTTGAAGCCCGATCTGGTGGCGCTGGACGGTCCGCCGGGAACGGCGACAGACTTCACCGATCTGCATGCGTGGTGCGAGGTCTATCTTCCCGGCGCCGGCTGGATAGGCTTCGATCCGACCTCGGGCCTGCTCACCGGCGAGAGCCATGTGCCGCTGGCCGCCACGCCGCATTTCCGCAACGCGGCCCCGATTTCCGGCATGGCGAGCTTCGCCAATGTCGAATTCGGCTTCGAGATGCGGGTCGACCGCATCGCCGAGCATCCGCGCATCACCAAGCCATTTTCGGACGAAAGCTGGCAGGCGCTCGACGCGCTGGGCAACAAGATTGATGCAGCGCTTGCCGCCGGCGACGTGCGGCTGACCATGGGCGGCGAGCCGACTTTCGTGTCGATCGACGATTTCGAGTCGGCCGAATGGAACACCGCCGCCGTCGGTCCCACCAAGCGTGAAAAGGCGGACGAACTGATCCGTAAACTGCGCGAGCGCTTCGCGCCCGGCGGCTTTCTCCATTACGGCCAGGGCAAATGGTATCCGGGCGAAAGCCTGCCGCGCTGGACCTTTTCGCTCTACTGGCGTGCCGACGGCCAGCCGGTATGGAGCGATCCGTCGCTGATCGCACGCGAAAAGAGCGAGGCCGATATCGGCCCGAAGCAGGCCGAAAGCCTGCTCACCGCGATTGCCGGCGAACTCGGCATCGACAAGGCCATGGTCAGCGAAGCCTATGAGGATCCGGCCGAATGGCTGCTCAAGGAAGGCAAGCTGCCCGACAATGTCGATCCGTCCAACTCCAGGCTGGAGGATCCGGAAGAACGCAGCCGCATGGCGAAAGTGTTTGAACGCGGACTGACCAAGCCGTCCGGCTATGTGCTGCCGGTGCAGCGCTGGAACAGCCAGGCATCGGATCCGCGCTGGCGCTCGGAAAAATGGAAGACGCGGCGCGGCCGGCTGTTTCTGGTGCCAGGCGATTCACCGGTCGGTTACCGCTTGCCGCTCGGCACGTTGCCCTATGTGCCGCCGGAGCAATTCCCCTATATCGTGCCGGTCGACCCGTCGCTACCACGCGGCCCGCTGCCCGCGCGTGAAGCCATACTGGCCGGACCGACTCCAGCCGAACTCGAAGGCGCCGACGAGATGGCGCGCCGCCAGCAGGCGGCATCGTTCACCGCTGCGGCCGGCCAGCAGGAGCGGGTCGAGCAGGAGATCACCGAGATTGGCGGCGCTGTGCGCACCGCGCTTTCGGTCGAACCGCGCGACGGGCGGCTGTGCGTGTTCATGCCGCCTGTCGAGGCGCTGGAAGACTATCTCGAACTGGTCGCGGCGGCCGAGAACGCGGCAAAGGCGATCGGCCTTCCCGTGCATATCGAGGGCTACGGCCCGCCTCACGATCCGCGCCTCAACGTCATCCGCGTTGCGCCTGATCCCGGCGTCATCGAGGTCAACATCCATCCTGCTTCCAACTGGCAGGATTGCGTGGCGACGACGACGGCGATCTATGAGGAAGCGCGGCAGACACGGCTTGGCGCCGACAAGTTCATGATCGATGGGCGCCACACCGGCACCGGCGGCGGCAACCATGTCGTGGTCGGCGGTGCGACACCCAATGACAGCCCGTTCCTGCGAAGGCCGGACCTGTTGAAGAGCCTGGTGCTGCAATGGCAGCGCCATCCGTCGCTGTCCTATCTGTTCTCCGGCCTGTTCATCGGGCCGACCAGCCAGGCGCCACGCTTCGACGAAGCCCGTCACGACTCGCTCTACGAGCTTGAGATCGCGATGGCGCAGGTGCCGCATCCGGACCAGGGCAACGCACCCTTGCCATGGCTGGTCGACCGGCTGTTCCGCAATTTGTTGACCGACGTCACCGGCAATACGCATCGTTCGGAAATCTGCATCGACAAGCTGTTTTCGCCGGACGGACCGACCGGTCGGCTGGGGCTGGTCGAATTCCGCGGCTTCGAGATGCCGCCCAATGCACGCATGAGCCTCGCGCAGCAACTGCTTGTCAGGGCGATCATTGCCCGCGCGTGGAAAAGCCCGCTCGACGGCCGTTTCGTGCGCTGGGGCACATCGCTGCATGACCGCTTCATGCTGCCGCATCATGTCTGGGCCGATTTCCTCGACGTGCTCGACGACCTCAAGCTCAACGGTTTCGAATTCAGGCCCGAATGGTTCGACGCCCAGCTCGAATTCCGCTTCCCGTTCTGCGGCGAGGTTCAGCATGCCGGCATCAAGCTGGAGCTGCGCCAGGCGCTGGAGCCGTGGCATGTGATGGGCGAGCAAGGCGCGATCGGCGGCACCGTGCGCTTCGTCGATTCCTCGGTCGAACGGCTGCAGGTCAAGACCGAAGGGCTGAACCCGGAGCGCCATGCAGTCGTCTGCAACGGCCGCATCGTGCCGATGAAGGTCACCGACAACCGCGAAGTGGCGGTGGCGGGTGTCCGCTTCAAGGCCTGGCAGCCGGCATCGGGCCTGCATCCGGCGCTGCCGGTCAACACGCCACTGGTCTTCGACATCTATGACCGCTGGTCGGGACGTGCGGTCGGCGGCTGCGTCTACCATGTCGCCCATCCCGGCGGGCGCAATTACGACACCTTTCCGGTCAATGGCAACGAGGCGGAAGCTCGGCGGCTCGCCCGCTTCGAACCGCGCGGCCATACGCCATCCGCCTATGTGATCCGTGAAGAACAACCAGCGGAAGATTTCCCGATGACCCTTGACCTTCGGCGGCCGGCAAGACTCTGATCAGCGATGGCAAAGGGGAATCACAAGAGGGGACACGGCAAGCCGCGGACCCACAGCCTGCTGGAGCACTACCAGCCGATCGACGGCGTCGTCGACGAGATGGTCGATGCGTCAGGCAATCCTCGCCCGGCCTGGAAGCATTTTGTCGAGGCGCTCGAGGAACTTGGCGCTGAAAAGCTCGGCCAGCGCTTTGCCCGCGCCGACCAGTATCTGCGCGATGCCGGCGTTTATTACCGCGTCTATGACAAGGCCGGTGCCAATGAGCGCGAATGGCCGCTGGCGCATGTCCCGGTTCTCATCGAGGAGAGCGAGTGGGCGGCGATCAGCGCCGGCCTCGTGCAGCGCGCCGAACTGTTCGAGGAAACCATCGCCGATATCTACGGGCCGAACCGGCTGGTCGAGAAAGGTATCCTGCCGGCGGGATTGATCGCCGCCAGCCCCGAATATTTGCGGCCTGTCGTCGGCACCAGGCCGGCCGGCGGCCACTTCCTGCATTTCTGCGCCTTCGAGCTCGGCCGTGGACCTGACGGCCAGTGGTGGGTGCTGGGCGATCGCACGCAGGCGCCGTCCGGCGCCGGTTTCGCACTGGAAAACCGCGTCGCCACCACACGCGCGCTGTCCGACATCTATGGCGAGATGCATGTGCACCGCCTTGCCGGCTTTTTCCGCCGTTTTCGCGATGCGTTGATCGGCATGGCCAAGGAGACCGACGGCCGCGTCGCCATCCTGACGCCGGGGCCGCTCAACGAAACCTATTACGAACACGCCTACATCGCCCGCTACCTCGGCATCATGCTGCTCGAAGGCGAGGATTTGACCGTCTCCGGCAGCCGGCTGATGGTGCGCACGGTTTCCGGCCTGATGCCGATCAGCGTGTTGTGGCGGCGGCTCGACGCCGCTTTCGCCGACCCGCTCGAACTGCGCCCGGATTCGCAGATCGGAACGCCGGGCCTGATCGAGGCGATCCGCCAGGGCGCGGTTGCTACCGTCAATGCGCTGGGCTCCGGCCTGATGGAGACGCGCGCGCTGCTTGCCTTCCTGCCCAAGATTTCACGGGCCTTGCGTGGCGAGGAATTGCTGCTGCCAAGTGTCGCGACATGGTGGTGCGGGCAAGCTACCGAGCGCGCGCATGTGCTGGCCAATATCGATCGCATGGTGATCGGGCCGGCGCTGTCGACGAGGCTTGCCTTCGAGGACGACGATTCAACGAAGCTAGGCTCGGCTCTGTCGGCCGGGGAGCGGGCGGAACTGGTGGCGCGCATTGAACGTGATGGCGGCGATTTCGTCGGCCAGGAAGCGGTGACGCTTTCGACGACGCCCGTCTATGTCGGCGGCTGGCTGGAGCCGCGGCCAGCGAGCCTGCGCGTCTACCTGGCGCGAACGCCGGAGGGCTGGACGGTGATGCCGGGCGGTTTTGCCCGTATCGGCCTGTCGCTCGACCCGACGGCGATCGCCATGCAGCGTGGCGGCCAGGCGGCGGATGTCTGGGTTGTCAGCGACAAACCGGTGGAGCGCGAGACGCTGCTACCGCAAGAAGGCGACAGTTTCAGCCGCACCAGGCCCGGCAGCCTGCCCAGTCGCGCGGCGGAAAACCTGACCTGGCTCGGCCGCTATATCGAGCGCTCGGAAGACACGGTGCGCATCCTGCGCGCCTACCATGTGCGGCTGGCCGAAACCTCCGACCCGGATATGCCGCTGCTCGCCGACATCAGGGATTATCTCGAACCTTTCGGCATCGATGTGGAGACGGCGATCCCGTCAGGGCTGATCGGCACGCTGGATAGCGCGGTCTACAGTGCCGGGCAGATCCGCGACCGCTTCTCGCCCGATGGCTGGCTGGCGCTGAAGGACCTGTCGAAAACCATCCATCAGTTCGCAACGACGGTCGCGCCCGGCGACGACGCGACCCGGGCGATGACAGTCATCCTGCGTAAGCTCGCCGGCTTTTCCGGCCTGCTGCACGAGAACATGTACCGCTTCGCCGGCTGGCGCTTCCTCGAGATTGGCCGCCGGCTGGAGCGCGGTATCCAGATCTCCCGCACGCTGTCGCGGCTGACCAGCGCCAAGGCGCCGGACGGCGCGCTCGACATGATGCTGGAAATCGGCGACAGCGTGATGACCCATCGCCGCCAATATCCGGTGCAGGCCGGTCGGCGCACGGTGATCGACCTGCTGGCGCTCGATCCGCTTAACCCGCGCTCCATCCTGTTCCAACTTGAAAGGCTGAAGGCCGAAATCGGCCTGTTGCCGTCGCTCGGCGGGGAGGGGCAAATGTCGCCGGCGGCGAAGGAAATCCTGCAGCTCAACACCCAGATTGCCATCAAGGAGCCTTCGGACATGACGGCAAAGGCGCTGGACGACCTCGCCTATGAAATCGGCGGCCTCTACAACAGCCTCGCCAAAGCCTATTTCGGATAAAGCATGCTCTACGACATCAGGCTTCATCTGCATTACGATTACGCTGCGGCGGCCGGCGGCGGTCGTCATCAGGTGCGCGTACTGCCGTCGACGATGTCAGGCGTGCAGCGTGTCATCGCCGCATCCCTGTCCTTTGCGCCGGCACCCAACGAGCGTTCCGACTTTTCCGATTTCTTCGGCAACAACGTCACCTCGATCGCCTTTCGCGACGCGCATGACGCGCTCGACATCAGGATGAGCGCCCGCGTGTCGGTGTCTCGGCCCGAGCCCGGGCTCGACGTGTCGCCCGATATCGCCCGGCTGAGGCAGGAGCTCGCCGCGGTGCGGTCTCTGGCACCTGATGCACCGCACCATTTCCTGACGTCCAGCACCCATGCCGGCATCGACGATGCGATCACCGCTTACGCACGCGACAGCATCGCCGGCTCTGCCGCCGGCACGGTCATGAGCCTGTGCAATCGCATCTATCGCGATTTCACCTATGACGGCGAAGCGACAACGGTGCGGACCCGGGCCAGTGATGCCTTCAAGTTGAAGCGCGGCGTCTGCCAGGACTTTTCGCACATCATGATCGCCGGCCTGCGCGGGCTCGGTATTCCGGCCGGCTATGTCAGCGGCTTCTTGCGCACCATCCCGCCGAAGGGCAAGCCCCGGCTGGAAGGCGCCGATGCCATGCATGCCTGGGTCAAGGTCTGGTGCGGGCGCGATGCAGGCTGGCAGGAATTCGATCCGACCAACGGCATGCGGGCCAGCAACGACCATATCACCGTCGGCCACGGCCGCGACTATTCGGACGTGGCGCCGATCGTCGGCGTGCTCAAGACCACGGGGGGACAGGTTGGCGAGCAAGCTGTCGACGTCATTCCGGTCGTGCTCGAAAGAGCCTGAAGCAGGTCGTACACGCAGGTATTTGCGCTGCAATTCGGGATGGACAAGACTGCTTCTCAAATACCGATGCCGCCGCTAGTCTGTATTCGTTTCGGGGTGACGATAGTTGTATCCTCAAGCGCATGGCGCGAGGTTTTGTAATTGAGAGCAATCAGCGTCGTCATTCCTGCCTGTAACGCGGCGGCGACCATCGCTGCAACGCTGGCGTCGCTACGCAGCGAGGCCGAGATCATCGGCGAGATCTTGCTGGTCGACGACGCGTCGACCGATGGGACGGCAACCATCGCGCGGGAGGCCGCGGCACAACTGTCGTTGCCGCTGCGCGTGCTGTCGGCCAAATGCCGCGATGCAGGCGGTGCCCGCAATTTGGCGCTGGCCGAAGCGGTCTATTCCTGGGTCTACCTGATCGATGCCGACGACCTGCATCTGCGGGGCGGGTTGCGCGCACTGCTCCGCAAGGCCCGGGAGCAGCCGGAGGCCGACATGATCGTCGGTGCCTACCGGCGACGGGTGAACGGCCAGGACCGGCAGATCAAGATGCCGAACGGCTACCAGGCTGCGTGCCTGGCAAATGCTTCGGCCTATGTCAAAGGCGACATACGTTCGGTCGCCGTGGGCAGCGTTCTGGCATCGCGGACCCTGATCGGCGAGACGCGGTTCCCGATCGGAATGGCCTATGACGAGGACACGCTGTTCTGGGCACGGCTGATGAGCAAGGCATCGCTCGCCATGGTTTCGCAACCTGTCATGGTCTACGAGGTTTCGCCGGTACGTTCCGATGACCGCTTTGCCATCAACCCGGTGCGGCGCTTCCTGGACTGGCGCCGGGAACTGCGCACACTCACCGACTGCAACATCCCGTTGTCGGCCCTCAAGGCCAGGGAAGGCCTTGTCGCCCTCAAGATCGCCCGGGTCCACTATGCGCGCGGCGATCTGGGCACCGCGGCGCGCTTCCTGGCGGTAGCCGCGGCCGCGCCAAAGCGGCGCTCAGAAGCTTGGCGCTGCCTGCGCTACAGGTTCAAGCTCGCGGCGCGGCGGCGTTTGTCCGCGCCGCCGATCAAGCTGGAAGGCGCTCTGTAGGCGCCAGCCAACACGATATCGGCGCGAGACGCTTTTCGGACGGCGCGTGGAACCAGCGGTCGGCCAGTGGCTTATCTACGGAATTCGCGTGGAGCCGACATGTTGCAAAAATCCGGATTGTCGCCCAGCCGACCGGCTGGCCAGGATGCTGTGTCGCCAGATGGCGCGCCCAAAAACGGGGCACAAAGCTCGGCCGACCATGCGTCGCTTAGCTATGTCAGTGATGCTGAGCCCGGTATCCGGCGGCTGAAAACAGGCAAGGGGTTTTCCTACCAGGGACCGGACGGAGGGACAGTTTCGGACACTACCAGGGCCCGCATCGAGGCGATCGTCATTCCGCCGGCCTGGAGGGATGTGTGGATTTCGCCGGACGCGGACGGCCATATCCAGGCAACCGGCAGGGACCAGCGCGGACGCAAGCAATACCGCTATCATCCGCAATGGGCCGAAGAGCGCGATGGTGCCAAATATTCGAGCCTGGTTGCTTTCGCCGAGAGCCTGCCGGACCTGCGGCACAGGATCGACAGCGATCTGCGCCGTCGTGGCCTGCCGTTCGAGCGTGTCGTCGCCGCGGTCGTCTGGCTGCTCGACAACACGATGATCCGCGTCGGCAATGCCGCCTACGCCCGTGACAACAAGAGTTTCGGGTTGACCACGTTGCGCGACCGGCATGTGGATATTGTCGGTTCAAGCCTGCGCTTTGCCTTCAAGGGCAAGTCGGGCAAGGAGTGGAAGCTGAAGCTGGTCGACCGCCGCATCGCCAGGATTGTGCGCGGCGCACAGGACCTGCCAGGCCAGAAGCTGTTCCAGTATCTCGATGAGGACGGCAACAGGCGGCCGGTCCGCTCCGAGGACGTCAACCGCTATATCCGTGAGGCGGTCGGTGACGCCTTCAGTTCGAAGCATTTCCGCACCTGGGGCGGCACCATTCACGCCGCGTCGCTGTTTGCCCAAACGGAACTGCCGCAAAGCCGGGCGCAGCGAAATAGGGCGATGAACAGCGTTATCGACAAGGTTGCCGAGCGGCTGGGCAATACGCGTGCCGTCTGCCGCAAATGCTATATCCACCCGCGGGTCTTCGAAGCGTGGTCCGAGGGGCGGTTGCTGAATGAAATGGCGCAAGCCAACAAACGCAAACGCTCAATCGATGGTCTCGATGACGAGGAAGCTCTCGTGCTGCGATGGCTGAAACCGCGAGAAAGCTGACCAGCGCGGCCGGCCGTGGCCAAATCCGCCACATCTGGATTTTTTTATCGACGTGGTGTCGGGATCGGTCTTACTGTTTCGTCCTTTGACAGAGAAAAGGACCAGCCATGCTCTACGCAATCCTCTGCTATGCTTCCGAAGATGTCGTCTGCTCCTGGAGCAAGGCACAGGACGACGAGGTCATGGCCAATATCCTCGGCGTTCAGGAAAAATATGCCAAGGCCGGCCGGCTTGGCCCGGTGGCACGGCTTCTGCCGACGACCGCCGCGACGACCCTGAGAAAGGTCAAGGGTGAATCGGTCGTCATCGATGGGCCGTTCGCCGAGACCAAGGAACAGTTTCTCGGCTTCTACACGCTCGAATGCGCTGATCTCGACGAGGCGGTGGAGTTCGCCCGCGAGCTTTCCGAGGTCAACCCGAGCGGTGGGTCGTATGAAATCCGGCCGGTTTCGGTCTTTAACCCAACAAGGGTTTCCGCATGACCGAAATGGCCTGGATAAGCTCCGCGATCAGCGCCGCCCGCCCGCAGGCCATGGGTGCGCTGCTGCGTTATTTCCGCGATCTCGATACGGCGGAGGAAGCTTTCCAGGACGCGTGCCTCAGGGCGCTGAAGAACTGGCCGCAGAACGGGCCGCCGCGCGACCCGGCGGCCTGGTTGATCTTCGTCGGTCGCAACAGCGGCATCGATGCGGTGCGCAAGCGCGCCAAGCAGGCGCCGATGCCGGAGGAAGACCAGGTTTCCGATCTGGAAGACGCCGAGAGCGATATCGCCGAGCGGCTGGACGGGGCGCACTACCGCGACGACATATTGCGGCTGCTGTTCATCTGCTGCCATCCTGATCTCCCGGCAACGCAGCAGATCGCGGTGGCGCTGCGCATCGTCTCCGGTCTTACGGTCAAGCAGATCGCGCGCGCCTTCCTGGTTGGCGAAAGTGCCATGGAGCAGCGCATCACTCGCGCCAAGGCGCGCATTGCGGACGCCGGCGTGCCGTTCGAGACGCCGGGCGCGGTCGAGCGGTCGGAACGGCTCGCCGCCGTCGCCGCCATGGTCTACTTGGTCTTCAACGAGGGCTATTCGACCAACAGCGGCGAGGCGCCGGCCCGCGCACCGCTGTGCGAGGAGGCGATCCGGCTGGCACGGCTGTTGCTGCGGCTGTTTCAGACCGAGCCGGAGATCATGGGGCTGACGGCGCTGTTGCTTCTGCAGCATGCGCGCGCACCGGCCCGTTTCGACGGGAGCGGCGAGATCGTGCTGCTCGAAGACCAGGATCGCAGCCTGTGGAGCCGCAAGATGATCGATGAGGGGCTGGCGCTGGTCGACAAGGCGCTGCGCCATCGCAAGCCCGGTCCTTACCAGGTGCAAGCGGCGATTGCCGCGCTGCATGCGCGGGCCGAAAAGGCCGAGGACACCGACTGGAACGAGATCGACCTGCTCTATCGCTTGCTCGAGCAGATGCAGCCGTCGCCGGTGGTCACGCTCAACCGGGCCGTCGCGGTCTCGAAGGTGCGTGGACCGGTAGAGGCGCTCGCCATGATCGAGCCGCTGGAAGAACGGCTTTCCGGCTATTTCCATTTTTTCGGCCTCAAGGGCGGCCTCTTGATGCAGCTCGACCGGGGCGACGAGGCGCGCGTCGCCTTCGACCGCGCCATAGCGCTTGCGAACACGGCGGCGGAAGCTGCCCATATCCGCATGCATATCGACCGGCTGATCAAGGACGGTGCGGTACGCCCAGCGGCCAAGAAGGCAAACTGAGCGCCATCTGGCTCAATCGTGCAGTTTGGGCTTAGACCATGCCGGGGTGGTGATTTTCCCTTGAACCGAGTAATGCCACGCGATGATCGTGCCTTAGGTGCCTTTGTGCACGCGGGCAGCATGGCGCCAGGCTTTGACCGGCGTGCCTTTTGTGCATGTCGTTGTCCCAAAACCGCTGGGCACTTTTGGGCGACATGCATTATGAGCGACTGGATCTGAAAGGGACAAGAATGACGATAGGCAAGGAAACGACCGAACTGCTGGCGAAACTGGGTGTGGCCAAGGAGACGCTGGCCGGCGGCGACCTGATCGTGCGCAGCCCGGTGACGGGCGAGCAGATCGCGGCGCTGAAGACGATCTCACCGGCTGACGCGGCCAAGGTGATCGATGCCGCGCACAAGGCCTTCCAGGCCTGGCGCATGGTGCCAGGCCCGCGGCGTGGCGAACTGGTGCGGCTGCTCGGCGAGGAGCTGCGTACGCACAAGGCCGAGCTTGGCCGGCTGGTCTCGATCGAGGTCGGCAAGATCCCGTCCGAGGGGCTCGGCGAAGTGCAGGAGATGATCGACATCTGTGATTTCGCCGTAGGCCTCTCCCGGCAATTGTACGGCCTGACCATCGCCACCGAGCGCCCAGGCCATCGAATGATGGAAACCTGGCATCCGCTCGGCGTCGTCGGCGTCATTTCCGCCTTCAATTTCCCGGTGGCTGTGTGGTCGTGGAATGCCGCCCTGGCGCTGGTCTGCGGCGACGCTGTGGTGTGGAAGCCGTCGGAAAAGACGCCGCTGACCGCACTTGCTTGCGAAGCCATCTTCAAACGTGCGGTCAAGCGCTTCGGCGCGGACGCACCTGATGGCCTGGCGCCGGTGCTGATCGGCGATCGCGCCGTCGGCGAGATCCTGGTCGATCACCCCAGAGTGCCGCTGGTTTCGGCGACCGGCTCGACCCGCATGGGCCGCGACGTCGGTCCGCGGCTGGCCAAGCGCTTTGCGCGCGCGGTGCTGGAACTCGGCGGGAACAATGCAGGCATCGTCTGCCCGACCGCCGATCTCGACATGGCGCTGCGCGCGATTGCCTTTGGAGCGATGGGCACGGCCGGCCAGCGCTGCACGACGCTGCGGCGCCTGTTCGTGCATGACAGCGTCTACGACGCCTTGGTTCCGCGCCTCAAAAAGGCCTACGAGAGTGTGTCTGTCGGCAATCCGCTGGAGACCTCCTCGCTGGTCGGGCCGCTGATCGACAAGGCGGCCTTCGATGCCATGCAGAAGGCGCTGAAGGAAGCCGCCGCCCATGACGGCAAGGTGACCGGCGGCACGCGGGTCGAGAACGGCCACCCCGATGCCTACTACGTGCACCCGGCGCTGGTCGAAATGCCAAGCCAGGTATCCCCGGTGACGGAAGAGACCTTCGCGCCGATCCTCTACGTGATGAAATATTCGGATTTCGACGTGGTGCTCGAAGAGCACAATGCCGTGGGGGCAGGCCTGTCCTCGTCGATCTTCACCCGAGACCTGCAGGAATCCGAGCGTTTCCTGGGTGTCGACGGATCGGATTGCGGCATTGCCAATGTCAACATCGGAACCTCGGGCGCCGAGATCGGCGGTGCCTTTGGCGGCGAAAAGGAAACCGGCGGCGGCCGCGAGAGCGGCTCCGACGCATGGAAGGCCTATATGCGGCGCGCCACCAACACGGTGAACTATTCCAAGGCGCTGCCGCTCGCCCAGGGCGTGTCGTTCGACATCGACTGAAGGGCTCGCCGGCTTGGGCATCCCGCACGGGGGATGCCCACCGGTCAGCTGCCTGCTGGCGAGTCAAAGGCCTTGACGAACGCGGCATCGATGATAGCCAGCTTGACGGCCTGGGCGGTCATGTACTCCCGGTAGAAATCGCCCGACACCCACATCACCGAATTGCCGCGCTGGCCAAGCCAGCCAACGCTGCCGAGGTCTTCGGCATCCCGCAGTTTGCGTGCCAGGTGGGTTCGCGACAGCTTGAGCCATTTGGCGAAATCGCCGATCGAGACGACGCCAGTCGGTATTGCAGCGAGGCCGGCATGGTCGGGATCGACGCCCGATATCAGCCAGTCCATGACGACGCCGCCATTGTTAAGCCAGGTGAACAGCGAAAAGGTCTGCTTGGGCTCGCGCACGGGACTGGAGGAGATCAGCCCGTCAGCCACCAGCGGTTGCACCCTGGCGAGCGCATAGGGCCGCTCCAGAAACGTTGCCAGACGGTTCGCGCCGTCGAGACTGTCCAGTGTGTGCAGATGAGCCATCATCCAGCCGGCGAGCGTGTCCAGCGTGTTCACTGTAGGCTGTATGGGGCGGATGCGGCCATCCTGAGCTGCCGAGAGGTGCTCGATGAAATTGTAGTGCAACATCTCCTTGAGGAAGGCGTCGGCGGTGTTGCGGCTGGCGACGGAATTCTCCCGGATGACGTCGATGAAACGCGCCGCCGTCAACTGCTTGCGGTAGTCATCGGGCTCCCGTCTGAAATGCAGGGCAAGGCCGATATGCGCCATCAGCCAACGCTGCTGGGTGGCAAATATCGAGGCAAGCCTCGGGTTCGTCTCGTAGGTCTGGATAAGCGCCTGCGCCTGGGCACGGACACAGCGATGCAATGCCGGGTGACCGGCAATATGGTCCAAGGTCAGCGCCATTCTCCCCCCGTGCGTCAAGCCCCCCACGCGAAGACGCAGATCACATTTTCAGCCTTCAAGGCCCGTGTCCAGACGCGCCCGCTCTATAACAGGTTATGATCGCCAGTAGACAATGTTCACGGCCCGGGCAGATATCGATCGCGCCGATCCTTCAGCGGTCTTCCGGAGCTGGAAAACAGGCGTCGAAGGCCGCATCGACAATGGCCAGCTTAGCGGCCTGGACGGTCATGTACTCCTGGTAGAAAGTGTTCGATACCCACATCACCGAATGGCCGCGCTGGCCGAGCCAGCCGATGCTGCCGAGTTCCTCGGCAGCGCGCAGCTTGCGGGCGAGGTGGGTCCGCGACAGCTTGAGCCATCTGGCGAAATCTCCGATCGAAACCACGCTGGTCGGAATCCGGTCCAGGCCGGCATGATCGGGGTCGATGCCCGACATCAGCCAGTCCATGACGATGCCGCCATTGTTGAGCCAGATGAACAGGGAAAAAGTCTGGTTGGGCTCGCGCACCGGCTTGGAGGCAAGCAGGCCGTCCGCCACCAGAGGCTGCAGCCTGACAACCATGTCGGGCCGCTCCAGGAACCTGGCCAGCCGGTTGCCACCGTCGAGATGATCCAGCGTCTGCAGATGGGCAAGGACCCAGCCGGTGAAAGTCTGCACGGTTGCCGCCGTTGGCTGCAAAGGGTGCGTGCGCCCGTCGCCACCCGAAACATACTCGGCGACATGATAGTGCAGCATCTCCTTGATGAAAGCGTCCGCCGTGTTGCGGCTGGCCACCGCGTGCTGGTGTACGAACTCGATGAAACGCGATACCGTCAGCTCCTTGCGGCGGTCGTGCGGATCGCGCCTGAAATGCATGGCAAGGCCGACATGACCCATCAGCCAACGCTGCTGCGTGGCGAAAATGGAAGCCAGTCGCGGGCTCGTTTCATAGATGTTGATCAGCGCCAACGACTGTGCCTGGACACAGCGATGCAGGGCCGGATGGCCGGCAATGTCTTCCAGATTCAGCGCCATCCTCCTCATGTTCCGAGTTAACTCCAACAGCGGAGTCGCGTCCACATTTTCCAGCCTTCGATAGCTGTGTCCAGAGGCACCAAATGCGAAGAGCAAGCCCAACCCGAACATGGGCCGGCCACGACCGGTTCATGGGATCCGCTAACCGATTGCTATGGCTTGGAAAACCCCTCCCAATAATAGTCAGCCGGAGGGCCGCCCGTTGAATTGACGTTCACCAGAGCCGGGCATAGTTTCCGCGACATCCGAGCGGCGGGGGCACGCCTTCCCGGAAGTGAGTTCGAAAGCAGAAGCCAATTAACGAGCGATTAAATCTCGCGCGGTGGCGAAGCTTTGCCGAATTATACCTCGAAGGACGAGTGATTGAGTGAAGTATACAAGCAAGATCGCGGTTGGCAGGGATAACGACTGTCACCCAGTTTTCGGCGGGCTGGCAGCCCGTGAGGGATGGTTGATCCTGTTTGCCGTCTCGGCGTGCCTGTGGCTTCAAGCCGGCGCGTTTGCCCAGACAGCCAGCCAGATCACGCCGCCCAGCTTTCGGCCGCCGCCGGCAGCCAACACGGCAGGTGTTTCCATTCCCGAAGGTGAGGGCCTCGAGGCGCCGGCGGGCGCCAGGAAGCTCAAGGTCAAGCTCGGGGATGTCAGGGTCGAAGGCGGCTTGCCCGACATGGCTGACGCAACACGCAAGATCGTTGCCGGCCTTGCGCACCGCACGGTGACGGCGGCGGAAATCTTTGCCGCGGCGCGAAAACTCGAAACCGAATATGGACGGGCCGGCTATGCGCTGGTGCGGGTGGTGCTGCCGGCGCAGAAGCTCAACGACGGCGCAGGGCTCCGGCTGGTCGTCGTCGACGGCTTTCTCGAACGGATCGACACCAGCAATCTGCCCGAGCTCATACGCGGGCGGGTCGAGGCAACGCTGGCGCCGCTCGTTGGACAAAAGAGCATCAAGCTGTCGGCGATCGAACGCAAGCTGCTGCTGGCTGGCGATACGCCCGGGGCCCGGCTGCGCTCAACCTTGCAGGCCGGAACAGCCAAAGGCGCCAGCGTGCTGGTCATCGATGGCAAATATCGCCCGATCGGCGGCCAGGCGACCGGGGACAACTCGCTATCGCCGTCGTTGCAGCGCTGGTCTACGGGCGTCGGCGTCGATTCCAACTCATTGCTCGGCCTCGGCGAACTCGTCTATGTCAGGGCAGGCGGCTACCCCGATGGCGGCGAGAGTGGCCTGTTCACGGATGGCCCACGCAATCGCAACTATGCCGCGGGCATCGTCGTGCCGATCGGCCATGACGGGCTGACATTCAATCTGGAAGCCAGCCGCACGCGGGCCAATCCGACAGCCGAGCCCGGCACGCTCGGCTTCGGCAGCGCCTTCGAGCGTTATTCGGCGCGGCTTCGCTATCCCTGGATCCGCAGCCGTGCGCTTACGATCAGCACCGAACTGTCCTTCGACGTGCAGAACGACACGCTCGACGCGGTGACGCCGATTTCGCTGCCGATCGCCGAGGACCGGCTGCGCATTGCCCGGCTCGGTCTCGACGGCATCTGGTTCACACCGCTTGGCGGCGTCTTCATCGGCAATGTCGTGGCCTCGTTCGGTATTGACGGGCTCGGCGCGCGCTCGGCCGCCGATGCGACGCCGCTGCTGCCCCTGTCGCGCCAGGGTGCAAACGCGGCGTTCCAGAAACTGGAGGTCTCGGCCAGCTACAGCCAGCCGCTGGCCACCCATCTCGGCCTCGATCTCTACGCCCGCGCGCAAACCTCGTTTGGCAAGCCGCTGCTGCAGTCCGAACAGATCGGGCTGGTCGGGACGAACGGTCTGTCGAGCTTCGACGCGGGCGCGCTGCAGGGCGATGCCGGCTATGTGCTGCGCGGCGAGCTGTCCTCACCCTGGTACGTGCCGTTCACTGGCGGCATCGTTTCGTTGTCGCCCTACGTGTTCGGCGCTGTCGGCCAGGTCCATCTCGAAATGCCGACCGCGCTCGAGACGGCCAACATCGTCGGCGCGTCATACGGGCTTGGCCTGAAGGTCGGCACCGCGCTGGCGGGCGACGCGACCAACGCCAGCCTGACGCTGGAATGGGGCCGCCAGCATCGTGACGACCATCTGCCGACAAGCGATCGCTTCTCGCTCAGCGGCGCCGTCCAATTCTAGAGAGATGACCATGCAGCGCAAAGCCCACCTCCCACGGCGGCACCTGAACCGCACCGGCGCGCCGTTGATGGCGCTGCTTTTGACGTCGACGGCGCTTGTCGGCTTCACGTCGGCGCGGGCACAGGAACTGCCGACCGGCGGCAGCGTAGCATCCGGCGGCGTCACCATCGCCAACCCATCGTCGTCGCAACTGAACATCAGGCAGTCGACCAGTTCGGCGATCGTCAACTGGCAGAGTTTTTCGATCGGTGCCGGCGCGACAGTCAACATCGACCAGCCATCATCCTCGGCAACGATGCTGAACCGCGTCACCGGCGGTACCAAATCGACCATTGCAGGCCAGCTCAATGCCAATGGCCAGGTGTTCCTGGTCAATCCCAACGGCATTGCCATCTCCAAGACCGGCAAGGTTAGTGCCGCCGGCTTCGTCGCGTCCTCGCTGGGCATCAGCGACGAGGATTTTGGGGCCGGAAAGCTGGAATTCGAAGGCAAGGGAGCTTCAGCCGCCGTCTCCAACCAGGGTGCGATCAGCATCGGGCGTGGTGGCTATGCCGCATTGATCGGCGGCAGCGTCGACAATGCCGGCTCGATCACCGTGCCGCTTGGCAAGGTCGGGCTCGGATCGGGTGAGAAGGCAACACTTGATTTGTCCGGCGACGGCTTCCTGCAGGTTTCCGTGCTGAGCAAGGCTGACGGCAGCAATGCGCTGGTCAGCAATTCCGGCTTGATCAGTGCCGATGGCGGGCCGGTCGAACTCAAGGCGGCTGCGGTGCGCGATGCCGCACGCCAAGCCGTCAACATGTCCGGTGTCATCGAGGCACGCACGGTGTCTGGCCAATCCGGTGCCATCGTGCTCGGCGGCGATGAAGGCTCGGTCGAAATCTCCGGCACGCTCGATGCCTCGGCCAAGACCGGCGGCCAGGGCGGCAAGGTCACGGTGACCGGCCGCAAACTGAAGCTCAAGGCCGCCAAGATCGATGCCTCGGGCAAGGATGGCGGCGGCACGGTCAGGATCGGCGGTGACAATCAGGGCAAGGGCACCTTGCAACGCGCGGTCGCAACCGAGATCGATGCGAAGACGACAATCAGTGCCGATGCGACCGGCAACGGCACTGGCGGCACGGTCATCGTCTGGTCGGACGAGCAAACAAAGTTCGCCGGCAAAATTTCCGCACGCGGCGGCGATGACGGCGGCAATGGCGGCTTCGCGGAAGTGTCCGGCAAGCAGCGCCTCGACTTCACCGGTGAGGTCGATCTGCGCGCCCGCTTCGGCGACACCGGCGACCTTTTGCTCGATCCCTACAACGTCACTATATCGAACGCTGCCGGCAACACCGGCGGCAGCATGTCCGCCAACACCAATGACAGCGTCATCAACGTCACCACGCTGCAGAACCTTCTTGCAACGGCAAACGTCACCATCTCGACCGGCAGCGGCGGTTCGCAGGCCGGCGACATCACCATTGCCGCGCCGATCGCCTGGAACACCAACACGCTGACGCTCAGCGCCTCTCATTCGATCGTCTTCAATGCGAACGCCACGATCGGCGGCGTCGGTGGGCTTATGCTGGTCACCAACAATGGCGGCACCGGCGGCACGATCTCCTATGCCTTGGGCGCATCGGCCACCTTCACCGGCACGCAGGGCGCGCAGGCGCTGTCGGTCAACGGCCAGAGCTACACGCTGATCTACGATGTCAACGGCCTGCAGGCGATCAACAGCGGCCTGACCGAACGCTATGCGCTGGCCAACAACATCGAGGCCAGTTCCACGTCCAGTTGGAACAGCGGTCTCGGCTTCATATCGCTGGGCACCGACGGCAACAGCAATGTCCAGAATGGCGGCAACGGCTTCACCGGATCGTTCGACGGGCTAGGCCACACCGTCGACAGCCTGTCGGTGACGCAGTCCGCCGCCCAATATGTCGGCCTATTCGGCTATATCGGCGCGGGCGGCCTGGTCCAGAATGTCGGCGTCACCAATGTGACGGTCCGGGGGTTCAGGACCCTCGGCGGGATCGCCGGGTTCAATGCCGGCACGGTGGCCCAGAGTTATTCGACTGGTCAGCTGTTCACCACACAATACGGGTCCACCTCAGGTGGTCTGATCGGTGAGAACGATGGCGCACTCTCCGACAGCTTCTCGACGGTGGTCATCAACGCACGCGACACGAACACCGCCGGCGGCGCGGTAGGCTTCAACAATTTCGGCACCATCGATCGCGTCTATGCCATGGGCGCTGTCGATATCGGCAGCGGCGGCGCGGCCGTCGGCGGCCTCGTCGGATCGAATTATGGCTATTCGTTTGTCGGCGAGGGCGGCAGGATAACCGACAGCTATTCGACCGGCGCGGTCAGCGGCGGATGGAATGTCGGCGCGTTCATCGGCAACAACCTTTACGATGGCGTGGTCACGGGCGCGTACGACACGTCGACATCCGGCCCCTACAACACCACATCCATCGCCAAGCCTGCGATCGGCGGCGGCACGACCGGCCCCAATGTCAATGTCGTCGGCCTGTCGACCCCCAGCTTCCAGAATGGCGGCGCCAACGGACTGAGTACCGCCTTTGGCGGCGGGACTGGCGGCCTCTATCCCTATCTGAAGAGCTTCTACCCCAATGGCGTCCAGGCAATCTCCGGAATTGCTTACAAGGATGCCGGCAACACGCCACTGATTTCCGGTACCGGCCAACCCTATTACACAAAAAATCCCGGGCTGGTGTCCGTCGTCTCCGGCGGCGTGAACCTCGGCACAGTCTCGACCGGCGTCAACGGCTACTATTATCTCGCTCTGCCGGCCGGCGCGGTCTCGAACTCGGTGCTCGCTTACACCGTTGCCGAAGCGGACTCGGGCGCCAGGAATGGCGTGACCTTCCGGACCGGCCTGTCCGGCAGCAATGTCTCGAACCTCAACGTCTATGGCGACTGGCGGCTCGACGAGACGGATGGCTCGATCGCTTCGCTATCGGCGCTGAGCAGCGCCTATAGCGCGGCGATTGGGTCAACCTCTGTCGGCAGCCTGTCCTTCGCCAATCGCCAGATTGAAACCGCAGCAGCCACCTTCGCCCTCAACCAGGCGCTGTCGGTCGGCACCGGCACGCTGGCGCTGTCGTCGAATGGCGTGGTGACGCAGACTAGTGGCCTAACGGCGGCGTCGCTGGTTCTCGGTGGCACGGGTAGCTTCACCCTGACCAACGCCGGCAACCAGATCGGCAACGTCGCCGGCAGCGCCGGTTCCGTCGATCTGCGCGATGGCGCAAGCCTGACGATCGCCAGTGCTTCCAGCGCCCGCGGGGTTACGGCGACCGGGGTGAACACCACCGGTTCGGTAAGGCTTCAGACGGCGGGCGATCTGACCATTGCGGCAAATGCGACAATCAGCGGAACGGATCCGGTGCTCTCAGCCGCTGGCCTGTTCGTCAACAACCGGGGCAGTGACGCCGTCACCGCCACCAGCGGACGCTGGCTGATCTATGCGGCAAATCCCACCGGCAATACATTCGGCAATCTGGACAGTGGCAACACGGCCGTCTGGAACACGTCGGCGGATGGTCCGGTGAGTGCGACAGGCAACCGCTATGTCTTTGCCTATCAGCCGACACTGACCTTCAAGTCCAGCAATGCGACCAAAACCTATGGCGATACCGCCCTGCCGGCACTGACCTATTCAGTGGCGGGCTACCAGGCGGGCGCGATCGGCGCCTATCTCGGCGACACCGCCGCCACGACCTTCAGCGGTGGCCCAAGCGTCACGTCCGTCAACCCGCCGGGCAATACACAGGTCGGAGCAGGATCCTATGCAATCACCGTCGGCGCCGGCAATCTCGCGGCGTTGAGCGGCTATGGCTTCGCCTACAACAGCGCGGGCCTGCTTACCATCGGCAAGCGCGCGGTGACGGTGACGGTGACGCCGGGCCAGGGCAAGATCTATGGCGATGCCAATCCATCATCCTATGCATACACCGTTTCGGATCTCGGCGCCGGCACGGCTCTGGTCGGTAGCCTTAGCCGCACGGCAGGGAACAGCGCCGGGACTTATGCCATCAACCAGGGCAGCATCACCAACACCAGCAATTCGAACTACGACATCACCTATGTCGACGCCAATTTCACCATCGCCAAGCGCGCGATCACGGTAACGGCCGATGCCAAGAGCCGTACCTATGGCAACTCCAATCCGACGCTGACCTATCAACTCACAACAGGCAACCTCGTCAGTGGCGACAGCTTGGGCGGTTCTCTGACGACATCGGCGACGACGGCATCCGGTGTCGGCAGCTACGGCATCGCGCAGGGCACACTCAACAACAACAACTATGCGATCAGCTATGTCGGCGCCAATCTGTCGGTTACGCCGCGCGCGATCACGGTGACGGCGAATGCCAAGAGCCGTGCCTATGGCGACGCCAATCCGGCGCTGACCTATCAGCTGACATCAGGCAATTTCGTCAATGGCGACAGCCTGAGCGGCGCACTGGCAACAACGGCGACGACGGCATCCGGTGTCGGCAGCTACGGCATCACGCAGGGCACACTCGCCAACGGCAACTATACGATCAGCTATGTCGGCGCCAATCTGTCGGTGGCGAAGCGCGCCATCACGGTGACAGCCGATGCCAAGAGCCGCATCTATGGCGATGCCATTCCAACGCTGACCTATCAGCTGACCACGGGCAATTTCGTCAATGGCGACAGCCTGAGCGGCGCGCTGGCGACGTCGGCCACGACAGCATCCGGTGTCGGCAGTTACGGCATCACGCAAGGCACACTCGCCAACAGCAACTATGCGATCAGCTATGCCGGCGCCAATCTGTCGGTGACGAAACGGGCGATCACGGTGACGGCCGATGCCAAGAGCCGCATCTATGGCGACGCCAATCCGGCGCTGACCTATCAGCTGACCTCGGGCAATTTCGTCAATGGCGACAGTCTCGCCGGTGCGCTCGCTACAACGGCCACGACAGCATCCGGTGTCGGCAGCTACGGCATCACGCAAGGCACACTCGCCAACAGCAATTATGCGATCAGCTATGTCGGCGGCAATCTCGCGTTGACCCCGCGCGCGATCACGGTGACGGCCGATGCCAAGAGCCGCATTTATGGCGATGCCAACCCGGCGCTGACCTATCAGCTGACATCAGGCAATTTCGTCAATGGCGACAGCCTGAACGGTGCGCTGGCGACTTCGGCAACGACAGCATCCGGTGTCGGCAGCTACGGCATCACGCAGGGCACACTCGCCAACAGCAACTACGCGATCAGCTATGTCGGCGGAAACCTGTCAGTGGCACAGCGCGCGATTACGGTGACGGCCGATGCCAAGAGCCGTGTCTATGGCGATGACAATCCAACGCTGACCTATCAGCTGACCTCGGGCGATTTCGCCAATGGCGACAGTCTGAGCGGTGCGCTGGCAACGACCGCCACGGCATCATCCGATGTCGGCGGCTACAGCATCACGCAAGGCACGCTTGCCAACGGCAATTACGCCATCAGCTATATCGGCGCGGATCTTTCGGTGACACAGCGCGCGATCACGGTCACGGCCGATGCGGGCCAGAGCAAGATCTATGGGGACAGTGATCCGCTGTCCTACGGCTATGCGGTTTCCGGTCTTGGCGGCGGGACGGCGCTGGTCGGCACGCTTGATCGCGCCGAGGGCGAGAATGTCGGGACCTATGACATTGGCCGCGGCACCCTCAGCGATGCTGCCAACGGCAATTACGACATCACCTATGTCGGTGCCGGTTTCAGCATCGGCAAGCGATCCGTGACCGTCACTGCCAGCTCGGGTCAGGGCAAGACCTACGGCAATGCCGATCCGTCGTCCTATGGCTACACCTTCACCGATCTCGGCAATGGTGCGGCGCTGGTTGGCGCTCTCGACCGCACGACCGGCGAAGATGTCGGCGCCTATCAGATCGGGCAGGGCACACTCGCCAACGCGGCCAACTCGAACTACGACATCAGCTATGTCGGCGCCGATTTCAGCATCGGCAGGCGTGCCGTGACAGTCACGGCCAATTCGGGCCAGGGCAAGATTTACGGCGATGCCGACCCGTCCTCCTATGGCTACACCAGCACCGATCTGGGCAGTGGTGTGGCGTTGGTCGGCGCTCTCGATCGCGCCTTGGGAGAGAACGCCGGAGCCTACGCGATCGGCCAGGGCACGCTCACCGACAACGCCAATGCGAACTACGAGATCAGCTATGCCGGTGCCGACTTCAGCATCGGCAAGCGGGCGATCACTGTGGTGGCGGATGCGCAGAGCCGGCCCCAAGGCATGCCCAACCCGCCACTCACCTATTCGATCGGCGGTCTGGGGTTGGTCAACGGGGATACATTCCTTGGCGCGCTCTCGACTGAGGCGACACCTGCTAGCCCTGCTGGCAACTATGCCATCGAACAGGGGAGCCTGACCCTCTCGGCCAACTATGAGCTGGCCTATGTCGGTGCCGATCTGGTGGTCTCGCCGCCCAACACGGTGCCGGCACCGGATGCGGCCAGCACGGTCGCGTACAACGCCGATGCCCATGCTGCCGGCGGGCCGGCTCGGGTTTTCTTCACCGGGCAGCCGGTGGATGGCGATGCGCAAACGCTGGTCGAAGACCCGCGGCTTGACGGTCCCGCCTTCTGCCAGGGCGTGGCGGACGCAGCTTCCGTCTGCAGCGTTGCCTCGGTCCGGTAGAAAATGGGGCCGCGCTGGTTGGCGCCTTGACCGCGTTGCCGGCGAGACTGTCGGGCAGCTATCCCATCGCCCAGGGCGGCATCACCAACGCCGCCAATCCGAACGGCGATATCACCTATGACCTAATGCCATGGCCGCTTGGGACCCGGCCGTCCTTGCCGCGTTGCCACGGTCCGGTGAGCGTGCGGGCGACCACGATTTGACGCGGTCAATTATCACCTCTCACATCAGCGCTACTTCGTCAGCCGATCATGCAGGGCCGGCTTTCGCCGGCCGGTTGCTCCGATCGGGATCAGCCGCAGACGCGGACCTCTTCGATCACCCTGTGGTGGTGGCGCCAATGCTTGACCAGTTCGATATGGCAGCGATGATGCCGGTGATGGCGGCGATATTCGCCGTACCGGTATTCGCCATTGTCATACTGAACGTTCTGGTCGCCATCATACTGATCGTCATAATAGCGATCGCGGTGATGACGGCGAATAACGATCCCACTGTCGGAATCGTCATCCGGCAAATATCGGTCGCCGTCGTCGGACTGGATGGTCACGCTTGCCGCTTGCGTCCGCGCAGTGATCGCCGCTGTCGCGGCCAATGCCAACAGGGAAGCCAGAATCAGCTTTTTCATCTCGTCCTCCTGCGTGTTCAAGACATGTTAACTCGCGGAAGAACCGGGCGTTCCGCCTAATTTTACACGCTTTGCGACGCGGAAGACATCAAGGCGTTATCGTCCACCCGCTCCAGGCGCACGAAGGCCGTCAGCGGCAGGTGGTCGGAGGCAACGCGCGAAAGCGGCGTGTCATGCGCGTTGATGGCGGCAATCATGCCGTGCCTGTTGGCCATGATCCGGTCGAGCGCCAGCAGCGGCAGGTTCGACGGGAAGGTGGGGACCGCCGGCGGCTGCGGGCCGAACGTCGCATGCAGCGTGTTGAGAGCGGAGCGGTTGCCGAGCCGCCATTCGTTGAGGTCGCCGAGCAGCAAGGTCGGTCTTTCGTCCGGGCTGTTCATCAGGTCGAGCACGACGCGCGCCTGCTGGGAGCGCGAGCGGCGCAGCAGGCCAAGATGGGCGGCGATGATGCGCAGCGTCCGGCTTCCATCGAGGTCGATCTCCGCCACCACCGCGCCGCGCGGCTCCAGTCCCGGAAGCTTGATCTGGTGCACGTCGCGAACGACGCCCTTCTTGAACAGCAGGACGTTGCCATGCCAGCCATGGCCCTTGCCGGTGGCCGAAATCGGCACCGGAACCAGGCCGGTTTCCCGCTCGAGCCGGGCCAGGTCGAGAAGCCCGACACGGTCGCCGAAGCGATTGTCGGCTTCCTGCAGCGCAATGACATCCGGATCGATTTCGCGGATGACGCGGATGATCCGCTCCGGGTCGAATTTCCTGTCGACGCCGATGCATTTGTGGACATTGTAGGAGGCAACCAGCGTGCCGGTGGTGGCTGTCGTCTTGAGTGCTGCGGCGTTAGCCTTCTGCATCCGGCGGTCACGAAGGGACAGAAGCATGCTTGCCGGGAGGCTGCGTCCAATTCTGTGCATCTCTGTGCTGCTCGTCCTCGCTGGTTTCAATTCAGAAGCGGGATAAAGTGAAAATAGGCAATCTCGGCGTATGTTCCATGACAGACGAGTTCCTCAAGCACACCTCCGCCTTAGAGATAGGGTGAACCGAGCCATAATACCCGGTCGAACAGCCTGATAAGAAACGGCCGGGCTCGCAAGGCTTCCAGCGTCACCGGCACGGCGGAGGCAATCGCCGACCCGATCCGCGTCTCGATCTCGCTGGCAAAGCCGGCATCGAGCACCTCCAGGTCGATCTCGAAATTCAGCCGCAGCGATCGGGCATCAAGATTGGAAGATCCGACATAGGCCCACACGCCGTCGATCGAAAGCAGCTTCGAATGGTCGAACGGTCCCTCGGTTCGCCAGACACGGCAATAGTGTTTGAGCACCTGATCGAACTGCGCCATCATCGCGCGGTCGACGAGGAAAAGATTGTTCACCGCCGGCACCACGATGTCGATTTCGACCCCGCGCCTGCCGGCGGTGATCAGCGCGCTGATCAGTTCCCGATCCGGCAGGAAATAGGGCGACATCACGCGTATGGACTTGCGGGCGACCGAGAATGCACCGATCAGCAGCTTGTGGTTGGTCTCGTTGCTGGCATCCGGGCCGGACGCGACTGCCCGCACCATCATCGGTGCGCCTGGCGGTGGCGACAGCGGGGTGATGCGCCAGGCGTCGCCCTTCAGCGCCTCGTTGGTGGCGAAGCGCCAGTCCTCGGCGGCGACCGAAAAGAGGTCGGCGACGATCGGACCGGTCACCCGGAAATGTGTGTCCCTGGCGCTGTTGGAGCCGGCGAATTCGGCTGAGAAGCCTTTTCGGATGTTCATGCCCCCGGTGAAGGCGGCGATGCCGTCGACCACCAGGATCTTCCGGTGGGTCCTCAGATTGGCGTAGGGCAGGCGCAGGCCCATGACGATGTTGCCGTTGAAGACATCGGCGGGGATGTTGGCCTCGCGCAAATGCCCCAGGATGCTCGGCACCGAGTAGCGGGCGCCGACGGCATCGATCAGCACGCGGACGGTGACGCCGCGCCGGACGGCGCCGGCCAGCGCCTCGACGAAGAGCAGGCCGACGGCGTCATTGTCGAAAATATAGGTCTCGAGCAGGACGCTGCGCTCGGCGCCATCGATCGCCGCGCACATGGCGGCATAGGCCTCGTCGCCGGTCTCCAGCACATCGATTGCATTTCCAGGATTGAGCGTGCGCCGCGCCACCCTGTCGCCCAGTGTCCGCAAGCCCGTGAACCGTTGCCCGTAGCGCTCGACGATCAGGGCCTCTTCGACAGCGACGTTGCGCTCGTGCTTGGCGGACACCGCGCCGTCGGCAAACGGGCGCTGGGCGGTGATCGTGGCGCGGCGGATGCGGTTGATGCCGGCGATGGCATAGATCAGCACGCCAAGGATGGGGGACAGCACCATCACGCCGACCCAGCCGGTGGCGGCGCGGACATCTTCCTTGGTCATGACGGCATGGACGATGCCGACCGTCGCCATCACCACGGAGATGATCGCCAGAATTTGCGGCCAGTGAGTCGCCAGGGTCTCCAACATGCCGAGACTATCCAGCGAGCGGTTGCAGAAGGCAATGCAGCCGCTCGTGCCGCGCATTCGCCGGATGGTGGCATGCGGCCCTGGCTGAAGAGTTCGACCAGCCGCAGAGATCGATGGGTTGAAGCACCCCGATAGATCCTGTTCAGAAGGACAAACCTGACCCAAGGGAAGCATAGAGCCTGGCATCGTCCTGTTCTGCCCGGGCCCTCCGAAGCCTCTTATGCTTTGGTACCACCTCTATTGTATATCAGGAGGAATGATTTTAGTGATATAAACACTTTGATTGACGGCGAGGGGGGCGCCGAATGATGAAATTCAACTTCGATGGACCTCCCGGCGATGACGCAGCTGCCGACACGTCGGCAGAATGCCAACGCCAATTGCTGCCTCTCGTCCGTGAGATAGTTCAGGCAGCCGTCGCTGCCGGGTGGAGCGAGGAAGACGTTCTTCTGGGTTTTGTGGAACTTACATGGGATTTGTATGAGAATCGTCGCGACGATCTGCAATGACCGGCGGCAAATCCGGTAGCTCTACATTGTTGAATGGCCGCCGAAATGGCCAAACTGTCCCCTGAAGCAGGGCTCCGAATTCAGGTCAACCAGAGGCCTCGCGGCAGTTGGCAACTTTTGCGCACGCAGCTTTTCACGATAGGAATTTTTTCTTGACTCGGTGACCTCAGCTATAGTACATATTCGCCCATGGTGCTGATTTGCGCCAGTGACCCGCCGCGCAGGCGGGTTTTTCGTTGATGCTCCGTCAGCCAATGCGCCGGCGAAGGTGTCAAAAAATGTTCCAGTCCCTCCCTTGTGACTGGTTCCTCTTATCCCGAACAAAATTTTTTCTTTGCGTACGGATGTTATTCACTATCCGCGGCATGTGCGTTACGCTGGGTCCGGGTCGGGCTAAGGGGGATTTCAGGCAGCGGACAAAGCGGCAGAGGCCAGGCATGAAAAATACGGACGATGCTCGGGACAGCGGCGATTCCCGGGGCGTCAATCGAGAACGGACAGCTCGATATGTCCTGGACATAATTCCTGAAAGCGCAGGTCCCAGGAGGGCCACCACGCGGAGGAGTATCATATACTCCGTCCGCGATCCCATCCCGCAGAAATTCCTGGCCAAGAAGCATTCCACCGGAATTGTGCTGAGGCCCGCACGCGGAATGAGAGCCTCGCCCGGCAGCGACAAGATCACGGAATACGTGGCGCGGCGCGTGCGGGAATATCTCGACGAAAACGTCGTGCGAAAAGTCATCGCCGAATTGGCATCCTTCGCAGGGGTTTCATCCTACCATATCATAGCAACGTTCGGCGTGCCGCCGCATTGCGGTGAGTTGCCGATTGCCGAAGTCGCCTGTCTCGCCGGTTCTTCGGATCGGAGCCATCTGCCTGTGAGAACGCCGACCGGGGCCGGGCATGCTTCCCTCAAGAACTGAGGGCCCGGCCATGGCAAAATGGCAACGCCTGCTCACCCGCGACGCAAGACCGGAATTTTCTACAAGGCTTGCTGAGTTTTTCAAAATACGTCCCGCTGCAAATCTGCCCCAAGCTCCGCAGGAGTCCTCTGGAATGTCATGCAGTCCGCGCATTGTTCGCCGTCCGGCCGGAACGATCCGATGAGTGGCGATGCCGGTCAGCTTCGATCAATCACGAATTGTTTTTCAGGGGAACATGGAAGGAAGCCTTGGGTTGAACCTCATCTGGGACGTATCGGGAGGCCGAAAAATGCCGGGCGATGATGGTTTCCCCGGACCGGTTTCCGGAACCAACTCGCGACAGCCGACGCTCAACGCGAAAGGCGGGCTTTCCGTCCGCGCCGCGCGCCGCGTGCGGCAATTCCTGGACGAGAACTTTACGCGCAAGCTGGCGCTGGCTGATATGGCCGCGGTTTGCGGGCTTTCCCCCTATCATTTTGTGCGGGCTTTCTCGAGGACGTTCGGAATGCCGCCGCACCAGTACGTCCTCGACCTGCGGCTGGATTTCGCTGAAAGACTGCTTGCAGACAGCCGCATGACGATCGCCGACATCGCCCACTCCAGCGGGTTTTCAAGTCAGAGCCATTTTACCACCGTGATGAAGAAATACCGGCAGAGGACGCCGTTGCAGGCACGGGTGGGAAAGCTTAACGCCAAGGTTAGGTGAGGCGACGCTTATTTCATTGCTTTGTTTCTTGGTTTTAAAGCATTGGCTAAGGTAACAAGCCGTTAACCTCTGTAGCTTTGCTGCGCTCTTTTCTCACAAGGCAGCAATTTCGTGAAATACCGTAGGCAGGAATCATGTCTTCCTGCGGTGGAGCGGAATTGTCAGACATTTCGTGCCGGCCAGCGGAGAGGGAACCATGACCGACAACCAGTTTTCGAACGGCTCGCTTCTTGTTCAGCGTCGCGCGGCGCATTTCGCCGGGCACTGGATCGCGGGGGCCGATCATGGCTCACGCTCGACGCGCCGCCGCCTAATGGCGGTGCTGCGCATGGCTCATTGCGTGCTGGGCATGGGGCGCAAGCGCCTGGGGCTGGGAACGCTGGGCGTCGGCGGGATGTCGGCGGCGGCGCTTGCCGTGATGGGGATCATGATCCCGCAAACGGCTTTCGCGCAGCTCGCCATTGGCAACGGGACTGTGACCAACGTCGCGAACTGCACGACTCCCTCCGCAGGGATACAAAGCACTGCCATCGGTTGTGCCAGCACCGCCACCGGGTCCGCCTCAACCGCCGTCGGCGATGGTGCCAAAGTGAATGGCGACGACGGCGTGGCACTGGGCACCGGTGCCACGGCAACGGGCAACGCTTCGATCGCTATCGGCTACACGATGAGTGCCAATGGCCTCAACGCCATAGGCATAGGTGTCTTCGCGGGCGCAACCGGCGTCAACGCGCTCGCTGTAGGCGGTAACGCCAAGGCCAACGGGGACGGAGCAAGCTCCATTGGCGTCAACTCAGTTGCAACCACAGGCGCGGCCGCCTTTGGCCTGAACGCGCGTGCCGACGGATTGAACTCGACGGCGATCGGCTATGTTACCCGGGCGACCGGGCTGCGCGCCACCGCTCTCGGGTTCGGGGCAACTGCATCCGGGCTGGATTCGCTTGCCCAAGGTAACAGCGCCACCGCAACCAACCAGAATGCCATCGCCATCGGATTCCAGGCGACCGCGACCGCGATCAACGCCGTCAATCTTGGCAACCGAACTGTTGCGGGAGGGGGCGCGCTGGCCCAGAGTGCCATCGCCATCGGTACGGATGTGACGGCGTCCCAGGTTGACTCCACCGCGATCGGGCGCGCGAGCAAGGCAACGGGAACGTCCGCCATAGCGATGGGCGCGACCTCGATTGCGAGCGGCTCTGCCAGCACCGCGGTCGGCAACGCGTCCGCTGCCAGCGGCATAAACGCCTCCTCATTCGGGACGGGTGCAAATGCGATAGGAGACAATTCTCTCGCAGCCGGCGTCAGTGCCAACGCCGGCGGAGTCGGCAGCACCGCGCTCGGCATAGGTACGTCGGCCGGCGGCGCCAGTTCGGCAGCCGTGGGCTTCCAGGCCCAGGCCGCCGGCACCAATGCCGCAGCCGTTGGTCCTCAGGCAAATGCATCGGCGATAAACTCGGCAGCGTTCGGCAACGTTGCCACGGCTTCGGGCCAATTCGCGCTGGCCCTGGGCAATTCGGCCGTATCGAGCGGAGTAGGCTCGGTCGCGGCGGGCTCTGGAGCCCAGGCCACGGACGTCTCCACCACGGCTTTGGGTAACAACGCCGCGGCGACCGCCGCAAATGCCAGTGCGCTGGGATTGGGCGCCACGGCCAGCGGAGTGTACGCCACTTCGCTCGGTTCCACATCCAAGGCCACCGGTGCCCGTGCGTTCGCCGGTGGCCGTTCGTCCACTGCGGGAGGCGACGACTCCATTGCCATAGGCACGACATCCATCGCGACAGCGGCGAGCTCGACAGCAGTTGGAGCGAGCGCTGTGGCACAAGACGTCAATGCGATTGCCATCGGTACCGCCGCCGGCGCTATCTCCGCCGACTCCGTCGCCATCGGCACGGGCGCGACCGCCGATGGCGGCAAGGCGGTCGCGATCGGCTACGGCAACGTTGCCTATGGCGACGGCGCGGTCGCCATAGGCGATCCGAGCTATGCCAGCGGCACCGGCGCCTTCACCGGTGGCGCCAACAACATCGCCAACAGTGACGGCACGGCGAGCGCCACCGCGGCCAATACGGCCAACGGCGCCGTCGCCATCGGCAACAACAACAAGGCCATCGGGCAGGGCTCGGTGGCACTGGGCAACGGCTCGACCGCGGGTGCGGCCGGCCTCGCCGGCAATGTCGCGCTGGGTAATGGCGCGACAGCGGCGGCGAGCTCCGGCGACGTGGCGCTCGGCTCCGGCTCGGTGACCACCACGGCCGTCGGCACGGCGAGCGGCGTGGTCAACGGCACGACCTACGCCTTCCAGGGCACCAACCCGCTCTCGACCGTCAGCATCGGCGCGGTCGGTGCGGAACGCACCATCACCAACGTCGCCGCGGGGCGGATCAGCTCGACGTCGACCGACGCGATCAACGGTTCGCAACTCGCCGCTACCAACCAGGCCGTCGACGCCATAGGCGCCGTCGTCAACAACATCAATGTCGGCGGCGGCATCAAGTATTTCCATGCCAACTCGACTGCCGCGGACTCCTCGGCGACCGGTACGGACTCCGTTGCGATCGGACCTGTCGCGACGGCGACCGGGACGAACGCCATCGCGGCCGGTGTCAATTCAAGCGCATCCGACGCCAACGCCTCGGCCTTCGGCAGCGGTGCCGTCGCATCGGCGCTTGACGCAACCGCGATTGGATACATTTCCAACGCCTCTGGCCAATATAGCACCGCCGTCGGCGCCAATGCCAATGCGACAGCCACCTCCAGCACCGCGATCGGCCAGAACTCCTTTGCTACCGCCCTTCAGGCGACCGCTCTAGGCGTGGGGGCGAATGCCGGCGCCGAAAATGCACTCGCGCTTGGCGCCCTCTCAAGCGCCGTCAATGCAGGCGACGTAGCGCTCGGCTCGGGCAGTGTCACCGACGTCACAGTCGGTACGCCCAGCACCGTGATCAACGGCACTACCTATGCCTTCCAGGGCACCAACCCGACTTCGACGGTCAGCGTTGGCGCGGTCGGTGCGGAACGCACCATCACCAACGTCGCCGCGGGGCGGATCAGCTCGACGTCGACCGACGCGATCAACGGTTCGCAGCTCGCCGCCACCAACCAGGCCGTCGACGCCATCGGCACCACGCTCAGCACCATCGGCGGTTCGGTGACCGATCTCGGCAACACGATCAACAACATCGCCGGCGACACGTCGACCGCCTATACCGACGCCAATGGCATGGGCATCCGCTACGCCCGCACCAACGAGGCAGGCTTGGCGCAAACCGATTCCTTCGCACAAGGCGTCGGCTCCACCGCCGTCGGCTACCAGGCGACCGCCACCGGCGTCAGCGCACTGGCGCTCGGCCGCGACAGCAATGTCAGCATCGACGGCGGCGTGGCGCTCGGCTCGGGGTCGGTCTCCGATCGCGCGCTGGCTCCGGCCACGGGCCAGATCGCGGCCGGCCCAGTCAACTTCATCCAGTACAACACGACCGACAAGACGCTGCTCGGCGCCGTTTCGGTCGGCGATGCTACCTCGTATCGGCAGATCACCAATGTGGCCGACGGCACGCAGGATCAGGATGCGGTGACGGTGCGCCAGCTCGCCGGCGCCATCGCTGCCGTATCGGCCACCTCGACCAAGTATTTCCATGCCAATTCGACGGCGGGCGACTCGCTGGCGGTCGGCGCGGAATCGGTAGCGGTCGGTCCGACCACTGTCGTCAACGGCGACAACGGCGTCGGCATCGGCAATGGCGCGATCGTCGAGCAGGATGCACCCGGCGGCACAGCGATCGGCCAAGGCGCCCACGTGGTGCTGGCCGACGGCCTGGCGCTCGGCACCAATTCGCTGGCGTCCGGCATCCAGTCGGTGGCGCTCGGCGCCGGCGCCCAGAGCACCTTCATCAACAGCGTTGCGCTCGGCGCGCAGTCCATCACCAGCGTCGGCGCGCAGGCGGGCTACACGGCCTTTGCGCTCGCCGGTCCGCAGACCTCGGTCGGCGAGGTGTCGATCGGCGCCGCCGGGGCCGAACGCAAGCTCACCAACGTCGCGGCGGGCTCGGCCGATACCGACGGCGTCAACGTCTCGCAATTGCGCGGCGTGACGCAAAACGTCAGCAACCTGTTCGGCGGCGGCACGACCGTCAATCCCGACGGCTCCATCACCGGCCCGACCTACACCATCCAGGGCAACAATTATTCCACCGTCTATGACGGCTTCACGGCCGTCGACAATGCGCTGACCAGCATCAGCAATGGCGGCGGCATCAAATATTTCCACGCCAACTCGACGCTGGCCGACAGCATCGCCGGCGGCACCAACGCCGTGGCGATCGGGCCGGAGAGTGTGGCGAGCGGCACCGACAGCCTGGCTGCGGGACATGGCTCGACGGCCACCGGGCAGGGCGCCGTCGCGCTCGGCCAAGGCGCCAAGGCCAACAACGCCAACGATGTGGCGCTCGGTTCCGGTTCGGTGACACAGACCGCCGTCGGGACCTCCAGCACCGTCATCAACGGCAAGACCTACACTTATGCCGGGACGACGCCGACCGGAACCGTCAGCGTCGGCGACGCCGGCGCCGAGCGGACGATCACCAATGTCGCCGCCGGCCGCGTCGATGCCGGCAGCACCGATGCGATCAACGGCTCGCAGCTCTACGCCACCAACACGGCGATCGAGGATCTGAAAGCCGGCGTCGGAAACCTTACCCAGAACGCGGTGACCTATGACACCCAGGGCGGCAACAAGACGAACACCATCACGCTGCAAGGTGGCGACGTCAACGCGCCGGTCGTCATCTCCAATGTCGGCCCCGGCGTCAAAGGGACCGATGCGGTCAACGTCGACCAGATGAACCAGGGCCTGACCGCGGGCAAGAGCTATACGGACAACCGCGTGGCCTACGCTATCGATACGTCCAACGACTACACCGACAAGGTGGCGGTCACGACCTTGCAGCAGGCCAACGACTATACCGACCAGAAGCTCAGCCAGCTCAATTCGGACATCAGCGGCATCCGCGACGAGGCGCGGCAGGCGGCCGCGATAGGCCTTGCGGCCGCCTCGCTGCGCTATGACGACCGGCCCGGAAAGCTGAGCGTCGCGGCGGGTGGCGGCTTGTGGCGGGACGCAGGCGCGTTCGCCTTCGGCGCTGGCTACACCAGCGAGGACGGCCGCATCCGGGGCAATCTGTCGGGCACGGCCGCGGGTGGGCATGTCGGTGTCGGCGCCGGCATCAGCTTCACCTTGAACTGAGGCAGGAATGAAAGGACTTGTTGCCCTGACCTGCCTGGCGCTCTGCGGCGGCCTCGTGCCGGCCGCCGGGCAGGCCGCGTCGACCTACAGGATCAAGCCATCGGACGTGGTGGTGCCGCCCGAGGTGAAGCTCGGAGACTATCAGCGCACCATCCGCCCGTTCGATAACTGGACGCTGATCTGCGACGAGAACCTCAAGGCTCGCAAGAAGGTCTGCAACGTCTCGCAGATCATCGAGGACGCATCAGGCAAGATGGCTTTCAGCTGGTCGCTCGCCGCCACCCAGGACGGCAAGCCGTACATGATCCTGCGCACCGCTCCGAACGCCAGGAGCGATGGTCTGGTGTCGCTGAGGTTCGATGGACAGAAGCAGCCGATCGACGTGCACCTGAACGGCTGCAACGAAATGGTCTGCGTCGGCATGTTGCCGGTAGGCCCCGTCATGCGCCGACAGATATCGCAGAATGCGACACCGGCGATCTCCTATTCGACGGTCGACGGTCAGACGATCACCGTGACCGCAACGCTCAAGGGGCTGTCAGAGGCCCTTTCACCACTCAAATAACCGGGGCATCACCATGAGCCAGCAGGACCAGTTCACGTCCGCGAAACGCACTGCGACCGTCGAGGCGGATCGGCAGAGGCGGGCCGAGTCCCCAAGGCGGCGCTGGCCACGCGTGGCCGGATATTCACTTCTGGGATTGGTCGTGGCGGGCCTTGGCTTCGCCGCAGGGAACTATGCCGCCATCGCCAATCTGGTCGGCGGCGCGACGGCCGCACCCGCAGAAACTGCGGCGGCCCCCGTACTTCCGGACACGCCCTTCCTCGAGCATGTCAAGCAGGCCGGTGTGCAGGCCTGCTCGACCGTCTATCCGGCGCTCGGACAGATTCTGACGAACGGCACGAAATACAGCGTCAAATCCCTGTGGAACGACCAGGCCGCCGACAAGCACGCCATTCAGGCCTTTGTCGGCATGGACTATGCGTCGGAACGCTATAGCGGACCGGCCGCCGGCATCGTCTTCGCATCGCCCACCGCCACGGGTTGCGAAGGGGCGATGGTGCGGGTGGCGCCATTCGCCAGCCCGTGCGCCGACATCGCATCCATCCTGCCGCAGGGCAGCAAGATTACCGACCATCTCGGGCAAGTCGAGGTCTACGAGCTCGGCGGCAATGCCGGCGAAGCGCTTCTCCTGCCGACGGGCAAAAGCTGTGTGGTGATCTCCCTCGCTTCGGCGGCGAAGTAGGACGCGAAGCGATTGAGGTTAAGGAAAGGATGCCGACCATGAGATTGCAGGGTTTGGCAGTTTTGGGCTTGACCCTGTTGTGGAGCGGACAAGTCGTCTCGGCCGACCTTGTGGCCCCACCGGAGCCGCAACAGGAGGAAAAAGGCATCTGGGCGGCCATTGCCTATTCGCAGGCCGATACCAAATACGGCTTCTTCTGGGGCGCCGACAAGCGGCAGGAAGCGAAGGACATCGCACAGAAATATTGCGAGAACGCGGGCGGAAAGGCCTGCAACGTCGTCACCGTCTTCCGCAACCACCGCCATTGGAATGATGACGACGAGACCGGCTTTCCCTACAAGCACTGCGGTGCACTCGCCGTGGCAGACAAGGTGGAGAACCGTTTCACGCCCTGGGGCGTGAACTCGGCCGAGACCCGTCGCGAAGCGGAGGATCTCGCTTTGCAGGCCTGCGAGGCGGCGGGAGAGAAATGCAAGATCCGCGAGTGGGTCTGCACATGAAGCTTGGCCCGAAGGCCGTCTCCGCATGTGGGGCAATTCTATTCTCGTTGATGTCGCCGGTGTCCGCCCAGCAACAGGTGGCGGCTGTCCCGGATGGACCCTCATCGCTGCGTGAAGTCTATCAGGACTGGAGTGTGACCTGCTCGGTTCGAGAGAAGGCGAGAGTGTGCTCGCTCGCGCAAGATCAGGTCCAGCAGAACGGGCAGAGGCTTCTTGCCGTGGAGATCGCGGCACGACCGGACGGCTCGACGACGGCTACCCTGCTTCTGCCCTTCGGCATCCTGCTCGACCCGGGCGTGACGCTGCAGATCGACGATCAGCCGCCACTGTCCCCGCAGCGCTTCAGGACCTGCCTGCCAACGGGTTGCGTCTCCGTCTTTACCGTCGATCGGCCGACGCTTGGAAAGCTGAGGGGAGGCTCGGTGCTGAAGCTCAATGTGACGACGGACGCCGAGACCCCGCTGAGCTTCCCGGTCTCGCTTCGCGGCCTGACCGCGGCGCTCGACCGCATGGTGGCGTTGAGCGCAAATTAGGGTGCGCGCTGACCCAGCTTTTGGCCGCAATCAGCGACATGACGCGCACGCCGGCCGCCGCGACGGAGTATTTTGGGGCGGCTGCCGAGAGGGCGTACCTGAAAATGGCTCAACTTCAGGTTGGGTCATCAACAGCCGCCATACCCACATGGCATGATTCTGGCCATATCGGCCCACTGACCTGCCGTTTTTCGGGCTATCCCGCAGAGTGCGGCGTCCGGATACAACCGGAGCGAGCCGACGTTATGTGCTATTTTTGCTACATCTCGCAGCCTTGTTGCCCAAAAAGGCTATTTAGCGACCTCTAAATCAATAATCGCTCACATATTTCGTGAATTTGTGAATAATCCACCGACGGGCAGGCCTTGGCTTGGTTAGCGCTCTGAAAAGGACGCTGGGGAAACGTTAGGGTGGGATTGATGAATACGACAAACATGTCGACCATAGGCAGGCGCCTTGGTCTTTTGATGGCGGCCACCATGCTGACCTGCGGGAGTGCTCATGCGCTTACGCTCAAGGAGGCGATGGCTGTCGCGGTGGAATCCAATCCCGAGATTGGACAGGCGATCGAAAATCGCGAAGCAATCGAGTTCGAGTTGCGGCAGGCCAAGGGCCTTTATCTTCCCAGTGTCGATGTCGAGGCATCGGCCGGCGTTCGCCGGCTCGACAATTCATCCCGGCGCTCCCTTTCCATCGAAGACGACGCGCTCTATCCGGCTGAAACGGATCTTACCGTTTCGCAGACGCTTTATGACAGCGGCGCAAGGCGGGCCGAATTGAACCGTCAGGCATCGCGCGTCGATGGCGCTTCGTTCCGGGTGCTGGAACGGTCCGAATTCATCGGGCTGTCCGTTGTCCAGGACTATCTGGAATACATGCTGCAGGCTTCGATCGTTGTCGAAGCGAAGAAAAATCTCGGCTTCCACCAGGGAATTCTCGGCGACATCCGGCAAGGCATTTCGGGCGGCGCGCTGAACGAGGCCGACCGGCAGCAGGCCGAGGAACGGCTGTTTGCCGCCAAGGCGCGCATGCAGGAGGCGACCGAGGAACTGGAAGCGGCCAAGATCCGCTTCTTCAAGACCGTCGGAAAGCCACTGACCAGCCCATCGAGGCCGGGCGATGTCTCGGCTGCGCTCCCGCGATCGCTTGACGAGGCAATAGGGTTGGCGCGCGAAAGCAATCCGCGCGTGCACATGGCCAACAGCGACATCGACGCGGCGGCTTCCCTCGTGGATGCCGCACGGGCAAAATTCGGCCCCTCCATCATCGCTGAAGGTCGCGCCCGGGCGGGAACTGACATTGACGGCGACGATGGCGACACCAGCGACCTTCAGGCGCGCGTGGTCCTGCGGTGGAATCTCTACCGCGGTGGTATTGACAAGGCCAACGAGCAGGAGCAGATCCGCCGCACCAGCGAACAGCGCCTGGCGCTGCATCAGGTGCAGCGCGAAATCGAGGAAGCCGTTCGCACGTCATGGGATCGCCGTTTCCGGCAAGCCGATCTGGCAAAGACCCTGAGGCAGCAAGCCGCCGCCAATGAGAAGCTGGTCGCTTCCTATCGCGAGCAGTTCAAGGTTGGACAGCGCTCGCTGCTCGACGTGCTGGATGCGCAGAATACGCGGTTCAACACGGCAACGCTGGCGGATACCGCGTCCTACGCATCGCTGTTTGCCCAGTACCGGCTTCTGGCCGCGACCGGACAGTTGCTGAAAACGATGAACCTTCAGCCGGCAAAGCAAGCGACAGCCTATGCACGCACCGAGTTCGCAGCACCGGAAACCGCGGACACTGAAACTTATGCGCGGACGCCATCGGAGCAGAAGAACGACCTGCCATTCGATATTCTCGCCCCGGTGAGGAAGAAGTAAGACGACGCAAGGCCCAGCGAGCGTCCTGACGGGCAGATCGTGAACCAGCAACCCAACATCCTCTCCCCCAAGGAGGCGTTCAAGGCCTGTTTCTCAGCCGTTGCCGGATATCTCGGCAGGCCGAGCGCGGAGACCGTGCTGTTTGCCGGCGTGCCGCTCTCGGACACGCGAATTGCGGTCGACGACATCAGGCACCTTGCCGAACGCATCGGCCTGGAAGTCACCGAGTTCAACCACCGGGATTTTCTCAGGGGGCGTATCGATCTGCCCGCAATCGTCTTTCGCGTCAGCCAATTGCCCGTTGCCCTGCTCGCTCTAGGCGAAGACGATGCGTATATCACCGCGCCCCAGGAAGACGGCCGCACCGCGATCGGCCGATCGGAACTGGCCGCCAGCTACATCAGCGGCGGCGCTTCCTTCTCGATCACCTACGCCAATGCCGCCGAGACCATGTCGGTCGGCTCGGCGGCCAGGATCGAGCGGAGACATTGGCTCACGGGGACGATGGGCGCTTTCTGGCGCACCTATTCGAAAGTCGTCCTGGCGGCGGTGTTCATCAATCTGCTGGCCATAGCCTCGCCGATCTTCACCATGAACGTCTACGACAGGATCCTGCCGAACAAGGCAATATCGACACTGTGGGTGCTGGCTCTCGGCATCGGTGCGGTCATCCTGTTCGACCTGCTTTTGAAGACGGCCAGGGCCTCCCTCATCGACTATGCCGGGCGCAAGGCGGATCTCCGAATATCCTATCTGCTGTTCGAGAAAGTGCTGAACTCGTCGCTGTCGGCGCGCCCCGGATCGACCGGTGAATACGCAAACAGGGTCACGCAATATGAATTCGTCAGGGAGTTCTTCACCTCCAACACCATAAGCGTGTTCATCGACACGGCATTCGTCTTCGTCTTTCTCCTTGTGATCTATGCAATTGGCGGCTGGCTGGTGATCATACCGGCGCTGGCCTTCGTGATGTCCGTCATCGTCGGCCTGGTCACCCAGCGCCGCATCGGCAAGCGCGTCGCCGCCTCGATGAACGAAGCATCGCAGCGCCAGGCACTGCTGGTCGAATCCATCTCGACGCTGGAGACGATCAAGTCGCTGCGCGCCGAGGCGTATCTGCTGCGAAAATGGGGGGAGCACTCCAAGAACGCCGCCAACACGTCCGAGAAGATCAAGCAGCTTTCGGCGGCGGCGGGCAACATCACCCAGTCCATACAACAGCTGGTGACCGTCGCCCTGGTCGTGGCCGGCGCCTATGCCTTCTCGGAAGGGCATGTTTCGACAGGAGCAATCATAGGAACGGTGATGCTGGCGAGCAGGGCCGTGGCGCCGCTCGGCCAGATCGCCATAACGTTGTCCCGGTTTCGCCAGGCCATGCTCTCGCTGAGAATGGTGAATTCGATCATGGCTCAACCGGAAGACCGACCTGACACGGTGGGTTTCGTCAACCGCCCCATTCGCAAGGGGGCGATGGTGTTCAGGAATGTCGGGTTCGTCTATCCCGGCTCGGAGAACGAGGTTCTGACCGGCCTGAATTTCTCGGTGAAGCCAGGGGAGCGGATCGGCATCATCGGCCGCATAGGATCGGGAAAGACGACGATGGGGCGGCTGATCGGCCGGCTCTTCCTGCCGACGTCCGGTGAGTTGCTGCTGGATGGGATCGACATTCGCCAGTATCACCCGTCCGAGGTTCGCGCCGCGGTCGGCATCGTTGCGCAGGCCGGCGACCTGTTCTCGGGCACCATCAAGGAAAACCTCCTGATGGCATGCCCCGAGGCTACGGACGAACAGATCATCGAAGCTGCAAAGGCGGCCGGCGTCGACGATTTCGTTTCACGCCACCCGCGCGGCTACGACATGAATGTCGGCGAGCGCGGCACCAATCTTTCCGGCGGCCAGAGGCAGACCGTGGCGATCGCACGCCTGCTTTTGACCAAACCGAAAATCGTCTTTCTGGATGAGCCGTCGGGCTCGATGGATCTTGCCTCGGAACGCCAGTTGATCAAGCAGCTCAAAGTCGCTTTCGACCGCGACACGACGCTGATCGTCTCCACACATCGGTTCAGCATGCTTGAGCTGGCCGACCGCCTGATCGTTATCGAACGGGGCAAGATCGTTGCCGACGGACCGAAGGACCAAGTCATACAGGCGTTGCAGAAAACAAGCGCCTGACAAAACAATTATTGCTGCATCCAATGCGTTGGGGCGTGGGAAATGCTTGCCAGGGAAGATCGACCGCCGCTGTTTGCGTCGGCGTCCATATTCATCATCGGAGCGCTCTTCGTGGTCTTTGTCGCCTGGGCGTCCTTTGCCGAAGTCGATGAGATCGCACGCGGCGACGGCAAGGTCATACCCGCTTCCAAGACCCAGATCATCCAGGCGAGTGAAGCCGGTGTCGTTCAGGAAATCGCCGTGACGATTGGCCAGGTCGTCAAGAAGAACGATCTCATCATTCGTCTGGACAACACGCTCAATACGTCCAGTCTCGGCGAGCAGCAGGCCAAGGCGCGCGCGCTGGAAGTGCGCATAGCAAGGCTGAAATACGAACAGGCCGGCAATCTCTCGGGCCCATTTCCGTGCCCGCAGGACATCCAGTCGGTCGCTCCGCAAATCTGCGACAATGAACAGAAGCTGCTCATTGCCCGGCGCGGGAACTTCGACAACAAGCTGTCCGTGCTCAAGTCACGCCTCGATCAGCGCGAGAGGGAACTGGCCGAGGCGGTGGCCAATTCCGACCGTCTGACCAAGAACCTGGTCGTCAGCGACCAGGAGGCGAAACTGGTCGACGCGATGGTCAAGAAAGGCCTGATGGCAAGGACCGAGCAGCTCCGGGTAGAGCGCGAACAGACCGAACTCAACGGCCAGCTGAACCTGGCCGGCGAAACAATAAAGAAAGCCAAGGCCGCGATCACGGAAGCCCAGCTGCAGGTCGAGGAACTCGGCCTGCAACTGCAGCAGGAGGCGTTGGACGACCTTACCCAGGCGCTGGCGGAACTTTCGGTGGTGGATGAAACCATAAGGGGGGCCACCGACAAGGTCGCGCGCACCGATATCCGGTCTCCCGTGGATGGCATCGTCAACACGCTGGAGCTCAACACGGTCGGGGCCTTCGTCCAGCCCGGCGCCGTCGTCGCCGGCATCGTGCCGACCTCCGAGACGTTGCTGGTGGAGGCACGGGTCTCGCCACGGGATGTCGCGTTCATCCGTCCCGACCAGGAGGCCCTTATCAAGGTCACCGCCTATGATTTCTCGATCTTCGGCGGCATCGAGGGCAAGGTCTCCAACATCACAGCCGACAGCCTGGTCGATCAGAAAACGGGGGAACCCTACTATCAGGTGCGCGTGGCGACGGACAAATCGACCCTTCAAAGAGACGGCAAGGCCTATTCGATCATTCCCGGCATGATCTGCTCGGTCGACATCAAGACCGGGCGCAAGACGATCCTGCACTACCTCCTGAAGCCGATCAACAAGGCGCGCGAGGAGGCAATGAGTGAGCGGTAGCGCCAGCCCTCATCCTGATGGCGAGCGACTGCTTCCGCCAGTCGCGGCCGAGGATTTTGGGCTTGAATTTCGGGTCGTGGCGCGTGGCGGCATAAGACGCGGCATCCGCTTGGAGCGGGCATTCTGGTTGTCGCTGAAGCAGATGGCCGAACGCAGGAAATGCACGATCGGCATGCTCATCGACGAGATCGCCGAAAGCCAGGCACAGACAGGCAATTTGACATCCGCGATCCGGGTGGCCTGCATGCGTGGGTTGGCGGATGAAAACCTGACCTTGCGAAGGCTTGCATCGATCAACACCATCAACGCCATACTGGTCGCTTGCCCGTCACCAGCCTTTGCGCTGGCATCGTCGAAGAAGATCCTGTCGTTCAACGCGCCGTTCCAGCAATTGGTCAAACGTCAATTGCCGATCGCCCCAAGCGATGACGCACGGCACGACCTCAAGCTGGCGCTGGACCTCAACGTGGCCGACATCTTCGCGCGGCTCGATGCCAATGGCGAATCGCCGGTGGCCACCGGTTTTGTCATCGGCGCGGGTGATCGTCGATACCGGGGGCAATTGAATGCGGTGCGGGCTCCGGTGCTCGAGCCGGAGCTGCTGATGGCGTTCGTCTTCGGCGGCTGAATCACCACCAATCCAACGAGAACTTACGGCTGAAAACCTTCGCCAGGTGCGACGGTTGCGATACCGCCTTTGATGTCAGCCATCTGGGCTCCGCCCGGTCTTGAACCGTGGATCCAGGCCCGGTCCGTGCTGAACGAGTAGAGCGGAACGTAATCCGGGAGATCGCTGTCACGCACGACAGTGTTGCTGAGGCTGTCGAGAATGAAGGTGCCGCTGCCTGTGCTCACCGACAGCACTGCGTGAAAGAAGCCTCGCTTGCGGTCCTGGAGAACAACCAGCGCCATGCTCTGCGTTGGAATGCCGGCCCTCAGCAGGGCCGTCATCTTGAGTATGGCAAAATCCTCGCAATCGCCGGCTCGCCGCTCGAGAATCTCCGAAGGCTTCGCCCAATAGTCGAGCTTGCCGTAGACGACGCTATCTTTCCTGTAGGCGATCAGGCGATTTACGCTGCTGTTGACGAAGGACAGCTTCTCGCTGAATCCCTTGCCTTGAGCGGCGGCGACCATGCCGGCAAAAGCTGTGCTCTTGCGCTCGCAGGGGCTGCCCGCCGAACAAGCGGTGATTGCCCGGTACACGGGCGCCCAGCGCGCCGCGACGGGAAAATTGCGCATGGACAAGGCAACCGATCCGAAGACCCCCGGAATGATCGACGCGGTCTGCACCGGATCTATCCCGGCGTCATCTCGCGCCGTTGACGAGCCATCCCCGCGGTCAGCATCTGCCGGGCCATAGCTGCTGATGACCTGACCGATCCGGTAAGCGCCCGCAGGCTGCCTGGGCTGGGGCCTCGCCAGCGAAACACCGCCGAGACAGGGCGGCGTCTGGACCTTCTCCTGAGGCCAGCCGGATGCGGCGATATCGCTCGCGAATGACGGCCCCGCCAGGCCGACAAGCCCGATTGCCAGCAGGAGCATCTGGAGCCGGGTTTTTCCCGGAACTGGTTTTTGCTTTTTCATAACGCCCACCTTTGACTGTGGACGCTACCAATCTTGTCTCAAATTATTGGAAAGGAAGGTGGATAAATATCCAGCAACTGTCTTTATCCAGTTTGTCTAAAATTTTATTCAAATTTATACTTTGGTTCACCAAAAAGATCCCGACTAGTCATCCGTCAACCAGACCTCCAGAAACCAACATATATCAGGTTATATTGTTGCGGTTTACCACGTGTAAAAAATGCCGGGCAATGCATATCATAATATATGAAATAGATTAGGGGGCAGTTGCAAAGTAGAAGTGGCCGCTGTCTCTATCCGGTAAATATCGGAGGGGTTTCAGCCATGACGAACAATATCGAGTTGGACAGCTTTTCGGCTTCCTTGAACGAGCATTCCGCGTCCAATGAACACGCCGATCAGGCGTCGCCGGCGGAGATCCGGGTCGCACAGGCAAATTCGACGCAGCCCGCGCCGGCAGCGTCCGAACCGGTGCCGGTCGATGTCGGCGGCGGAGCGCCTGTCAAGCCAGAAGCCCCCGCGGAAGCAAAGGCACCGCCGGCAGCTGCGCCGCACGAATACGTAGCCGACGCCAGCCATGTGGTGAGGCTTCCCGCCAACGCCTCCATCGACAACATCAAGGTCGATGGCCAAAACCTTCTGCTCGAACAGGCCGACGGCTCGGTGATCGTGGTCAAGGATGGCGCCCTGAACGTGCCGACCTTCATCATCGGCGACGTCGAGGTGCCGCGCGTTGCTTTGCTGGCGGCACTCGAAGCCAGCCATGTCGATGTCGCCTTCGGCGCCGACGGTTCCATATCGGCCGGCCCGGGCGGTTCGAATTCAAGCGCGGGCGGAGACTTCTCGGTTCCCCCCGGCGGCATCGGCGACGGGTTCGACCTGTCGGCCCTGTTGCCCCCGACGGCCTTGCAGTTCGGGCTTCTGGAGCGGCGCGAGCTATTTCCCTCGATCGTCGACAGGCAGGTTACAGTGACGGCCACGTCATTGCTTGCCCCATCCGAAGCGGCCAGTGAAACAGGCCTTGATGGCGATGAGAATCAGTCGCCCGGCAGTGACGCGCTAAGCGATGCTGAAACGTCCGGCACTGGAACGATCAACATCGATGCGCCGGATGGAATTGGGTCGATTGTCATCAATGGCGTCACCGTCACCGCCGTCGGCGATCAGATACAAGGGCAGTACGGCTTCCTGACGATCGTCTCCTTCAATCCGAGCACCGGTGCCATCGAATACAATTACACGGTGACCGAATCGGTCTCCCACACGGATCAGACACCCGGCTATGATCCGAGCACCGATACGGTTCCTGACAATTTCAGCATCACTGTCACGGATGTCGACGGCGATTCGGCCAGCACCACCTTTGCCGTCGCCATCGTCGACGACGTGCCGACGGCGGTTGCCGATATTGACAGCATTGCGGCGGGCCAATTCGGCCCCGCGACGGGCAATGTGCTGGTTGGCGGCACCGATGTCGTCGACGCCAACACGACAGACGGCGTTGCCGATACCCAAGGCGCCGACGGCGCGACCGTGGTGGGCGTTGCCAAGGGCACGACGAATGTCGATCTGGACAGCACGGCCACGCTCAACAACCCTCTCCAGGGTGAATATGGCAAGCTGACGCTGCTCAGCGACGGCAGCTATACCTATGTGCGCGACGCCGGCACGCCTGGCGGCGTCAACGACGTCTTCACCTACACCATCAAGGACGGCGACGGCGACACCTCGCACACCACGCTGACGATCTCGATCGGCAACTCGACGCCTGTGATCACCGACCTGACGCCGGAGGCCAATGGCGGCGACGTCATCGTCAACGAAGCGGCATTGAATGTCGGCACGCCGGGCGGACCTGGCTCAGATCCGGCAAGCACGGCGGAAATCGGCGCCGGCACCTTCACCATCTCCTCGCCCGACGGCATCCACTCGCTGGCAATCGAGGGCAACGCCTTCATTACCGACGGCGTGTTCACCGCGGGCTCGTTCACCACCGCGCTCGGCAACACACTCAACGTGACGGGTTACAATGCCGCCACCGGCCAGGTGAGCTACACCTACACGCTGGTCGACAACGAGGCGCATGATCCCATTCAGGGCACCAATAACCTGTTCGAGAACTTCACCGTCACGCTGACCGACCAGGATCTGCAGAGCGCCAACGCCACGCTATCCGTCAAGATCGTTGACGACGTGCCGACGGCGCATGATGAAGCCTCGCAGTCGATTGCGGAAGGTGCCCCAGCGCTTACGGGAACATTGGACTTCGTCGCCGGCGCCGACGGCGCGACGGTGACGCATGTCAACGGCACGCCG
>NZ_JAMYSJ010000022.1:0-103231 GCF_040321855.1 Mesorhizobium sp. M0227 | reverse complement strand
CACGAACAGGATGGAAACGAATCTCCATCCTGTTCGATAGGTCTTACCAGATCCTCATCCAGCCCAACTTAAGTGAACTGCATTAGGGCATGACCCCGCTTTTTTGCTGGCCGGACGATATCGGCCGATCAGTTGGCGGTCTTCGCCTTGTCCTGCTCTTCCTTGAGCTTCTTGGCGAAATCCTGGTTGTTCTTGGCGACGAAGTCCTGCAGCTTCTTCTGCCGGTCCTCGATGTCCGACTGCTGCAGCGCCGGGCCGTCATAGGCGCCGCTGAAGCCCTGCAGGGCGATCTTGATCGGATTGGGCTGGTTCTGGAAATTGACGGAAGTCAGCGTGATCGCCTGGCCTTTCTTGAATGCCGCGACGAGCTGATCGGTCAGCGGCACTTCGGCCACGCAACGATCCGGGAAGCAGATCACATAATCGAGCTTCTGCGCCTTGCCGGTGTCGATCTGCAGGCCGATGCCGGGAGGCACCAGACGGCCGGTCGGAACCGTCACCTGGAACACCTTGCGGTTCACCTTGCCCTTGAGCTCGATCAGGCTGACGCCGGTGACCAGCTGGCCGTTGCCGGCGGTGGTGATGTTCTGGACGTTGCAGATGTCGACGTCTTCCTGCTTGGTGCAGGCCTTGAACCAGCCTTGCGGAATCTGCTGTTGCTGCTGTGCGGAAGCGGCGGGGAGTCCTGCGCCCAGAAAGCCGATCACGCCAGCGGCCATGACCGACAGGCGGTACGCGTTGCTGTTCAGGCTCGTCATGTCGTGCACTTCCTCTCAAATGATCCCGGGACCGGCTTCTTCGTGCCGTGTGGTCCAGCTACCTGTTGCCGAAATGAGGCAACAGAATGACTTCGGAGGGCGTGTTACACTGCAAGCGATGCCGAATCCAGCCCGGCGCCTGCGATTCTTGGCCGTGCAATTTGCGTCGTGCGATTTGGCCTGATGTATCTGGCCGGAGCGCGGTGGCGCCATGCTAGGGTGCACTCCGAATCATCAAGCCGCCCAGTAAGGAGACGGTCATGGGCCGCGTTGTTGTTTGGCTGATCACCGCGATGTCGTTTCTCGCACTTTCGCATCAGCCGGCCGCATCGGAACCGAAGCACGCTATCGCCATGCAGGGCGAGCCGGCGCTGCCGCCCGACTACACGCATTTCGACTACGTCAATCCCGATGCGCCCAAAGGTGGCAACATCACCTATTGCGTCGTCGGCAGCTTCGACAACCTCAACCCTTTTATCCTCAAGAGCCTGCGCACGACGGCGCGCGGCATGATGGATACGATCTTCGGCAATCTGGTCTTCGAGCCGTTGATGCAGCGCAATGCCGACGAGGCTTTCACGCTCTACGGTTTGTTGGCCGACAGCGCCGACATGGACCCGGAGCGCAAGAGCATCGAATTCCATCTCAATCCAAAGGCCAAATGGTCGGACGGCCAGCCGGTGACGCCGGAGGACGTGCTGTTCAGCTATGACGTCTACACCGAGAAAGGCCGACCGCCCTACAGCGACCGCATGGCCAGGGTCGCCAAGCTCGAAAAGACCGGCGACCACAGCGTGCGTTTCACCTTCAACGACAAGGCCGATCGCGAATTCCCGCTGATCATCGCGCTGACCCCGATCATCCCGAAGCACGCCTTCGACAAGGAGACTTTCGACAGGACGACGCTCAAGCCGGTGATCGGCAGCGGCCCCTATACGATCGCGCAGGTGCAGCCCGGCCAGCGCATCGTGTTCAAGCGCAACCCGGACTACTGGGGCAAGGACGTCCCGGCCAAGCGCGGTTTCGACAATTACGACCGGATCACCATTGAGTATTTCCTCAACGCCAACGCCAAGCTCGAAGCGTTCAAGAAAGGCCTTTGCGCCATCGACGACGACAGCGATCCGGTGAAGCGCGAGCGCGATCTCGATTTTCCGGCCTTCCACAAGGGCGATGTGGTCGCGCAGACCTTCGACACCGGCATTCCGCCCGTGGTGACTGGTTTCCTGTTCAACACGCGGTTGCCGAAATTCGCCAACCCGGTCGTGCGGCGCGCGCTCGGCATGCTTTATGACTTCGAATGGGCCAACAAGAACCTGTTCGGCGGCAAGTACGCGCGGACAATGAGCTATTGGCAAAACTCCGAGCTTTCCGCGCTCGGCCATCCAGCGGAGGACAAGGAGAAAGCGCTTCTGGCGCCCTACCCCGGCCGCGTGCCGGCCGATGTCATGGACGGTACATGGCGGCCGCCGGTGACCGACGGATCCGGTCAGGACCGCCGCGTCTTGAAGGCAGCTTTCGATCTTTTGAAAAGTGTCGGCTACCACGTGCAGAATGGAACGATGCTCGATCCCGAAGGCAAACCCTTCAGCTTCGAAATCCTGACCGCGTCGCAGGACGAGGAGCGCCTTGCCGGCATCTACCAGCGCACGCTGGAGAAGATCGGCATCGACCTCACCATTCGCAGCCTCGACGGCGATCAGATCCAGTCGCGCAAGCAGCGCTTCGATTTCGAGGTCCTGGTCGGATCGAGCGGCTTCAACAACTCGTTGTCACCCGGCATCGAGCAGAGCGGACGCTGGAGTTCGGCCGCGGCCAGGACGGAAGGCTCGTTCAATCTCGCCGGCGTCGCCGATCCGGCTGTGGACGCGGCAATCGAGGCGATGCTGCGCGCCCGTTCCAAGGAGGATTATGTTGCCGCAGTTCGCGTTCTCGACCGGCTGCTGATCTCCGGCAACTACATGGTGCCGATGCAGTACAACACGCAGCAATGGATCGCCTACTGGAACTACCTGGAACATCCGCAAAAGACACCCATATTCGGGTATCAACTGCCAACATGGTGGCGCAAGCCCAACTGAGGGATCAGGGAGATCGAGATGAGCGAATTGAACGCCATCACCGTCGATGTGGTATCCGATGTCGTCTGCCCCTGGTGCTTCATCGGCCAGAAGCGGCTCGACAGGGCAATCGCCGCCGTCAGCGATGTCGACGTACATGTCCGCTGGCGGCCGTTCCAGCTCGATCCAACCATTCCGCCCGAAGGCAAGGACCGCCGCGAATACATGCTGGCAAAATTCGGCAGTGATGAGCGCATCCGCGAGATTCACGTCCGCATCGAGCCGCTGGGCGAAATCGAAGGCATCTCGTTCGCCTTCGACGCCATCAAGGTGGCGCCGAACACGCTGGATGCGCACCGGCTGATCCGCTGGGCAGGTGCCGCCGGCGAAGCCATTCAGAACAGGCTTGTGCGCCGGCTATTCCAGTTGAATTTCGAGGAAGGCGCCAACATCGGCGATCATGCCGTGCTGGTCGAGGCGGCGCGCGAGGCCGGCATGGATGCGTCCGTGGTCGCCACGCTTTTGCCGACCGAGGCCGATGTCGAGGCGGTGCGCACCGAGATCGCCACCGCGTCGCGCATGGGCATTTCTGGTGTACCGTGCTTCCTGCTCGAGGACAAATACGCGGTCATGGGCGCACAGGATGCCGATACGCTGGCCGATGCCATTCGCCAGGTGGCGGCCGCCAAGGCGCGCGGCGAACTGGAAAAAGCCGGCTGAGCCGACCGCCCTCTCCTGTCCGCGACAGCAGGAAACGTTACTTCACCGTCGCCTTGGCTTTGCTGATGAAAAATCCATGGCCGTTCGTCGCCATGCAGGACAGTCCCTTGGTTGACGACTGGCACGAAAACGGCCCGGCGCTCCAGCTGTTGCCGTAGCCAAGCTTGTCGACATCGCTGCAGCAGCCCTGCTCGCCTGGGTTCTTGATCAGCGTGGCTGGCCCCTTCGGACCCAGGATAATCGTGACGTAGCTTGGCTCGACGCGCGAGCAGCTCAGCTCCGGGCCACCATCCCTTGGTTCATAGGTGCCGGTGCCGCCTTTGGGCGTGTAGATGCAGCCGATGTTGCCGGACGGCGTGTTGAACTCGATCTGGCCTTCGGCGCTGGCCGGGATGCTCTGCTCGCCGGCATGCGCCAAAGGTACGAGGGGCAGCCAGGCGAAGAGGGACAGGATTGCGGCCGCGCGTGCAAGCATTGGGAGCTTCCTTGTTGGAGAACCGAACATGCATGAGTGTCGACGATGCCAGGCAAGGTTCAATCCCAAGCGGATGAATTGTCAAACGCAGTTCCTCAGCCGATCCGACAAGGAAGCGCCGCTCGGCCGATTCTCCGGTCACGTCCTGCCTCCGGCAAGGACGACAACGGCAAACCCGGCGAGATCGCGAACGGCAATTCTCGGGTGTTCGGGTCAACCCGCTTTGAGAAAAGCGCTCGGTCCGGACGATTTTGAGTTCACAAAACCGTGTGAAACACTTCCCTAAGGGAAGCCGCTCCAACGTTGCGTTTCTCCAACTCAAACATTTGAAATCAAAAGCGATATCGTGATTTTTGCCTATCGTTGTCGCTATATTTCAGCATGTAATCTGTTGCCTCACGGCAACGGCTGCCGGGGCAATCCGGTCCGCCCGGTTTTAAATTAATGGAAAATGATCAATTGGTGTTACCATCCGTAACAAAAGAAAAAAGGTTTGGGCGGGATCGTGATTCGGGTCGGTAGACCATCGCAAGAGTCAGTACCGGAAAAAACACCTCGCGATGCCGCAGGGCGATCGCTTCTGACGCCGGTGTCGTCGATGCGCAGCTTCTGGGGCCTGATGCGGGCCTACTGGGTTTCCGACCGCTGGAAGGAAGCCTGGACGCTGACGCTGGTGATCGCACTGCTCACGGCGCTGTCCAGCAAGGCCGGTGTTTGGTTCGCCGAAGCCTCCGGCGAACTGGTCAACTCGATCGCCTTCTTCCATGACGCCGCCAACACCACGCCGCTTCGCTCGCTGCTGGTCAATGCCGGCGTCCTGGTGCTGCTGGTCGTGCTCAAGGACGCCGGCTTCACCGGCATCCGCAGCCTCGTGTCAGCGACATTGCACCGCAAATGGCGCGGCTGGCTGGACAGCCGCTTCAACGAAGCGCTGCTCGACACCAATCATACGCATTTCCACGCCCAGCATGGTTCGTCCGGCAATGCCGCTCCCGACAACATCGATCAGCGCGTCCAGGAATCGATCAAGGACATGACCGGCGGAGCCATCGGCCTCGCCATGGGCGTCCTGGGTGTTGCCACATCGCTTTATTTCGTCGGCCAGAAATTGCTTGAAAACTCGGCGGAAGTGAAAGGGCTGGAATTTCTCGGCAGCTACGGCAGCGCGGTTTTGGCTTTCCTGGCGGTCGCCACCTACGTGCCGCTGAACACTTGGATCGCGGTCAAACTGGGTCGTCTGCTGGAACGGCTCAACGTCAGGATGCAGCAATCCGAAGGCAGCTATCGCGGCGAGTTGACCACTTTCCTGCGTCGCAGCTTCCATGTCGCGGCCTCGCAAGGCGAGGATGTGCAGAAGACGATGCACAATCGACTTTATGTCGACATCGACCGCACTTGGGCCCGGCTGAATATCGTCAACACAGGCTACAATTCGTTCGAGCTGATCTACAATTTCATTGGCGCCCGCATTGTCGCCTATGGACCTGGCCTGGTGCCGTTCATCCACAACGGTTTCGATCTCAAGGGCTACATAACCGGCTCCGAGCTGGTCAATTCGCTGATCAGTCAATGCTCCTGGTTCATCCACGTCATGCCGAACATCGCAACGTTGCGCGCCAACAGCCAGCGCGTCATCGAATTGGCGCAGGCGATCGAGAATGTCCAGCATCCGCAGGAATTCTACAGCCAGACCGGCCGCTCCGATTTCCACTACACCAGCCAGAACCCGGTTTTTGGCCTGACCATCCAGAAGCTCGAACTGGCGCATCAAGGCGAGGATGCGACGCCCTTCCTCAGCGCCGCCAATCTGCGCTTCCGGCGCGGCGAATGGACTTTCCTGAAAGGCGAGTCCGGCTGCGGCAAGACTTCGCTGATCAAGGCGATCAACGGCCTGTGGCCCTATGGCCGCGGCACCATTGTCTTCCCCGAGGGCGTCAAGAGTTTCTATGCCGCCCAGGAGGTCAAGCTGCAGCAGGTGACGCTGAAGCAACTGGTCTGCCTTCCGGGCTCCGAGCGCGACCATGGCGACGCGCAGGTCGCGTCGGCGCTGCACAAGGCGGGGCTCGGCGACTTTATCGAGCACATGGCCGACGAAAGCCGCGAAGGCAAAAGCTGGGACCAGGTGCTGTCGGGCGGCCAGAAACAGAAGCTGGTGGTGGCCCGCATCGTGCTGCAGCAGCCGGGGCTGCTGTTCCTCGACGAGGCGACCGGCGCGCTCGACCCCGACGGCAAGGTAGCCTTCCACCAGGCCATCAAGGACAACTGCCCCGATGTCACGGTGATCAGCGTCATGCACGAGGCGGTGGCGCCGAGATCGATGACGGGCAGCGAATTCTATCACAGCATCGTCGCGATCGCCGACGGCGTCGCCACCAAGAAGCCGCTGGTTCCGACCCTGCCCGCCGAACTCACCACCATTCTGGTGCAGCCAAGGCCGGTCCCAAGGCCGGTCGAAGACAAATGGCTGCGCTTCTCGCGCCGGCTGAAGCAGAAATAACGGTTAATCCACCCCGGTCTGCCTAGTCGAACGGCGGCCGGCAATCACAGTCTCGCGATCTCGGCCGCTCGTCGGCATTTTCCCTCCTCACCGCGATTGACACGGCAAGGCGCGCTCCTATGTTGCGCCCGCTTGCAGATAGTAAAAAAGCGAACCCGCAAGCGGAAAGGTCACCGCGCCATGCCTGGCGACAGTCACAGTCGAACGCAACAGCCGTCCGCCCTGACGTGACCTCACATGGTTCATGTCCTGCCGACGGCAAGGAGTGAGCCATGAACGAATTTACCGCCGTAGCCAGCGACGAGGCCGTCGCGATTGCCCGTATCCTAGCCAACGATCACGTCGCCGACATTGTCGAGGCCCTGAACAGCGAGCCTCGAGAGACCGCGACGGAACTGCTCTGTGAAGTGACGTTCGAACGTCTGGTCGAGATCTTCGATCAGCCGGAACTCGACGGCGCGTCCGAACTCATGGAGGCGCTGCCGCGCGCCAAGGCGGGCAAGCTGCTCACCGCCATGTCGGTCGACCGCGCCGCCGACATCCTGCGCGAGCTGGAAGAGCCGGCCCGATCCGAGCTGCTTGGCGGGCTCGCGCCGCCGCTGCGCGCAACCCTACTCTCCATCCTCGGCTATCCCGAAGGCAGCGCCGCATCGATCATGACGACGGAGTTCGTCAGCGTGCCCTCGGACTGGACCGTCGGGCAAACGCTAGACTACATCTGCAAGGTGGAGCGGACGCGCGAGACCGTGTATGCGATCTATATCGTCGATCCGCAAACGCACCTGCTTGTGCGCTCGACGGGCCTGCGCCGGCTGATCACCGGTGAGCCCGGCGATTCGATCATGACGGTGGCGCCGGATCATCTTCCGGTGACGGTCGGACCGCTGACCGATCGCGAAACCCTGGCGCAGACGATCTCCAAATACGATCTGCTCGCCGTTCCGGTCGTCGACCACGGCAAGATCCTCGGCATCGTCACCATCGACGACATCATCGACACGATGATCGCGGAGACGACCGAGGATGTGCACCGTTTCGGCGGCATGGAGGCGCTGGACGAGCCGTACATGAAGATGAGCTTCCTCGCCATGATCAAGAAACGTGGCGGCTGGCTGTGCGCGCTGTTCATCTCGGAGATGCTGACGGCCAACGCGATGCAGAGCTATGAGGGCGAGCTGGAGAAGGCGATCGTGCTGACGCTGTTCATCCCGCTGATCATGAGCTCGGGCGGCAATTCCGGCTCGCAGGCGACCTCGCTGGTCATCCGCGCGCTGGCGCTGCGCGAGATCGGTCTTGGCGACTGGTGGCGGGTGGCGCTGCGCGAGCTGCCCACCGGTCTCGTGCTGGGCGCCATGCTCGGCGTGGTCGGCGTCTGCCGCATTGCGCTGTGGCAATATATGGGCTTCTACGATTATGGCCCGCACTGGCCGCTGATCGCCACGACGGTCGGCGCGGCCCTGGTCGGCATCGTCACCTTCGGTTCGCTGTCGGGCTCGATGCTGCCGTTCGCCTTGAAACGCATCGGCTTCGATCCTGCCAGCGCATCGGCGCCGTTCGTCGCCACGCTGGTCGATGTCACCGGGCTGGTGATCTACTTCTCGGTGGCGCTGGTGATCCTGCGCGGCACGCTGCTGTAGCCGCTTCCTTATCTCCGCCGTGGCAAATACCTTGCTGCGGCGGAGTCCCGCAGTCCGGCTTTGCCGTCAATCCACCCGCGCGCCGTCCTTCACGCGATAGGTCGGCTTGTACATGGTGACCAGTTCTTCCGCCGCTGTCGGATGCACGGCCATCGTGCGGTCGAAATCGTCCTTGGTCAGGCCTGCCTTCAGCGGGATGCCGAGAAGCTGCGCCATCTCGCCGGCGTCCGGCCCCAATATGTGGGCGCCAAGCACTTTCTTCGACGCGCCGTCGACCACCAGCTTTATCAGCATCTTCTCATCCCGCCCGGACAGGGTGTGCCGCATCGGCCGGAATGTCGCGCGGTAGATCTCGATGTCGGGGAAGCGTTTGACGGCGTCGTCCTCCGACACGCCGACAGTGCCGATCTCCGGCTGTGAAAAGACGGCGCTCGCGATCGTCTCGTGATCGGGCGCGGTTGGATTTCCCTTGAAGGCGGTTTCGATAAAACACATCGCCTCGTGGATCGCCACCGGCGTCAGCTGCACGCGGTTGGTGACGTCGCCGATCGCCCAGATGCTGTCGATGTTGGTACGGGAATATTGGTCGACGGCGATCGCGCCGGTCTTGGTCATCTCCAGTCCGATGCCTTCCAGGCCCATATTCTCGGTATTGGGAATGCGGCCGATGGCCAGCATCACCTGGTCGACGGTCAGCACCTCGCCGCCGCTGACGAGCGCGTCGAGCCGGCCGTCCGGCCGCTTGCGGATCCATTCGGACACGGAATGGCAGAGGATTCTTATCCCCTTCTTTTCCATCGTTTCGTGCAGCATGCGCCGCAGGTCCATGTCGAACCGGCTGAGGATCTCCTTGCCGCGATAGACCAGCGTGGTGTCGACGCCGAGACCGTGAAAAATGTTGGCGAACTCGACAGCGATGTAACCGCCGCCCTCGATCATGATCGCCTTGGGCAATTCCTTGAGGTCGAAAGCCTCGTTGGAAAAGATGCAATGTTCATGGCCGGGCAGCGCCGGATGCGGCGCCGGGCGGCCGCCCGTGGCAATCAGGATCTGGTCTGCTGTGACGGTGCGATCCTCACCCAGGAGATGCACGATATGCGGATCGACGATCATGGCGCGCGAGTGGAAGGTCTCGCCGCCGGCGCCCTCGACGTTCCTGACGTAGATCGCCTCCAGCCGGCTGATCTCGCGATCCTTGTTGGCGACCAGCGTCTGCCAGTCGAAACTGGCTTCCGGCACCGTCCAGCCATAGCCGGCGGCGTCGGCAAAGTGCTCGGGAAATTGCGAGGCATAGACATAGAGCTTTTTCGGCACGCAGCCGCGGATGACGCAGGTGCCGCCGAAGCGGTATTCCTCGGCGATGCCGACACGCTTGCCGAGAGCCGCGGCGACACGCGCCGCCCTGACCCCGCCCGAACCGCCGCCGATGACGAAAAGATCGTAGTCGTAACCAGCCATGACGCGGCTCTCCAGGCTTCAGAAATGTGTCAGACAGGTAGGCCGCAAACCATCAAAAGAAAAGCCCGGACAGGCCGGGCTTTCGCGGGAGGCCGCAAGGCCATTTGAAATGCGGGATCAGTTGTTGTCCGCGGGGGCCGCGCCATCGGCGGGCGCTGCGCCATCGGCCGGAGCGGCGGCTCCGTCGGCGGGCGCGGCAGGTGCTGCCTGCGCCTTTGCCTTGGCGGCTGCGGCCAGCGTTTCGCCGACCTGCTGGGCGAGATCGCGGCCGAGGCCGTTCTGCCAGATGTCGGCTGCCTTGACCAGTTCGCGGGTCACCGTCGGGCCGCTATCGAGCAGCTTCTTGCCCGAATCGGAATTGTAGAAGGCGGCGATGTCGGCCAGTTCCTTTTCGGAGAACACTTTCGCGTAGGCGAGTGCTGCTTCCTTCTCGAGGTCGGCGCGGCGCGAGGCCAGCGCCAGCGCCTTCTCGCTGATCGTCTTGCCGATCAGTTCCTGCATATCCGGGTTCTTCTGGATCAGCTGCGATTCGAGCGCCGCGGCTGCCTGCGGCAGGATGTTGTCGAAAGGGTCGGTCGCGTGGATCGCAGAGACCGCCGCGCGGGCGGCCTTCAGGTGCGATTCCGTGACATCCTGCGAAAACGCCGGCGAAGAGAAGGCGAAAACGGCCGAGGCCGCCAGAAGGACGGAAAGGCTGCGAACCCGGTTATGCAACGTCATGATCGGTAGAACTCCCTGGTTTTCGGGCGGCATGGACGGTTTGGATACCGTCGCCGCCGGCGATGATGGCCGCTGAAGCCAGCCCGATGAAAAGACCATGCTCGACCACGCCCGGAATGGCATGGAGAGCATTCGAAAGCGCTCTTGTATCCGGAATGCGGCCAAAAGATGCATCGAGGATAAAATGGCCGCCGTCTGTAACAAAAGCCTGCCCTCCCGTCATCCTCAATGTGACCGGTCCGGAAAGACCGAGCTTTTCAGCTGCTGCGGCAACCGCGATTTCAGTGGCGCGCAGGCCGAACGGATTGACCTCGATCGGCAGCGGAAAACGGCCGAGCGTCTCGACCATCTTGGAGCGGTCGGCGATGACGATCATGCGCTGGGACGCCGCGGCGACGATCTTCTCGCGCAGCAGCGCGCCGCCGCCGCCCTTGACCAAGGTCAGTTCCGGGTCGACTTCGTCGGCGCCGTCGACGGTGAGATCGAGCTCTGGCGTTTCCTCCAGCGTCGACAGCGGCACGCCAAGCTCGCGGCAGAGCAACGCGGTGCGCTCCGAAGTCGGCACGCCGATGATGGTCATGCCGGTGGCGACCTTTTCGGCAAGCAGCCGCACGAACTCTTCGGCCGTGGTGCCGGTGCCGATGCCGAGCCGCATGCCGTCACTCACATGGACAAGTGCAGCGCGCGCGGCTTCGACCTTCAATTGCCTTGCATCCATGTCGGTAATTGCCCCGGAAACTCGCTGCCGGGCTCGTAGCATTTTTGCAGGTCCGGTCAAAGCCCTGGACGGCGCTTCTCCAGGTCATGCCTGTATAGGAATTATTTCCTTGACCGGTGAGGGCAGCTATGCTACATTTTTGTCCATGGTGCTGATTTGCGCCAACAACCCGCCGTCGAGGCGGGTTTTTCATATAGGACGGCCCGCCGCGAACGCCCGGCCTGATGGGCAGGCCCTGCCTGAACGAACTGGCCCCGCGCTTGCCTTGACGCGCCACAGCCGCTATCGCCTGCCCATTGCACACCTGCCCAGGACAGACCATGACCCGACCGATCATCGTGTTCGACCTCGACGGTACGCTGATCGACACAGCGCCGGACCTGCTTGACAGCCTGAACCACAGCCTTGCCGCCAGCGAGATCGCGGCGGTCGACGAAGCCGGCTTCAGGCGTTTTGTCGGTCACGGCGGCCGGGTGATGATCGAGCGGGCGCACGCCGCCCATCAGCGATCGCTTGCCGTCGAGGAGCACGACCGGCTGCTGAAACTTTTCCTCGATCACTACACGCTCAACATCCCCGGCAAGTCGCGCCCCTACCCCGGTGTCGTCGAGGCGATCGCGCGCTTCGAGGAGGCCGGCTATATCCTCGCCATCTGCACCAACAAATACGAAGCCAACTCGCTGGCGCTGATCGAGGCGCTCGGCCTGACCAAACATTTCGCCGCCATCGCCGGCCAGGACACGTTCGCCTTCCGCAAGCCCGACCCGCGCCATCTGATCGAGACCATCAAGCTGGCCGGTGGCGACCCGCACTGCGCGCTGATGGTCGGCGATTCGCAAACCGACATCGACACGGCGAAAGCCGCTGGCATCCCGGTGGTGGCGGTCGATTTCGGCTACACCGACCGGCATGTCAGCGAATTCGAGCCCTCGGCGGTGATCTCGCATTTCGACGCCCTGACGCTCGGTCTGGCGCAGAAGCTGATTGCCGCCGCCGGGTAGTGACGGGGAGTGGCGCAGGCAATCGCATATGGGCAAAGGCTTGCGTCCTACGAATACCTCCACCCCTAACCCCTCCCCACAAAGGGGGAGGAGATTCCGTCGGCGCTGATATCAGCAAATTTCCAACGTTCTCGACGCAAAAGGCGAGAGCGCGGCAGCTTACCTCCCCCTTGTGGGGAGGGTTAGGGTGGGGGTCCTCTTCGCAAGAATCTATACTCGATAGCGTTGGGAAGCGGCCTGCCCCCCCCTCGGCGACAACGCGGAAAGGGCAGCAAATCCGATCCTTAGCCGAACGCCGAACACCGCCTTGACTTCCCGCACCCGCCTCCCTTATATCGCGGCTCGCTTGGCCTTTGGGCAACGAGCGGGCGATTAGCTCAGCGGGAGAGCACACCCTTCACACGGGTGGGGTCGCAGGTTCAATCCCTGCATCGCCCACCAAAATCCTTACGGCAGTCGGCGATGTCTGGTGGAGATGCACCAGCCGCGATCAGCGCTTCATCGAGTGCAGGATGGCCTGCATGTGCTCTTCCAGGTCGAGTTCACCCCGAGCCTCAGCGGTCAACAGGTAATCGGCCTTGGCCCGGCGATCGCCTCGGCTGATCGCAGGATAGGAGCAGATGGCCAGCAGTGCTTCCTGTTCAATCCGGTCTGCCCTCTTGCGTTCGTGGCTGCTATTGCCCGCTTGATGAACAACCCTGTGAAGCCCGACATAGGTGGCTTCATGGGCTCCGATCAGCGCCCGCAATCCGGGTGAGGCACCTTCCCCTTCAGCAAACGTCGGTTCAATGACCGAGGACACGGCGGTGAACGCAAGAAGTGTACGGCGGGTGATTTTGGGCATGCCTCATATCCCTGCTGTCTGATCATGCAGGCACACCATAGCACCGGCGCAACGGTTCGAAGAGATGCTCTGGGACGCGACCACACTGTCTGCTGACAAAATGTATTCGCTCCCGCAACTCGCCCTCCTAGGGCTGGCCGGTTGAGGGCTCTGAAAACCGACGGTCGCGCACAGATGCGGGCTCCCACATGACAGCCCCCGAGGGCCAACCGAACCCGGGGCACCCGCCGGACTTCACCCGCCGTCTGCGGTGCCGGCGCAGTGGCTGCGGCTAAGCAAGGCACTTGCAGGTAGTCCTTGCGCGTTTTCTAGCGTGCCTATATTGTGGCCTATAGGCGACAGGGCAATGAATGGAAATCCGCCAGACCAAGGTCTATGCCAAATGGTATGGTGACTTGCCAAATGCCGCGCGCGGTCGCATCGACGCCCGCATTTTTCGTGTTCAGCATACCGGCCATTTTGGCGATGCGAAGCCAGTGGGTGAGAGCGTTAGTGAAATGCGCGTCGACCACGGGCCGGGCTATCGCATCTATTTCGCCTGCCACGGCGATGCTGTGGTGCTGTTGCTGTGCGGTGGCGACAAGGGCAGTCAAAGGCGCGATATCGCAAGGGCGAAGAAACTCGCGCAGGAGTATTTTGAATGACAGTTGAAACGACAGCTTGGGATGTCAGCAAGAACCTCGATAACGAGCAAACCATCGCGCATTTCCTCGACGAGATTTTCGCCGATGGCGATCCCGCGCTGATGGCGGCGGCACTCGGCGAGATCGCCCGTGCGCGCGGTATGACGCAGATCGCCAAGGCTGCCGGGCTATCCCGCGAAAGCCTCTACCGGGCACTCGACAGCAAGGGCCGTCCCGAATTTGCGACTGTTATCAAGGTGGTTCACGCGATGGGTCTGCGCTTGAGCATCGAGGCCGTCGCGCCGCCTGCATCGGAGACCGGATCACGCTGGTCGACTGCGGGCTCCGCTTCTGTACGTTCCAAGGTTTACCACAAGCGGGACGTGGCGGTTGCCGCCGCAAAAAAACATGCTGCCGCCAAAGCAATGCCGCGTGCTTTTCCTAACCCGGCAAGGCCTGTGGCCGCCTCTGTTCTCACTGCCCGCGCTGCGAAGCCTGCCATTGCAAAGGCTCCAGCCGCCAAAGCAGCGACGAAGTCGAAAGCTCCGAAAGCTGCCGCCAAAGCGGCGACGAAGCTCGGCGCGGCCAGAAGCGGCAGCCGACCAATCGCTAAGCGCAAGGCCTGAACATGTGGCGCAAAATGGTGGGTGCTGGAGCCGCAACCAGATTGACGAAATCCCAAAAGGCACTACAGAAATGAAATGGACTATCTCTGCCGCGCTCGGCGCAGCCATCGCGCTGGAGGGCTCTGAAAGCCGAAAGCGCAGCGCGTTGGGGGCCCACAAGCCACCCCTCACCCCGCCTGCCGATTAACCCGGGGCGGAGCGATCAGTGGGACGACAACATCGCCCGCCGAGCGCCTTCGCGCTGTCAACCGCACCCCAGCAGCTGGTGTGGCCTTAAGTCGCAATGATTGACTTCCGAAATGCAGGGTTTCGGGCTTCATTGACGCTGCGACCAACACCATATGGTGATCCACAGCCCTCCAAAACGAGAGAAGCTCGCCTTGACACGGTCGCTTTGCGGCCATCGGCCGGCAATGGCTATGAACCAGGAACCTGAAAAACCATGCCTGAAAATATCAGACCGATTTCGAAAGACGTCCCCCTCATTCAGCTAGGCGTCTATCAGTGCCGCTTCCCGGTGAGCGAAGACCGGTCAGTGCCCGGCGGTTATCGTTTCTGTGCTGGGCCAACTTCGGCGGATCGCGTCTATTGCGATCACCACCACAGCATCGTGACCGCCGTCGACCCTCGTCGAACCCGTTCAGGTCTCCACCCCGCTCAACGACGCGCTGCGTAAGTCAAGCGGGCGGCGGCCCATTATTCGGGCAGCTGCAAACCGGCGGACTGAATCGGCACGCATTCCAGCCGCGGAACAAACCGGCACGCCAGCGAGTTTCTGTCCGACGAAACTTGAGGGAAAGCCATGTCCAGATTTCTGCTGGCGACCAGCGTCGCCGTTCTTCTCGCCGGCGCGCCGGCCTTGGCCGCGGACGACAAGCCGCTGCCGCCACCCAATGCCAAGAAGCTGTCCGAGATCATCGCCAAGGTCGAGCAGCGCGACGGCTTTCGCTATGTGGACGAGGTCGACTGGGACAGCGGTGCCTACACCGTCACCTATTACACGGCAGACAAGGCGAAGGTTGAAATCACCTATGATCCTGTGACGGCGGAGCCGAAATAGGGTTCGCTCGCAGACATTTCGTTCCCGGCCGTGTCAGCGACCATTCCCGGTGCGGGCGCCTCCCCTTGCGTCAGTCTCACTTTGATGGCTGACTGTGCGCCAGAGCACTTCACCGTTTCACAGAAACGGCGAACCGCTCTAACTGTCTGTTTTGACGCGATTCCGGGCGGAAAACCGTTTCACACTTTTCCTGGAATAGCTCTGGGCGCCGCATTGGGGGATGGGCATGGCGACGGCGAAGCACGTGATGAAGCGCATATTGATGATGTTGGCCGGCTACTTCGTGTCGGCGCTGGTCGGCCTGATCGCCATCGCGGTGATCTATGGCGTGCTCAGTTCCTTGCCCAACGCGCCCAACTATTTCGACGTCATGGGCGTTTCGCCGATTGCGGTGCTGCTGGTGCCGCCGCTCGGCATGTTCGTCTATTTCCTGACGATCGTGGTGACCGCGCTGCAGACGCTGATCTTCGCGTTGATCGCCGAGTTCTTCTCGTTGCGCAATGTCCTGCTGCACATGGTTTTCGGCGCCGGCGCCGCGGTCGGCGGCTTCGCCCTGATCTGGCCGAGCGCACCGGAGGATATGGACCCGGAGCGTTGGGTCGACATCGGCATCATTGCCGCTGCCGGCCTTGTCGCCGGGTTGCTCTATTGGCTGATCGCCGGGCGCGACGCCGGCTTCCGGAGACCGCTGCTGGAGCGCTAGGCCGTAACTCATAAATGCGGAATGACCGGGATAGGTGGATACCGGTCGGATAGCTTTCGTTGCGAATGTTAGGAATTGAGCGACATTCCGCTAGGCGCTTCGCTATCGATATTTTTTTGATATTGCCAACAATATGAACAATAGTAAGAATGAAATAATTGACGCGGACCAAATTAATAGAAGCGCCACCATTTCTCGCTTTCTATGCAAAAACACGTAGCTAATATAATTGTTATCTCTCCGAATAAAAATTCTGTATCTATCCTTATATATCAGGGATGCAACCCCCGCGATACATACTAGAAACATAATTACAAGAAATGCGAAATAACTAGCGGCAAATGTGCTATGGGGAAAATTGGCAAGCCATTCCTTCATATCAGAGCAACCCTTGGTTAGAGCGTGCCGGCATCGAGCGGGCCCCGACTTAGCGCGAGCACGCCAAAGCTGCCACCATCTATTGTGAACAGGCTGAAGGAAGGATTGCGCGTGATCGATCCGCCGTTGCCCATGAGTCTACGTCCTAGTGCAATCTCAGCACGTGTGAACGGTTCTCTCGAGAAAACCGCATAGAAGTTCAACTCGAAGGCGAGCGAACCGCCTCCGTAGCGTCCAGAGCCTGCTTGAGGCGCGAATCGCGGTCGTAGACGTCGCCGAAATATTCGACCTTGCCGGACAGATCAGGCCAGGCGGTGAAATAGGCGACATAGACCGGGATCGTGCGCGTCACATTCTCGGTCGCATGGCCGTGCTTCAGCTTCTCGGCGATATAGTCCACGGAGGTGCCAAGCACCGCCGCTGCCATGCCGCGCGGGTCCTGCAGCCGCACGCAGCCATGGCTGAGCGCGCGCATATCCCGCTGGAAGAATGATTTCTGCGGGGTGTCGTGCATGTAGATCGCGTGCTTGTTGGGGAACAGGATCTTCAACTCGCCCAGCGCGTTGGCCTCGCTCGGCTGCTGGCGAACGCTGTAGGGGATGTTGGAGCCATAGGCGCCCCAATTGACCGCCGACGAAGGAATGCGCTTGCCGCGCGAATCCGTCACCTCGTAGCCGGCCCGGTCGAGATAGCCCGGATCGTTGCGCAATCTCGGCAGCATCTCGTTGACGATGATCGACTGCGGCACGCCCCAATAGGGATGGAAATCGACCTGCTTGATCTGGTCGTAGAAGAAGGAGGTCTGGTTGGTGGTCCGGCCAACGACGACACGCGTCTTGAGCTTTTCCTCGCCATTGTCGATGTAGCTTGCGGTAAAGGCCGGCTGGTTGATGAAGACGCGCGGGCTGCCGAGATCGGAGGGCAGCCAGCGCAATTCCTCCAGCGCCACTTCCACCTTCAGCAGCTTGTCGGCCTTGGATGTTCCGGCCAGCGTCGCGACGGTGCGCGGGCCGATGACGCCGTCGCCCTTCATGCCTGCCTTCTGCTGCACGGCTTTGATGATCGGGACCAGTTCCGGAACGTAGACCTCGCTGGTGGCCAGCCTGGACAGGATCTCGCCATAGGCGCCGCCCATCTCGTCATCGATATTGCGCGCGATCAGGGTCAGCAGCTTCGGCAGTTCGGGGCTGGTTTCGCCCGGCTTCAGCAACAGTTTGGGGTCGACGACGATTTCGTTTTCCGCACTGGCCTGCAGCGATTCCAGCTCGACGCGCAGTGCCTGGTATTCCGCATTCTGCGGATGCCGCGATTCGAGATAGGTGCGCACTTGCTGGGTATGCGCCAGCGTCCTCAGCACGCCTTGCAAGTCGAGCGGCTTGGCCGGGAAATCATAGTAGCCGGTCATGCGGTTGGGATCGACGCGGCCGTTCTGGGCGTCGTGGGCATAGCGCAGCACACGCGCGGAAAGCGCCATCTCGAAACGGACGAGCTCTTTCAGTTGCGCATTGGCATCGGCCGACGATGCGCCGGCAGCGGGCACTTCGACCGTATAGTCGGCGGGCGTGAGGCCATAGCTTGAAGCCTCGCCAAGCACCCGCACCGCATCCTGCGCGCGGCTGTTGAGGCTGGTTCCGCTTATCCAGATGAAATCCGGATTGGCCGAGTAATACGCGATCAGCGCCTTGGCGATGTCGGGCTCGGCTAAGAGTTCGTAGTCACCCAAGCTGGCAACCGCATCACGGAACGCAGCGCCCGTTGCCGACGGCACGAAGGCGGCGTCCTGCGGTGTCGCCGGCTGCGGCGTCGCGGCCAATGCCGAGAAGTCGACGCGAACCAGCCGGTCGGCCTTGTAGGTGTAGTAGGATGGGCTGCTGATCTTCACATTGCCGCCGCCACCACCGGACACTTTCGGCTTTGGCTTGTTCTTCGGCGGCGGGGGCGGAAACTCGCCTTTCGGCGCATGCTTGACGCCGCCGCCGAAAAGCATGTCGAAGAGCCCCTGCGCGCCTGCCTGGGGTACACCGAAAGCCAGCGTTGCCGTGATCGCCATCAGCGGCATCACGGTTGCTTTGTTTCCGAGGAATTTCATGAATCACCCGCTCCGGCCGCAACCGGTTCCCGTTCCGCACGCTAGATCGTCCCGCTCACCGCATGGCGGATGTAAGGCGCGACTATACTGATTCATACCGATTTCGTTAAGCTTTCATAAATTTTGGAAAGCCTGTTGCAGAACGGTTTCACAAGATCGTGACGGCTGGAGCGGAGGGTTGTTCCGCCCCAGCCGGAAATCTCTCGGGATCAGGCGTTGGCGCCGCCATCGATGGTCAGGGAAGCGCCGGTGACGAAGCGGCCTTCAGGGCCTGCAAGCCAGGCGACCATACCGGCAATGTCATCGGCCTTGCCGAAACGCGGTGTTGCCATCTTCCGGCGCTGATGCTCGGCGTGCGGGCCGTCGGCCGGGTTCATGTCGGTGTCGGTCGAACCGGGGTGGACGACGTTGGCGGTGATGCCGCGCGGGCCGAGGTCGCGCGCCAGCGCCTTGGTCAGGCCGACCAGCGCCGCCTTGCTGGCTGAATAGGCCGTGAGGCTGCCGTCGGTCGCCCTCTCGGCAAGGTTGCTGCCAATCGAGATGATCCTGCCGCCCTCACCCATATGCACGGCCGCCGCCTTCGAGGCGATGAATGGAGCCCGGAGATTGACCTCCATGGTCTCGTCGAAATCTGCGAGCGACAGCGTGTCGATGGGGGCGGCCCGCCAGATGCCGGCGCTGTTGACCACGATGTCGAGCCGGCCGAAGGCGGTCACTGCGTCGTCGACGGCCTTGTCTATGGCGACCGCATCGCGGTTGTCGGCCCTGATCGCGATGGCGCGGCCGCCCTTGGCCTCGATTTCGGCGACAACCGAGCGAGCCTGCTCCTCGCCATGCACATAAGTCAGCGCGACACTGGCGCCGTCGGCCGCGAGCCGTCGCGCAATCGCCGCACCGATGCCGCGACTGCCGCCGGTGACGAGCGCGGGCTTGCCGCCCAGTTGGTTGAATGACATCGATTTCTCCTTTTGTAACGATCGATACATAAATATCTGTCAGCCTTGCCCACCGGCTCAACTTAATTATGTATCGATCAACACAGAAAAGAGCATCATGCCGGAACGAGGCCGCCCCCGCACCTTCGATCGAACCGCAGCCCTGCGACGCGCGATGCAGGTGTTCTGGGCGCGTGGCTACGAAGGCGCATCGATGAGCGAGCTGACCGCCGCCATGGGCATCAACTCGCCCAGCCTCTACGCCGCCTTCGGCAGCAAGGAGGCACTGTTCCTGGAGGCGACGGATTTCTATTCGCACACCGAGGGTGCCGACATCTGGCTGGCATTGGACGAGGCTCCGACCGCGCGGCAGGCGATCGAACAATTCCTGAGCCTGACGGCGAAGGCCTATGCGCAGAGCGATCGCCCGCAGGGCTGCCTGATCACGCTCGGCGCGCTGCATCAGGATTCGAGCCGAGGCGCCATCTGCGACGATCTGCGCCGTCGTCGTGCCGAAAACCACACCGCCCTGCAGAAGCGTCTCGAGCGCGGCGTTGCCGAAGGCGAATTGCCGGCGGATTTCGACTCTAGTGCCGCCGCGACTTTCTTCGCCACGGTCCAGCACGGCATGTCGATCCAGGCACGCGACGGAGCCTCGCACGATGCCCTGCTGGCGACGGTGGCCGGTGCCATGGCTGCCTGGACGACAATGGCCGGCACCGACGCGGCGTGACAAACGCCGGCTGGTGTGATCGAAATTCGCCAGCAAGGCCGGGAGGGACGAGAGCGTGAAAAAGGGTTATCGCGAGCTGCTGGACGAGGCGAACGCCGAGATCGAAGTGGTTTCGCCGGAGGAGGCAGCCGGACTGCTCGACGATGAAGACACCATCTTCGTCGATCTGCGCGATCCGCGCGAAGTGGAACGAGACGGCAGGATTCCCGGCGCCAAGCATGTCACCCGCGGCATGCTGGAGTTCTGGATCGACCCCGAAAGCCCTTACCACAAGCCGTTCTTCGCCTCGGGAAAGAGCTTCGTGTTCTTCTGCGCCGGCGGCTGGCGCTCGGCGCTGGCCACAAAGACGGCGCAGGACATGGGGCTTTCGCCGGTCAAGCACATCCTTGGCGGCTACACCGCCTGGAAGGCCGCCGGACTGCCGGTCGAACCCGGCGAGAAGAAGAAATAATCTCGACCGCCGCTCAGTGCAGCAGCAATGGCTCGCGATGCGTCACGAAGCCGACCGCGCGTTCGACCACGCCCTTGTCGGCGAGAATACGGCGGTGGCCGAGCCCGTCGGCCCAGTAGAGCCGCACATGGCCGCCGGCGCCGGCATAGCGCCTTGCATGATCGGCCGACACTTCGCGATCGTCCTGCGCATGGATGACCAGGGTCGGCACCGGCGCCTGGGCGAGCTGACGGTCGCCGGTGAATTCGTGCAGCGGCCGGCCGGAAAGATGCTCGACCCGGTCCGCCATGGCGGCTTGCGAGCGCGGGCCGACATTTAACATATGACTGAAGTCGGCAAAGATCGCCGGCAGGGAACTTGGCGCCGCGATCAGCACCAGGCGTCCGGCCGCCAGCGGCGGAATGTTCTTGACCGAACCGGCGATGGCATTGGCGGCGACGGCGCCGCCGAAGGAATGGCCGACGGCTGCCACGAAGGGACCGAACCATTCGCCGGCAACCCGCACCGCATCCACGGCATTGACCATGTTCAGGCGCCGGCCCTGCGACTGGCCGTGGCCGGGCAGGTCAAGCGAAACGACCCTGTAGCCGGCGGCGCGATAGCCTTCGATCAAGGCGCGCATATATTCGGTGCGCGAGCGCCAGCCATGGACGACGAGCACCGTGCCGGCGGCCGCCCTGCCCGGCTCGGGCCGGAACTCGTGCACCATGACGCAGCCGGTCGCGGTCTTCAGTCGGTGATGTCGCGCCTCGGTCATGAACCCGGCCGCACGCTCGACAGCGCGGCGCTCGCCATCGCTGAGCGCCTTGACATTCGGGGTGCGGCAGAACAATTCGAACGCCGCGCGTCCGCTAAGCCGCGGCGCGACACGCTCTGCCGCACCGAACACGCCCCGGATGACCTTCAGCCCGAATGATGCCATAGTGAAAATCCATCCATACGTTCAAGCATGAACATAATAGTTCAAAGATGAACAATAAACAAGAGCTGCCTTGGGACAACCCCCGTTTCCGCAACTGGGTCGCGGTGGCGCGCGCCTGCCATGTGCTGGAGCGCACGCTCGCGGTGAAGCTTGCACCGCTCGATTTGAAACCGGCGCAGCTCGACGTGCTGATGAACCTCTATCGCCACCCCGGCATGTCGCAGCACGATCTTGCCCGCAAGCTGCTCGTCGGCCGCTCCAACATCACCATGCTTTTGCCGCAGCTGGAGGCGCGCGGCCTGCTGCGCCGCGAAGGTGATGAGAAGGACAAGCGCATCCTGCGGCTCGCGCTCACCGAGGCCGGCGAGGCGCTGCTGATGCAGGCGCTGAAAGTGCATATGGCGCTGATCGAGAAGGCGATGAGCCAGTCGACGCCGGAACAATGCGACATGATCGGCGAGCAGATGCGCAAGATCTATGATGTGCTAAAAGAGGCGTGACGACCTTTCAGCCAGACCTACCACATCGTCTTCTTCGCCCGCTCCGGCCATTCCTTGTCGTAGGTTTCGCCGTCGATGTTGCTGCGGCTGGTGATTTCCAGGATTTGTCCGGGCGTCGGCAGCGACTTCGGGTCGACGTGCCTTGCCGCGTTCCAGAGCTCGGAACGGACGATGGCCCGGGCGCATTGGAAATAGACCGAATCGATGTCGACGACGGTTACCGATCGCGCCGCCTTGCCGTCCACCGTGAATGATGCGCACAGCGCCGTATCCGTGGTGATATGAGCGCGGCCGTTGACACGCAGCGTCGTGCCGGAGCCCGGTACCAGGAACAGCAGGCCGACGCGTGGGTCGCGGATGATGTTTTTCAGCGAATCGGCGCGGTTGTTGCCGCGACGATCCGGCATCATCAGGGTTTTCGGATCATGGATGCGCACAAAGCCGGCGAGATCGCCGCGCGGCGAACAGTCCAGCCCCTCCGGGCCACTGGTCGCCAGCGCGACGAACGGCGAGGCTTCGATGAAGGCGGCATATTCGGGAATGACGTGGTCGAGTTCCTTGACCAGCGAGGCCTCGCCTGGAACGCCATAGAGCGCCTCGAGCTGCTCGACCGTGGTGATGACGGACATGTTTTCGCCTCCAAACTTTTGCCGGCGCTACGCCATATCGATGACGTTTTGACGACAGCGAGGGGAATCAATTTTAGCGGTCCCGGCTCAGGCCCTTTTCCGCAAGCTCCGCGAGATAGGCTTCCCAGCGCGCATCCTTCTCGTGGCCGAGCGTATGCAGGTAATTCCAGGTGAAGATGCCGGTGTCGTGGAAATCGTCGAAGGTGATGCGCACGGCGTAGTTGCCGACTGGCTCGATCTTGAGGATTGCGACATTGCGCTTGCCGGGGACCGTCACCCGCTGATCCGGCGAATGGCCCTGCACTTCGGCCGATGGCGAGGCGACGCGCAGCAGTTCCGCCGGCAGTTCGAACGGCCGATGGTCGGGAAAGGTGACGGACAAAAGTTTGCGGTCCTTGGAGACCCTGAGCTCTTTCGGTGCGGTCATGCTGTTCGATCCCGTCTCATCCACCCTTCCCTACGCCGCTTCGCTAAACGGGAAAAGACCTGATGAGACCGACCGACATGCGATGTCGGCGCAGGGATGTTACCAAAGATCGAGAGGCGGTATCTTGAATGAATGGCCGGATCGTATCACATAGCGGTATATAACGAAGCCGTTCACGGCCACGGGAAGCGCTTGAAGCATGGACATGATTGATCCTTTCGGCCGCACGATCAGCTATCTCCGCGTGTCGGTCACCGACCGCTGCGATTTCCGCTGCACCTATTGCATGGCCGAGGACATGGCCTTCCTGCCGAAGAAGGACCTGCTGTCGCTGGAAGAGCTCGACCGGCTGTGCACGGTTTTCATCGAAAAGGGCGTCAGGCGGTTGCGCCTGACCGGCGGTGAGCCGCTGGTGCGCAAGAACATCATGCATCTGGTGCGCCAGCTGTCGCGGCATCTCGCCAGCGGCGCGCTGGAAGAACTGACGTTGACCACCAACGGCTCGCAGCTGTCGCGCTTTGCCGCCGAACTCGCCGATTGCGGCGTGAAGCGCATCAACGTGTCGCTCGATACGCTCGATGCCGACAAGTTCCACAAGATCACCCGCTGGGGCCATCTGGACAAGGTCATGCAAGGCATCGATGCCGCGCAGGCGGCGGGGCTGAAGGTCAAGCTCAACGCGGTGGCGCTGAAGGATTTCAACGACGCCGAGCTGCCCGAGATGATGCGCTGGGCGCATGGCCGCGGCATGGACCTGACGGTCATCGAAACCATGCCGATGGGCGAGATCGATGCCGACCGCACCGACCAGTATTTGCCGCTGTCGCTGCTGCGCGCGTCGCTGGAACGCCAGTTCACGCTGACCGATATTCCCTTCAAGACCGGCGGCCCGGCCCGCTACGTCCAGGTCGCCGAGACCGGCGGACGGCTCGGCTTCATCACGCCGATGACGCATAATTTCTGCGAAAGCTGCAACCGCGTCCGGCTGACCTGCACCGGCACCCTCTATATGTGCCTGGGCCAGGAAGATGCCGCTGACCTGCGCGCGCCCTTGCGCGCCTCCGAGGGCAACGAGCTGGTCGCCGAAGGAATAGACGAAGCCATCGGCCGCAAGCCGAAAGGCCATGACTTCATCATCGACCGCCGCACCAGCCGCCCATCGGTATCGCGCCATATGAGCGTCACCGGCGGCTGATCTTCCCGCCGATCTGTGCAAGAATTGCCGTGCGGTCATCGACTTCGGGGCAAGACATGCGGCGGTTCTTTTCATTCGGGACGTTTTTCGCTGCGATCGCGGCGAGCACGGCAATTGCCGCGCCGTTCACCTATGTGAACGAGCGCTTCGGCACCGTCTGCACCTTTCCCGAGGAAATCTTCACCGAGCACCAGCCCGAGCCCGACAATGGCGACGGGCAGCAATGGCTGAGTGCCGATGGTGCCAGCCTGATCTGCTCGGGCATCCTCAACATCGACGACGATACGCCGAAAGGCTTTGTCGCGGCGCAGAAGGCGAGCAACGAGCCGGGCTACAAGGTGACCTACAGCAGGGCCGGAAAGGACTGGGCAGTGCTGTCGGGCTTGAAGGAAGGAAAGATCTTTTACGAGCGGCGCCTGTTTGGTGGAGATGGCGTCATCCGCACGGTCTGGGTCGACTACCCTCCGGCCCTGAAGTCGAAATACGACCCGCTGGTCGGCGCCATTGCCGGCAGTCTCAAGGGACCATGAACGTTTCGGACCACACCCCAGAAAAAGTCTTGTTCGCGAACCGCAGCCGGATTTACGGCCAGTCTGTTCCAGCCTAGCCTTTCTCTGGAAGCGGCTCTTCGCTCACAGGGGGAATACATCATGCGCAAACTCATTCTTTCTCTCGCCTTGCTCGGTCTCGCGGCCGCGCCCGCCGCGGCGCAGTCGATCGGCGGCACCTATACGGTCGCCGGCACCAACTTCGACGGTTCGGCCTATGGCGGCGAAGCCACCATCACGCTGACCAGCGGGACGACCTGCGCGATCCATTGGGAAACCGGTGGCTCATCTTCCGACGGCATCTGCATGCGCAACGATGACGCCTTCTCCGCCGGCTATGTCATGGGCAAGGATATCGGCCTCGTCGTCTACAAGATGACGGATGACGGCTCGCTGCATGGTCTGTGGACCATCGCCGGCAAGGAAGGCAATGGCACCGAGGTGCTGACGCCCAAGAAGTAAGTTCTGCCGCCATTGCAGGTGATCTTCTGGGCCACAAACAAGGCTGTGGCCCAGCCCTTTGCTATTGCTGTTTCATGCCCGGCTGTTACAGGCTTGCTGCCTGAAGCGCGTCGCGTTTGAACGGATTCAGGTGACGCGCTTTAGGTCTTTGTTTCTTATGCATGCCGTTTCCCAAAAATCGAGGTCACTTTTGGGCGACATGCATTAGCAGAACCGGTAGCCGTCTTGCCCCTGTCACCAAATATTCGCGGCGCGTTGTTCATGATGGTGGCGATGGCCGGCTTCACCCTCAACGACGCCATCACCAAATACTCGTCACAATCGATGAACATGGCGCAGGTCATGTTGATCCGTGGGGCTTTCGCTTCGCTTTTCGTTGGCTTGCTCGCCTGGCAGCGCGGCGCGCTCGCCCGCCCGGGCTCGATGCTGCAGCCTCTGGTGGCCCTGCGCGTGATCAGCGAGGCCGGTGCCACGGTGAGTTTTCTCGTCGCCCTCGCCCATTTGCCGATCGCCAATGTTTCGGCGGTGCTGCAGGCGCTGCCACTGGCGGTGACGATGGGGGCCGCGCTCGTCTTTGGCGAGGCTGTCGGCTGGCGGCGCTGGCTGGCCATCGCCATCGGATTTGCCGGCGTGCTGATCATCGTGCGGCCTGGCTTCGAAGGGTTCAGCATCTACTCGCTGGCGGCGCTGGCCAGCGTTGCCTGTTGTGCGGTGCGCGATCTCGCCACCAAGCAAATTCCCAAGGCCATTCCGACATTGCTGGTGTCGACGGCAACCGCGCTTGCCATGACCATCGTCGGTGCGGCGCTGTTGCCGGCAATGGGCGGCTGGACGCCGATGACGGGGGACAGCACAGCCCTGCTGGCCCTGGCGGCGGTGCTGGTGCTGATCGGCTACCAGTTCATCATCATGGCGATGCGGGCGGGCGACATCTCCTTCATCGCGCCGTTCCGCTATACGGCCCTGATCTGGTCGATCCTGCTTGGCCTGTTCATCTTCGCCGATATCCCCGATCCGCCGATGATCGTCGGCGCCACCATCATCATCGGCTCGGGCCTCTATGCGCTCTACCGCGAGCGGGTCGCCGGCCGGCGCAAGATCGTCGCCGAAAGCACGGGGCCGAGCATGGTTCCGGACGGAATCTAGCCAGATCATTGAAGGTTCTTGTGATTTCCGACGGCTGGCGTACAGGCTTCGTGGCATGAAGCGAGACATTGCGGGGATCATCCTGGCCGGTGGCCAGTCGAGACGGATGGGCGGCGGCGACAAGGGCCTGTTGCCGTTTGGCGATGGCTGCCTGCTTGACCAGGTCGTGTCGCGCTTCACTCCGCAGATCGAATCGCTGGCGCTCAGCGCCAATGGCGATCCTGCACGATTCCTGCGCTTTGGACTGCCGGTGCTTGCCGACAGCGTGCCCGGCTTTGCCGGGCCGCTCGCCGGAATCCTGACCGGCCTCGAATGGGCCGCGGCCAACCCGGGCTGCAAGGCGATCGTCAGCGCTGCCGGCGACACGCCTTTCCTGCCGTTGGACCTTGTCGAGCGTCTGGCTGCGGCCGCCGATCAAAGTCCCGGTTCGATTGCCGTTGCCCGCTCGGCCGGCAAGCGGCACCCGACCTTCGCGCTCTGGCCGACGGGCTGCCGCGATGCCTTGCGGCACTTTCTGGTCGATGAGGACAACAGGCGGGTTTCGGCTTTCATCGACCGGCATGGTTTTGTCGAGGTGGAGTTCCCGGTTCCGCAATCGGCGGGGGTCGACCCTTTCTTCAACATCAACGATCCGGACGATCTTGTGTCTGCCGAGCGTCTGTTGCAGAGCATCAAGCCATGAACAGACGCGTCTTCGGCATCACCGGCTGGAAGAATTCCGGCAAGACGACTTTGACCGAAAGGCTGGTCACCGAACTTGTCCGGCGCGGCTGGAAGGTATCGACAGTGAAACACGCCCATCATGATTTCGACATCGACAAACCGGGCGCCGATAGTTTCCGCCACCGGCAGGCCGGTGCCAGCGAAGTCGCGATCGTCTCCGGCGTTCGCTGGGCACTGATGCACGAACTGCGCGGCGAGGATGAGCCGACATTGGAGACTGTCCTGTCGCGGCTTGCCCCTTGCGACCTTGTGCTGGTCGAGGGCTACAAGCGCGAAGCCCATGACAAGATCGAAACCCGCCGGCTGGATGCGAAGGACCGCACGCCGCTTTCGGCGGAGGATCCCAACATCGTCGCTGTCGCCGCCGATTTTGCGATTGAAGGCGAGCTGCTGCCGGTATTCGATCTCGACGATGCAAAATCGATAGCCGACTTCATCGAACGCACCACTGGGCTCGTTGCTTGAGCGCTGACGCAACGGCAGAATAGCCTTGCCCATTTTTACGGTTTTGCAGTTGCTTTTTTCTTGGAAAGAGTGGGAGTATCGCGCCAGCGGGCGGTCAAAAGCACCGCCCCACAGAGCCGTTCGGAACGACGGCCGGGACCATAAAGAGAGGACCATCATGCGTATTTCACTGCGTATCGCGCTTGCCGCATCGGCCGCGCTGCTGACGCTCGGCGTCGCCCAGGCCCAGGAAAAGACCCTGAGGATCGGCACCGAAGGCGCCTACCCACCATTCAACAATCTCACGGCCGATGGCCAGCTCGTGGGCTTCGACATCGACATCGCCAAGGCGCTTTGTGACGAGATGAAGGTCAAGTGCACCTTCGTCGCCCAGGATTGGGACGGCATCATTCCCGCCCTTCAGGCCGGCAAGTTCGACGCCATCGTCGCCTCGATGTCGATCACGCCGGAGCGGATGGAAAAGGTCGACTTCTCGCACAAATACTACAACACGCCGTCGGCTCTCGCCGTGCCGAAGGACAGCACGCTGAAAGGCGTGACCAAGGAAGATCTCGCCGGCAAGACCATCGGCGTCGCCACCACCACGACGCATTTCAACTATGCCTCGAAGACCTACACCGACAGCACCGTGAAGGGCTATCCGAGCAGCCCCGAGGAGCAGGCAGATCTTGCCAATGGCCGTCTCGACGCCATCGAGGACGATATTGTCGTGCTGCAGCAGTTTCTGGATTCGCCTGACGGCGCCTGCTGCAAGATCCTCGGCCAACCTTCGCCGCAGCCGGTCGAGATCTTCGGGCCTGGCGCCGGTATTGCCGTGCGCAAGGGCGAAACCGACCTGGTCAACAAGCTCAACTCGGCCATCGACGCCATTCGCGCCAATGGAAAATACAAGGAAATCAACGACAAGTACTTCAAGTTCGACGTCTACGGCGCCGAGTCCTGATAAATACGGTCAAGACGGCGGGGAATTCCCCCGCCGTCTTCTGTTCATCTTGGGAATGCCGTGGGGATAAGACCGATCGATGCCAGCCCAGAGCATATGGACACTTCTCAGTTGGGGACCCGAAGGCTGGCTTGACGATATTGCCTATGGCGCACTGATCACCATTGCGCTTGCGCTTGCCACGCTGCCCATCGGATTGACGATCGGCTTTTTCATTGCACTCGCCAAGCAGTCCGAAGAACCCTCGTTGCGCCTTGCCGCCAACATCTACACCACCGTCTTTCGCGGTCTGCCGGAATTGGTGACGCTTTTCCTGTTCTTCTTCGGCATGCCGATCCTGCTGCAGCATCTCGTCAGGTATTTCCGGCCGGACACCACCATCGACGTCAACAGCTTCGTCGCCGGCATGATCGTGCTTGCGCTGATCTTCTCGTCCTATGCCAGCGAGGTTTTTCTTTCCGCCTTCCGCGCCATTCCCAAAGGCCAATACGAGGGCGGCTATGCCATCGGTCTTTCGAACTGGCTGACCATGCGCAAGGTGATCGTGCCGCAGCTGCTGCGCATCGCGTTCCCCGGCCTGGAGAATTGCTGGCTCAGCCTGCTCAAGGACACGTCGCTGGTGTCGGTCGTCGGCCTGGCCGAGACGCTGCGCAATGCCAGCATTGCCGCCCGTGTCACCAAGCACGCTTTCCTGTTCTTCGGCGTCGCCTCCCTGGTCTTTCTTGCCCTGGCCGTCCTGTCGTCCTTCGCCACCAGCGCTATTCTGCGCTCGCTTGGTCGGCAGGAGGCGCAGCGATGAGCGCCACGGCCACAATGGTCGAACGGCCGCCGCCACGGGCGCGCGGCTGGCCGCGCAGGCGTATCGCCGGTTACGCGCTGGTCTGCCTATGGATTTTGTTCGGCATTGGCATCGTCAGCTATCTCTTCCTTGCCTGGAATCCCGATTTCTTCGCCAAATATGCGCCGGCTTATTTGAGCGGGCTTGGGGTTACGCTCGCGCTGGTTTCCATATCGATGGTGCTCGGCGCGATTCTGTCGGTGCCCGTCGCTTACGGGCGCATGTCCAAGAACCGGATCCTGTCCGGCCTCGCCTATTGCTACGTCTATTTCTTCCGCGGCACGCCGCTGCTGGTCCAGACTTATCTCGTCTATTACGGACTGGGCTCATTCAGGATCGAACTCCAGTCGATCGGCCTCTGGGACTTTTTCAAGGACGCGTTCAATTGCGGCGTCTTTGCCTTTGCGCTCAACACCGCCGCCTATCAGGCCGAGATTCTGCGCGGCGCCATCGAGAGCGTGCCTCGTGGGCAGTGGGAAGGCGCTGCCTCGCTTGGCCTGCACAAATTGCAGACGTTGCGCAAGATCATCCTGCCGCAAGCACTGATCGTCGCCTTGCGGCCCTATGGCAACGAACTGATCCTGATGGTCAAGGCGTCCGCCATCGTCGCCATCATCACGGTCTATGATCTGATGGGCAATGCAAAGCTCGCCTTCGCCAACTCGTTCGACATCCAGGCCTATATCTGGGTCGCGCTCGTCTATCTGGTGATGGTCGAGATATTGCGCCATGGCGTCGAATGGATCGAGCGCCGGATCACCGTTCACCTGAAACGCTGACTATTTCAATTCAGCTGCACCAGCCGATCCTGCCCTACGCGTCTTGACGAATTGAGCGCAGAGCCTAGAGCTTTCGCAGCAAATTCCGTTTCTGAAGGGCAAGCTCATGGCATCTGTTGCATTTCTCGGTCTTGGCGTGATGGGCTATCCGATGGCCGGGCACTTGAAGAACAAGGGTGGCCATGATGTCACCGTCTACAACCGCACCAAGGCCAAGGCCGAGCAATGGGTTGGCCAGCATGGCGGTAGCCTTGCGGCGACGCCAGCACAGGCCGCCGAGGGCAAGGATTTTGTCTTCTCCTGTGTCGGCAATGACGACGATCTGCGTTCGGTGACGACCGGTCCGGAAGGCGCCTTCAAATCGATGAAGAAGGGTTCGGTCTTCATCGACAACACCACGGCCTCGGCCGAGGTCGCTCGCGAGCTAGCGGCGGCGGCGGAAGCCGGCGGGTTTTCGTTTCTCGATGCGCCTGTCTCGGGCGGCCAGGCCGGCGCCGAGAACGGCGTGCTGACCGTCATGGTCGGCGGCGAGCAGGACGCTTTCGACAGAGCGAAGCCTGTTATCGACGCTTTTGCCCGCATGGTCGGCTTGATGGGGTCGGCCGGTGCCGGCCAGCTCACCAAGATGATCAACCAGATCACCATAGCCGGCCTCGTCCAAGGCCTGGCCGAAGGCATCCATTTCGGCAAGAAGGCCGGACTCGACATCGAGAAGGTGATCGAGGTGATTTCCAAGGGTGCCGCCGGCTCCTGGCAGATGGAGAACCGCCACAAGACAATGAATGCCGGCAAATATGATTTCGGCTTCGCCGTCGACTGGATGCGCAAGGATCTCGGCATCTGTCTGGCCGAGGCCGATCGCAATGGCGCCAGACTGCCGGTGACAGCACTTGTCGACCAGTTCTACAAGGATGTGCAGGCGATGGGCGGCAAGCGCTGGGACACGTCCTCGCTGCTGGCGCGCCTGGAGAAGTAGGTTTCCGCCGTGGCAGAGCTCTCACCTCAATCCACAGCCGCGGAAATCGTCGCCCATCTTCGCGCTATCGGGTCGGAGGAGAACCGCCTCGGCATGTTGCGCTACGGCATCAAGATCGACCGTGCGCTTGGTATCTCGCACGGCATGCAGCGGCAGATCGCCAGGAAGATCAGACGCAACCACGAGCGCGCCTTCGAGCTATGGGACACCGGCATCATGGAGGCGCAGTTCATCGCCTCCGTCACGGCTGACCCGAAACGGTTTTCTGCTGAAGATGCAAGACGATGGGCGGCCAGCTTCGACTCCTGGGACATCGTCGACGGCGTCTCCGACCTCTTTGTCGACACGGACGCCTGGAAAGAACTGATCGCCGAGTTCGCGGCGGACGAGCGGGAATTCGTTCGGCGCACGGCCTTTGCCATGATGGCCTGGTCTGTCGTCCACCGGAAGAAGGAGCCGGAGACGACCTTCCTCGCCTTCCTGCCGATCATCGAAACGCATGCCAACGACAGCCGCAATTTCGTGAAGAAAGCCGTGAACTGGGCGCTTCGGTCGATCGGCAAACGATCAATGGACATGCACGGCGCTGCCCTGGCTGTCGCCGAACGATTGGCGCAGTCGGCAGACAAGACGGCGCGCTGGATCGGCAAGGACGCCGTAAGGGAGCTGTCCAATGCCAAGACGCTCGCGCGGATCGTCGCCAGGAAAGGCTGACGGCGCGGGATTTCGCTTTCCGGCATGTCTGGATCTCGCCGATATGTGATGCGGCTACCGACATGTGATGCGGCGGGAGCGTTGACGTCGTTGACAGCGGCGTCTTTACTTGAGCTTCAAATGGACGCGGCCAATGAGCAATCCTCCCAAATCAATCCTGGCCTTCGCAGCGGCATTGTTTGTGTCCGCGGCCACCGATGCCTCGGCCGAGACCGCGCACATATTCTGGAAGGATCTGCGTCCGGCTACGCAATCCGCCGCCGAAAACGTCGGGCTGCCGATGATCGCGGCAAAATTGCCCGACCATGGCGAGACGCTGTCCCTCAACCTGCAGGACAAAAGCATTCAGCTAGCCGGCTACGCATTGCCGGTCGATCGCGACGGCGATCTTGTCTATCAGTTCCTGCTGGTGCCGTGGACGGGTGCGTGCAGCCACATGCCAACGCCGCCCCCCAACCAGATCGTGCTGGTCACGCCGGCACGTCCCTACAAAATCTCCGAGGCCTATCAGCCGGTCGCGGTCACCGGCGCGCTGAAGCCGGACATGGAGAAGAGCCAGCTGTTCATCCTCGACGGCGTCAGCGTCATCCAGTCTGGCTACAGCGTCCGCAAGGCAGACGTGGTCGCCGTCGGCAGCGTACCGGACACCGTCACCCTGCCGGTCAATTCGCCCTGGAGTTTCCTCAACAAAAAGAAGAACTAAGCAGGACAACCTGCTGCAGCTCAGGCGGCGTTGGCACCCGATTCCTTGTCCAGCACCATGTAGTCGAGCGGGATTTCGGTCGTGTACTTGATCTGCTCCATGGCGAAGGACGACGACACGTCACGGATTTCGATCTTGGCGATCAGCCGCTTGTAGAAGGCGTCATAGGCGGCGATGTCGGGAACCACGACCCGCAGCAGATAATCGACGTCACCGCTCATGCGGTAGAACTCGACCACCTCGGGAAACTCCTGGATGACTTCCGAGAAACGCCGCAGCCATTCATGGCTGTGCGAATTGGTGCGGATCGACACGAAGACGGTGACGCGCACATTGACCTTTTCATGGTCGAGAATGGCAACGCGCCGCTTGATGACGCCTTCCTCCTCGAGCTTCTGGATGCGCCGCCAGCAAGGTGTTGTCGACAGCCCGACTTTCTTGGCGACGTCGGCGACCGCTAGTGTCGCGTCCTCCTGCAAAAGGCGGAGAATTTTTCTATCGAGGCGGTCCATATTTTGCTCCCCAGGGGAATAGATTGGCTATACTCCCCCTTATTCCGACCTTTCACAAGAAAGAAATTCTGCCAATTGACGGAAAAGCGAGTGATTTCTTGCTGTAAGGTCAGCCGAGGCGATATCGGATTTCCGAACGCAGAAAAGGCAGCAAATCCATTTCAAACCATGGATTCTTCTTCAGCCAGCCGGTGTTGCGCCACGAGGGATGCGGCAGCGGCAGCACTTTCGGACCGACGGAATTCTCCCAGATGGAGCGCCAATCCATGACCGTTTCGGTCAGGGAGGGCCGGCGCGCCGCACCCATGTGCCAGGACTGCGCATAGATGCCGATCGTCAGCACCAGATCGATCCGTGGCATCGAGGCCATCAAAGGCGCGCGCCAGGCCGCCGCGCATTCGCGCCTCGGCGGCAGATCTCCCCCCTTGGCATCCTGGCCGGGAAAGCAGAAGCCCATCGGGACGATGGCGAATTTTTCGATGTCGTAGAATTCGTCGCTCGTCACGCCAAGCCAACTGCGCAGGCGGTCGCCGGAGGCGTCGGTGAACGGCATGCCAGACAGATGTACCTTGGTGCCGGGCGCCTGGCTGGCGATCAGGATACGGGCGCTGGACGAAGGGCGCAGCACTGGTCGTGGCTCATGCGGCAACGGCTTGCCGGCCGAATTTTCCACGCAGATACGGCAGGCGCGGACCCTGGCGACGAGGTTTTCGAGTTCAACAGTCATTCTCAGGCTGATGCGCTCGGCCGGCTGGAGACGGCCTGATGCCAGCGCAACACATTCGCGCAGTCATCCGGCACCTTGATGCGTGCCGGCTTCATGAAGTCGACGGCGATCAGGCCGGTGATGTCGGCGATCGAATAGCTGTCACCGGCGATGAACTCCCGGCTGCCCAGTTCGCCGTCCAGAAGCCTGAGGAACGCCACGGCCTTCGGCTTATTGGCCTCACCCCATTCGGGGACCTGCGGGATTTCCCATTCCTTCATGGCCGGATGGATGTGCCGGAAAGCCTGCGTGACGCAACTGAGCAAATTGAATTCCATCCGTCGCTGCCACATCTCGACCTGCGCCTTGCCGAGTGCGCCGCGCCCGAACAGGGCCGGTTCGGGATGCAGTTCCTCGAAATAACGGCAGATGGCGACGGATTCCGTGATGACGGTGCCGTCGTCGAGTTCCAGCACCGGCAGGCGTTGCAAGGGATTGCGCGAGCTGACCGCCTGTTGCCTGTGTTCGAGCGCCCCCATGTCGATGGGCACCTGCGGAACCTCGATGCCTTTCTCGGCCAGGAAAACGCGGACCCGCCGTGGATTGGGCGCCCGGCCCCCGTCGAAGAGTTTCATTCCATCCTCCTGTTCGTTCTCGGTTCCAGTTCCAGGACGCGTATCACCAGAAGCGAAAAATCTCGCGCACGGCATCGCCGATCGAGGCCAGCGTGCCGTGCTTCTTCTCGACGACTTCCCCGTGATGGCTGTCTCGCCAGTTCTGCGGCTGATCGAACGTTCCCGCCCAGATGCCGGCCTTTCCCGCCCGGGCGACGGCCTCCTCGCTCTCGAAGTCGCCATAGGCAACCGCCCAGCCGGCCTCGACCTGCGCGCGGTTGAGATTCTTGCCGCCGGCGGTGCAGTCGCCGAGCAGCCGGCCATAACGATCACGCTGCCAGCCGGTACAAGAGACGGGCTTGCCGGCGATCAGGCGAACGAGCGACTGACGCGCAAGCGTGCCGCAGGAATAGTCCGCGCCGTTCTTGCGGCAGGTCTGCGTATATTCTGGAGCATCGATGCCGCGCATGCGGATACGCTCGGTGCCAAGCGTGATCGAATCGCCGTCGTTGATGATTGCCACGCCTTGCGTCTTGCGTGTCTCCACCCGGTCGAGGCGGGCCGCCAGCAGGATCAGCAGTCCGAGGATGATGACGGCAAGCCCGTAATCCACCAGCCGGCGCCACAGGCTTCTGGGGCGCGCAACGTATCGCCGGCGCGGTCTTGGCGACCATGAGCGGCTCATATGGCAAACGGTTGGTTAATCATTCGAACGTAGCTTAACACTTGGAAACCGCTGCTCGCATAAATTGAAGTTTTGATGCCCTTGCAACGCTCGAACACAGCGGACAAGTTCATTGTGGACCGCAGGAAACCTCATCGCAACAGCGATGTGGCGCGCGCGGTGCGCAAGACGCGTGACCGTCTTTCGCAGCAGGCCGGCAATCCCGATTTCGATCGCGAACTGTTGAAGCTGCATGCCCGCGCGATGACCAGCGGCGCCATCGCCATCCCGCTTCTTGTCCTGTCGATCGCGGCGGCCGGCCGGCTGGCCGGAATCGGCAACGAGATCGGGCTCTGGGCGCTGTTCGCCCTGACCTGCTACACCATCGTTGCCTTCATGGCGCGGCGCATCGAGCGCACGGAAGCTTCCGACCTCAACCCTTCGCAAGCACGACGGGAATTCCTGATCGGCCATTTCCTTTGCGGTCTCGGCTGGGCATGGTTTGTGTGGCTTGGCTGCAGCGTCTGCGAGGTCGATCCGTTCCACATCGTCAAGGCCGTGGTGCTGTTGTTCGCCATGGCGGCGACCGCGGTGATGACCTCGTCTCTGCGCGGGGCGCTGTTGGCCACCTTTGCCGTTCCCGTGGCGCTCTACGCTTATGCCGGCGCCAAGCTATGGATGCCGGTCGAGGCGATCATGGCCGCGCTGCTGGTCATGTCGCTGCCGTTCTTCGCCTATGTGGCCCGGCATCTCAACCACTCGTCCCTGATGATGTTGTCGTTCCGCTCCGAAAAGGATGCGCTGATCGCCGAACTGGAGACGGCGAAATCGATGTCGGACGAGGCGCGGCGGCGGGCCGAAGACGCCAATCTGGCGAAATCGCGGTTCCTCGCTTCGATGAGCCACGAATTGCGCACACCGCTCAACGCCATTCTCGGTTTTTCCGAGGTGATGTCGAACGAGGTGCTGGGGCCGATGAGCAATCCCACCTATCGCGACTACGCCCATGACGTGCACGAATCCGGCCAGCATCTGCTCGACCTGATCAACGAGATCCTCGACCTCTCGCGCATCGAGGCCGGCCGCTACCAGCTCAACGAAGAGCCGGTGATGCTGCTTGGTATCGTCGAGGACTGCTGTCACATGATGGAGTTGAGGGCGCGCAACAAGGATATCCGGGTCGTCCAGGATTTCGAGCACGAACTGCCGCGCCTTTTCGCTGATGAGCGTGCGGTGCGACAGATCACGCTCAACCTTCTGTCGAATGCGATAAAATTCACCGCTACCGGCGGTGAAATCCGTGTCCGCGTTGGTTGGACGGCGGGCGGCGGACAATACATTTCGATCAAGGACAACGGTCCGGGCATACCGGAAGACGAGATCCCGATCGTGCTTTCCGCCTTCGGCCAGGGCTCGATCGCGATCAAGAGCGCCGAGCAAGGCACCGGGCTTGGCTTGCCGATCGTGCAAGGGCTGCTCGCCATGCATGGCGGCGAGTTCGAGCTTCATTCCAAGCTGCGCGAAGGGACCGAGGCGATCGCCATCTTTCCGCTGAGCCGGGTGATGGAGGAACTGCCAGCACTGCCGACAGCGGCGGTGGCGGCTCGACGACGGTAAGCGTCGCGGCGAACTGTGTCGATGGCCAGCAAGAAGGACGGCGCCCCACGATGGCAGAAGGTGATTGGCACGTCGTTGGCATAGAGATCCACTCGGACCGCCTTCGCTTGAGGCTGTTTACAGCCGACGACGCTGAAGACCTCTTTTTCGCCATCACTCCCGCCATCACCCGTTTCATGCAGTGGGAACCACCTCGATCACTGGCGGCCTTTGCCAAAGTATGGCGATCCTGGCTGACGCCAATCCAGGACGGATCGGATTTGCACTTTGTTGTGCGTGCATTGGCGGACGATCGCTGTCTGGGACTTGTCGGCCTTCATGCAGCGAAGACCGTGTGTCCCGAACTCGGGATCTGGATCAGGGAAGACGCTCAAGGAAACGGCATTGGCCAAGAGGCAATTGCTGCTGTCGCGGAGTGGGCCTCCGAGGCACTTGAACCGGACTGCTTCGAATATCCGGTTGCCGAAAGGAACGTGGCCAGCAGAAGAATAGCGGAACGCCTTGGAGGCGTAATAGTCGGCGGCCGCTCCAACCCAAAATACAACGCTGTCGTCTATCGCATTCCCAATCTCCGGCGCTAATACCTCAAGACTCTAGCCGCGTACTGCCGCAGCCATGCCCGAACTGGTCAGCGCGGCGGCCTTGACCAGCCCCGCGGCAAGGGCGGCCCCTGCCCCTTCGCCATGGCTGATGCCCAAATCGAGCAACGGGCGCAGGCCGAGCCGTTGGGCGGCGCGTGCATGCGCAGGCTCTGGCGACAGGCTGGCCAGCAGGCAATGATCGAGCGCGGTGGGATTGACGCCATGCAGTACCGCTGCGGCTGCCGTGGCGGCCAATCCGTCGAGCAGCAGCGGGATTTTCTGCATCCGCGCGGCAAGGATGGCGCCGGCGATTGCTGCGAATTCACGGCCGCCGACCCGGCGCAGCGCCTCGAGCGGGTCGCCGAGATGGCCGTCATGAAAAGCCAGCGCAGCATCGACCACGTCGGCCTTGCGTGCCTGCATGGCCGCATCGGCCCCCGACCCCGCGCCGACCCAGTCGGCGCCCCTGCCCCCGAACAGCGCCGCAAACAGGGTGGCGGCGACGGTGGAGTTGCCGACGCCGAGATCGCCGAGACACAAAAGGTCGGTGCCGCCGGCGATCGCTTCCATGCCGAAGGCCATGGTGGCGGCACAGCCACGCTCGTCGAGCGCAGCATCCTCGGTGATGTCGGCGGTCGGGATGTGCAGGGCGAGATCGAAGACCTTCAGTCCGAGATCGTTGGCGATGCAGATCTGGTTGATCGCGGCACCTCCGGCGGCGCAAAGCTCGACCGCATTGGCGGTCGCCGCCACCGGCCGTGGCGAAATGCCGTGGCGCGTGACGCCGTGATTGCCGGCAAAGACCGCCATCAGCGGTCTTGTCACCGCGGGCGGGGCCCGCCCGCTCCAGGCTGCCAGCCACGCGGCGATGTCCTCGATACGGCCAAGCGAATTGCCTGGTTTGTCGGCCTTGGCAAACAGCATGCGCACGCGGGTCTCGGCTGCCGTGTCGGCCGTCGGCAGATTGGCCAACAGGTTGCGAAAATCGTCGAAAGGCAGTGCGCTGGTCATCTTGTTGTCGATCATTCCCTGGAGTTGGTGAGCGGCATAGCCGCCTTGCGAGGTTGGCACAACCTCCGGGATGATGGGCCTGCATTTGACGCAAAGCCGGCCCCGAAGGGCGCAATCGCGAGGGCTTGCATTGGCTTTGCCGTTGCACCATGTGGAGGTGGAACAAGGGATTCCGGATGGAAGCCCAAGAGAAAGTCATGACGGCCATCGAATCCCCGTGCATCCTGGTCTGTTCGATCGACATGAAAACCGGCTTCTGTTTCGGCTGCGGCCGCACGCGCGAGGAGATCGGCGCCTGGATCGGGATGACGACGGAAACGCGCCGCAGCGTCATGGCGCAATTGCCGGCCCGGCTGGAAACGGTCGAGCGCCGGCCGCGCCGGGAAACGCGCCGCACCCGCATGACGCGCGAACGCGACGCGCTATCGTGAGGTGCGGATGAGCCGGTTGTTCTGGATCTTGATGGCCGCGATCGGGGTGGGAGCAGTCCTGCTCATGCTCAACGATTCCGCCGGCAGCACGCTCGGCGTCGAGAACAACGATTTCAGCCGACTGATCTGGCTCGGCGCCTTTGGCGCCCTTGTCGGCGCCGGCCTGCTTCGCTCGGGCCGGCCCCTGGGCGCCATGGCCCGCAACCTCGGCGCCTGGGCGGCGATCGCACTCGCGCTGATCGCTGGCTACCAATATCGCTATGAGTTGCAGGATGTCGCCAGCCGGGTGACCGCGGGCCTTGTTCCCGGCAGCCCGCTTGCGCTCGGCGTCGAAGACGGTCACGCCACGGTGACGCTCGACAAGGCCGACAACGGCCATTTCGAAGCGCGCATCCTGGTCAACGGCAACCCGGTCCGGGCCGTGGTGGATACGGGTGCAACCAGCACCGTGCTGACGTCACAGGATGCGCAGGCCGCCGGATTCAATCCGGCCGCGCTCAACTACACCATACCGGTTTCGACCGCCAACGGCATGGCACGCGCCGCGGCCGTGAAAACCGATCAGATTGCGATCGGCGGCATCATGCGCAGGGATATGTCGGTGATGATCGCCGCACCCGGCATGCTCAGCCAGAGCCTGCTCGGCATGAACTTCATCGGTTCATTGTCGGGTTTTGACGTGCGCGGCGACCGCATGATCCTCAGGGATTGATCTCCAAAACTCAAGCCGCTTCGGCTGCTGCTCCACCGAACTCGACGGCCGCGAAAGCCGTCTTCAGCACGTCCGGGCCGGCGCCGGGTTTTGTCGCGTCGGTGGACAGGATCTGCCGGTAGCGGCGCGCACCGGGCAGGCCATGGAACAGTCCGACCATATGGCGGGTGACATGGCCAAGCCGGCCACCCTGCTCGATATGGCGTGCCGCATAGTCCGCCATGGTATCGATCAGCGCGGCAAAATCGAACGGCTCGGACTGGACGCCGTAGAAAGCGGCATCGACGCCGGCCAGAATGCCGGGCGTGTGGTAGGCGGCGCGGCCAAGCATGGCGCCATCGACATGGTCGAGATGCGCCTGGGCCTCTTCAATCGACTGAATTCCACCATTTATGCCTATGAATTTGTTGTTCTTTTTTGCCTTCAGTCGATAGACTCTGCTGTAATCGAGCGGCGGGATGTCTCGGTTTTCCTTGGGACTCAGCCCTTCCAGCCACGCCTTGCGTGCATGCACCCACAACGCGTCGGCGCCGGCATCGAAAACCCCATCCGCCAGCGCATCGAGGGCTGGTTCCGGGTCCTGCTCGTCGACGCCGATGCGGCATTTGACGGTGACGGGAATTGTCACCGCCGCCTTCATCGCTGCGACGCAGCCGGCGACGAGGTCCGGCACCTTCATCAGGCAGGCGCCGAACGTGCCCGACTGAACGCGGTCCGACGGACAGCCGACATTGAGGTTGATCTCGTCATAGCCAAAAGCCTCGCCGATGCGGGCAGCCTCGGCGAGCTTTTCACGATCAGAGCCGCCGAGCTGCAGCGCGACCGGATGTTCCGTCGCATCGAAGCCGAGCAGCCGCTCGCGCGCGCCGTGAATGACCGCGTCGGCCACCACCATCTCGGTGTAAAGCAGTGCATGGCTCGTCAACTGGCGGTGGAAGAACCGGCAATGCCGGTCCGTCCAGTCCATCATCGGGGCTATGGCTATCCTAAACCTTTGATACTCTTGCATATTTAGTAACTTCAATAGGTTAAATCGTATCGTATGAACTCTATCACGTGCCATGATAGGCCAAGCCGCAAATTCGGCGGATGACTGGCTGGCGCGACGGCGTGCGGCGCGACTAGCTCAATCGCAGGGGTAGCTTATAGGTCGACCTGGCCGGAATTGCCAACGCGTCATCTGCTTTCGATGCCTGGGCGGAGGATGGAACCCTCCAGTTTCGTATGATGGTGTCTGCGCCAAAGATGTGGCTAGGAACTGGGAAGGCCAGCCCTCGACAGCATCTCAAGGAACCGGGAATGGTGATGATCCTTCACATAGCGCGGCACAAAGCCAGGGCAGACATTGCTCAGATTGAGATGCGGAAGTTGTGACAGGCAATGGTGGATGGCTCGGGACGCTTCTTCGTTGTTCCCGGTGGCCGACGCGGTCGCGGCCCAATAAAGGGCACCGCGAACGAAGCCCGGCTTTGTCCTGACCACTTTGCGGGCGGCTTCGAGCGCCCGCTGGTTGTCTCCGCCAGCGAAGAGCGCCACAACCAGGCCGTGGTGGCGCCAGAAGTCGATCACATCGTGCGTTCCGAGCCGGATTGCTTCGTTGGCCTCGCGCACCGCTTCGTCGACCTGCCCGCGCAACGCAAAGAGCATCGAAATATCGCCGTGGCCAGTCGGGTAGCTTGGGTTGAGGCTGATCGCGTGGCGGCATTCGGCGATCGCCTCGTCGATACGACCGCAACTTTCGAGAGCGAACGACAAGATACATCGGGCAATTTCATCGTCCGGTACCGCCCGCACCGCGGCTTCCGCGAGTTCGACCGCACGCTCGATCACCCCACGCTCCCGAGGCAGCGCGCCAAACGCCACGCCCATGGATATTACGATCGAGAGCGTCCGCTTTGCACGGGCGTTGTCGGGACCTATCGAGAAAGCCTTCTCGGCAAGCTCTACCCCCACCAAAAGCGAGTCCCGAGTCATCTCAAAATATTTCATGAGGGCTTCGTTGACCAGCCTGCGCACTTCAGGGGTACCCGGCGGGCTTTTGTCTCGAACCTTCCAGTTGGTCAGTTGAAGTTCGAGGATCACGGCAAGAACAACAGACTGTGCGATCCTGTCCTGGAATTCGAGCGCGTTTTCGGAGTGGCCGTCGAATTTCTGGGCCCAGACGTGGTGGCCGCCGGCGGCGTCGACGAGCTGGATATTCACCCTCAACCCATTGCCGGATCTCTGGACGCTGCCGCTGAGCATATATCGCGCCCGGAGTATCCCTGGCGTCTTGGCTTCTTCGCCCGGGCCGCTCTTCTCGGGCGGAAGCGCGGCGAGCACGACATAGTCGGCCACTTCGGAGAGGGCCGTCGTGATGTCCTGGACAAGTCCCTTGGCGAAAAAGTCGTCGCCTTGCTTTCCGGTCAGATTGACGAAGTCGGCAACGCTGATGGACGGGCGCCCAAGGCGCTGGCTGGCCGGAACACCACTTGTCGACTGCACATTTGAGGCGTCGTCGGCGGCAAGCAACAGAGATTGCCAAAGCGCCCGCGTTTCAGGGCCTGCTTCGACGCCGAACTCCTTCTTCAGCATGCTTCTGCAAGCTTCGTATGTCCTGATTGCCCTGTCGCGTTGGCCACATGCAAGGAGCAATTCCATCTTGAGCCGATAGGATTCTTCCCGTGTCGGTTCCATGGCCAAAATACGATCGGCTAGGATCAGCCCTGCATCGGGGTCGACGAGACGGGCCAGCTTTTCGAAGGACTCAAGCGCACGGCTAAGCAGCCTGTCGCGTTCCGATGTGATCCAGTCATGGAACGCATTGCTTCCCAGATAAAGCCCGTCGAGGAAGGGCCCGGTGTAGTTCGCCAAGGCCTTCGCGAGGTCCTGAGCGGAACGGGCCGAGAGACCCGTTTCGAACTTCTCCACGTCGATTTGAAAGGCCTCTGGCCTCAGGGCGATCAGCTCACCGCTGGAATGGATGAGATCCACCCCTTCTCGCGCCAGATCCTGGCGCAGGACACTGAGGGCTTGCCGAAGGCTGTTGCGCGAATGTTCGCCGTCACTGTCGCCCCATAGGAGGTCAGCCAGCCTCTCCCGCGTCGCCGCCATGCCCGGACACCGGGCCAGATAGGCGATGATTGCCGGCCCTCGTTTCCCGGTCAGCCGAAGCGGACCGGCCGTTTCATTTTCAATCCGGAAACCGCCGAAGAGTGAGATTCTATTTGCAGCGCCCCTGTCCTCACTTTGCATTTGCTATCCCAGCCTGACGAAATCCTAACTCAAAACTAACGCTTCGCAACAGTCGGCCTTCGCGCTCAAGCGCTGCCGTAACGGCAGGCTGTTTAGGCTTTGCTAAATTAAAGTGACCAAGTCAACGAAAGGCTTGGTTCGAGGGGGACGCGTGTCCAGGACAAGAGCCAATTTGCTGCTGCTATTCGCAGCCGCTTTGTGGGGCTTCGGCAATGTCTCGCAAAAGATGGTGCTTGTGCATCTCGACGCGCTGAGTGCGGTGGGTCTGCGCTGCCTGATCGGCGGGCTGCTTGTGCTGCCCTTTGTCTTGATGGAGAGGCGGCTTTCGCTCGGGCCGGACTATTTTTCCAGCTTGGCCAAGGTGGGCGCGCTGTTTGCCATCTCCATCACGCTCCAGCAGCTTTGCTATATCAGTGCCTCCGTCACCAATGCCAGCTTCCTGGTCAGCACGGCAACGGTAATGACACCGCTAGCCGCCTGGTTTCTCGCAGGCGAGCGTCCGACAGCGAGTCTCACGGTCGCCGCCGGGCTGACCGTTGTTGGCGCACTGCTGTTGTCGGATGGGATTGCCGGGTTCAGCAGTGGCGATCTCACCGCTGTCCTCTCGGCTGCCTGCTATGCGCTCTGGGCAGTCGAGCTGGGCCGGCACATGCAGGTGCATGCGCGGCCGTTCACCGCAGCCGCGACACAGTTCTTCGGCGCCGCAGCCTTCGCCCTGCCGCTCGGCGCAATGCAAGGCAATCTGTCGTTGGCCGCCGCATTCGCAGCCGGCCCGGAACTGGCGATCCTCGGCGTGTTCTCCACTGCGATTGCCTTCGGCATACAGACGGTTGCCCTCCGCTTTACGCCGGCCAGCCACGCCGCCGTGATCGTCAGCGCAGAAAGCGTTTTCGGGGCGCTGGGCGCGGCGATCTTTCTCGGCGAGCGGAGCTCGTCCGCGAGCGCATTGGGTGCCGCCATCATTCTGGGTGCGATCCTGTCCGTGGCACTGTCGAACCGAGCGCCGCAGGCACGCACGTCCTTGCGAACCGCTTCGGTTCAACCCTCCGACGGGGCCCCTGCCTTTGCAGCTGCCGCCGCAAATTGGGCAGGCGATCGTCACCCCAACAATTCAGGTCCAGTGGAGGAATGTGATGACCCTTGCCGGTGATGCGAAACCTATTCCGGCCCCGGCTGCCGCCCGACACGGGGCCAGTGGCGTCGATCAGCCAGGCGGCGGTGGCCTTGCCGATGGCGGCAGGACTTGTCGTGGGGGCGCAGTGATGGACGCGCGGACGATCCTTCTTCCTATCGCACATTTGGTTTCGGCGCTTCGCGCCCGCATGAAGGGACCGGGCGGCTATTACAACAGCGGTAACGCGCTCGGCCTCATTGTCGGTCTCGCGATCCAGATTGCTACCGCGCCGGTCGGCTTGCATGAGGGAAGCAGCGTCACCATGGCGGTGATCGAATATTTCGCCGGCAGCCATGGCACTGTTGCGCTGACCTTGACCACCCTGGTCTTCTTCTGGGGCGGCGAGGCCTATCACCGGGCCTGGGCAAGGCCGGATGCTCCCGATCCCACCCTCAACCGTCTGGGCGACTTCCTGTCGGGTCTGGGTGCGATCGGACTCGGTATTGCCCTGTTGCTGCTCGGCGATCCATTGCTTGCGGCGACCTCTGGCCTGCTCCATGCCCTGGGCAAATTCGGCAGCACCTTCCACAGGCCCGGCACGCCAATTCCGATGTGGCCGGCCGCTTGGCCCGATCCGTTCCGCAGTGCGGTGCTCGCCAGCCGGTTGCCGGCAATGCTGGCGACGACCGTCGCCCTCGGCCGAGCTCTGCCGGAGGTCTGGTCGGGCGGGTCCTTCGCGGCACTCGCCATGCCACTGACCTTGCTCGGCTGTTATCTTTTGTGGACCAAGGCCGATCTGCTGCTGTTCGGGGTGGGTGCCAAGGCGCCCCGCCAAATTTCCACATGTTGAGCTCGCTTTTTGAAACGACCGGATGTCGAGATGGAGAATGACATGTTTGGCAGTGTATATCATCAGGACGCCGGCCCCCTATCCTTTCGTGAACGGGTACGGACGAAAGGTTGGGGCATTCTGACGCCGGTCAGTTCAATCTCGAGAGTGACAGGAATAGTCGCAGCTTCGATGTTTTGGGCGATCTCTGCCCATGCCGCGAACGTTGACGTCGCTATCGTGTTCGCGGTCGATTTCTCGTCGTCAATCGATCCAAAGATCGCCGATATGCAACGCGAGGGACATGCCGCGGCACTCACCTCGCCAGAGATCATCGCCGCCATCAGCCGGAATTACGTTGGCTGCATCGGCATTGCCTACTTTGAATGGTCGAGCCCCGGACACGCGCGCATCGTGCTGCCGTGGACAAGCATCTGCGGACTGGAAGATGCCAAAGCGGCGGCTGCGGTGATCAGCAGGAAAGGCGATACCGGCTTCATCCGCAGAGGGCGAGGCGGAACATCCGTTTCCTCGGCTATCGACATCGGCAGTCTCCTGCTCGACCAGTTTCCGGGAAAGGCAGCCAAGAAAGTCATCGATATCTCCTCCAACGGCGAGAACAACGACGGGCTTCCCGTCCAACCGAGCAGGTCGAACGCCATAGCCAAGGGATATACGATCAATGCCATCGCCATCCCGACGGAGGATGAGAGTCCCGACGAACCTCTGGCATCCTATTTTGCAGAATCGGTCATTGGCGGTTCCCAGGCCTTCGTCATGACGCCGAAGGGGCCAGACGACTACACGATGGCGCTTCGCCGCAAGCTCGTGACTGAAGTAAGCATGATCGACGACCGTCCGCTGTGAAGTGTGCCATACAGGACGAACTTTCGACGCGCCATCCGAGCGCATTGCACAACGAGAGCCCGGCCCGCTGCAGCGCGGGACCTTGTGGGGACCGTCAGGACAACAGCCTATCGCCGCAACGCGTGTATGCTTGCCTTGCTTTCGCCGGGCACCGGCAACGCCATGTCGTCATCGAGAAGACGCGTGATGCGGGCAAAGCCGGTGAACGCTTTCCTTGCTTCCTCGGCCGACATCTGGCCCGACAAGGCGGCCGAGCAACAATTCAGCGCGCACTGATAAACCGGACCGCGCCGTCCCGTCGGCCATTTCCGCAAGAACATCATGGCTTCGGCAACACTATCGATTTCTTCCAAAGGGTGTCCCTGCCCGCGCGAAATCCGCACGGGCGAAAAGAAATGCAATTGATCCATCGTTTCCTCCCGGTCGACCGCAATGCGCTCGATCGAACCCCACCAAACGCGCCAATAGCCGGTTGGTTCCAGGCAAAAATGGAATTTTTTAGAAATCTGTCAGGCGAAGGCGATCACCCGTGCGGTGGTGAGTGTCGCCTACATCGTGGGGAAGTGGCAGGCGACTTTGCGACCGGGCCGGTATTCCCGTAACTGCGGCCGCTCCGAACGGCAGCGCTCCGCCGCGATCGGGCATCGGGGATGGAAACGGCAGCCGGTTGGAGGGTTCAGCGGGCTCGGTACGTCGCCGGTGAGGATGATGCGCTTGCGCGTCCCACCGGGCGTCGTCTCCACGACGGGAACCGCCGAGATCAGCGCCTGGCTATAGGGATGGGCTGGTGCTGCAAACACTTCTTCCGCCGGCCCTTCTTCGACGATCGAGCCGAGATACATGACCGCGATGCGGGTTGAAACCTGACGTACCACAGACAGGTCGTGGGCGATGAAGATGTAAGTGAGGTTGAGCTTCTCCTGCAGATCGGCGAGCAGGTTGACGATTTGCGCCTGCACCGACACGTCGAGCGCAGAGACGGGTTCGTCCAGGACCACAAGGTCCGGATTCAATGCAATAGCCCGCGCGATGCCGACGCGCTGGCGTTGTCCGCCGGAAAATTCGTGCGGAAACCGCATGACGTGATCCGGCAGCAAGCCGACAAGGTCGAACAGTTCCGCCACGCGTTTGGTGATCTCGCTCGACGAGAGCCTGCCATGGATGCGCAGCGGCTCGGCCACCAGGTCGCCGACGCGCCGGCGCGGATTGAGCGATGCCGACGGATCCTGGAAAACCATTTGCAGGCGCCGCCGCAGCGGCCTGAGTTCAGACAGCGACTTCGAGGTGATGTCGTTGCCTTCGAACAGAAGCTCGCCGTCCGATATGTCGTAGAGCCTCACCAGACAGCGCGCCAGCGTGGACTTGCCGCATCCGGATTCGCCGACCAGCCCAACCGTCTCGCCGCGCCACACGGTCAGGGAAACATTGTCGACCGCATGGACGGTTCGCTTGCCCTCGGCAGAAAAGCGGCTGCCGATGGAAAAGCGCCTGCCCAGCGAACGCGTCTCGAGGATTGGGCGGTTCTTGTCGATCATCGGTCCGCTCATGCCTGTGCCACCCTGAAGCATGCCGCGGCATGGGTGCCGCTCCCGAGATCGGGCTTGCCGGCCTCGCAGGGTTCGTAGTGAACTGGACACCGCGGACCGAACGCACAGCCCTGCGGCAGTCGCAGCAATGATGGCGGCGAACCGGGAATGGCCGGCAGGCGCCGTGGTTTTTCGCCGGTCAGCGGCGGGATCGAACCCAGCAGCGCGCGCGTATAGGGGTGTCGCGGATCGGAAAACAGCTCCGCGCGACTGCCGCGCTCCACCACGCGGCCGGCATACATGACCATGACCCGGTCGGCGAGTTCGGAGACCACGCCCATGTCATGCGTGATGAAGACGACCGCCGACTTGTGCGTCGCGCGCAGCTTGCGCACCAGATCGAGAATACCGGCCTGTACGGTGACGTCGAGCGCCGTGGTCGGTTCGTCAGCCACCAGCAGCGCTGGATTGCAGGACAAAGCCATTGCGATCACCGCCCGTTGACGCATGCCTCCGGACAGTTGGTGCGGGTAGCGCGACATCGCCTCGTGCGGGTTCGGAAAATTCACCTCGGCCAGCAGTTCCTCGACGCGCTCCATCGCCTTGGACTTGCTGATGTTGCGATGCGCGCGGATCTGTTCGGCGATCTGCCAGCCGATCGTGTAGACAGGCGTCAATGCGGTCATCGGATCCTGGAAGATCATCGCGATCTCGTTGCCGCGTAGCCGCCTGAGTTCGCGTGCGGGCAGTCCCACGAGTTCGCGGCCCTTGTAGCGGATCGACCCTTCGATGGTGGCGTTGGGATCGGTGATGAGACCCATGACGGCCAGCAGCGACACGGTCTTGCCGGAACCGGACTCACCGACGACACCGAGGATCTCGCTCTCCTCGAGGTCGAAGGAAACGCCATCGATGGCCCGCACCAGGCCATCATTTGTGCGGAAGGAAACTCTGAGGTCGCGCACCGACAGTATCATGATGTCCTCAGGCGCGGATCGAGAAGGATGTAGACGAAATCGACGACCGCATTGGCGATAACCACGAACATGGACGCATACATCACCGTCGCCATGATCATCGGCAGATCGAGATTCTGCAGAGCGTCATAAGTGAGCTTGCCGATGCCGTGCAGCCCGAACACCACCTCTGTGAGCAAGGCCGAGCCTCCCACCAGCGCGCCGAAATCCAGGCCGAACAGAGTGACGAAGGCGATGAGCGACGTGCGCAAGGCATGGCGCAGCAGGATGCGGGTTTCCGACAGCCCCTTGGCCCGGGCCGTGCGGATATAGTCTTCCTGCAGCGATTCGATGATTGCCGCGCGCAGCACGCGCCCGTAAATGCCGATATAGAGAATGGACAGTGTGATCCAGGGAATGACCAGGGTCAGAAACCAGCCCTTCGGATCGTCGGAGAAATTCTTGTAGCCGAGCGGTGGCACCCAGGAGAACGCCCAGCTGTCGTGGTAGCGGCTCTGGGTGATCAGGTTCATCACTTCGCCCAGCCAGTACACCGGCATCGAAATACCGAGCAGCCCCAGCGCCATCAGCAGCTTGTCCAGCCAGCTGCCGCGCGTCGCGGCGGCGGCGATGCCGATGATGATGGAGACGACCACCCACAGGATCGCCGCTCCGAACACCAGCGAGAGTGTGACCGGGATCGAATCCATGACCGCCGGCACCACCTTCCAGCCACGATTGACGAAGGAGGTCAGGTCGCCTGTGACGAAGATCTTCTCCATCATCGTCACATATTGCACGTAGAGCGGCCGGTCGAAGCCGAAGCTGTGGCGTACCGCCTCCAGCACTTCGGGCGATGCATTGCGGCCGGCGATCCGCGCCGCCGGGTCGGCGCCCGGCGTTGCGAAGAAAATCAGGAAGACGATGACCGAGATGCCGAACATCACGAACAGCATCTGGCCGAACCGGCGCAGGATTGCGTAGATCATCAGTCGCGCCCCAGCCGAACCTTGGAGCGCGGGTCGAGCGCGTCGCGCAGGCCGTCGCCGAAGACATTGAGCGCCATGACGGAAACCGCGATCGCCAGCCCCGGCACCAGCGCCACCAATGGCCTGGTGTAAAGCAGCGCCTGTCCGTCCTGGATGATGGTGCCCCAGCTCGCTGCGGGTGGCTGCACGCCGATCGAAAGGAAGGAAAGGGCCGATTCCGTAAGCATGTTCAGCGCCATCATCAGCGGCACGAAGACGATGAGCGTGGTGGTGACGTTGGGCAGGATGTCGCGCCACAGGATGCGCCACCCCGGCACGCCCAGATTGATCGCGGCCAGCACGAACTCGCTTTTACGCAGTGCCAGAACCTGCCCGCGGATTGGGCGGGCCACATAGGGCACGTAGACGATGCCGATGATGATGACAGGCAGCCACAGACTGCCGGACTCGATCTGGATCGGACCGATCGTGATGCCATGCGCGATGGTGACGATGGAGAGCGAAATCGCCAGCAGATAGATCGGGAACGCCCACAGTATGTCGAGGAAGCGCGACAGCACCGTGTCGGTGACGCCGCCGAAATAGCCGGCGATCAATCCCGCCGCCGTGCCCAGGATCAGGGTGAAGATAGTGGCTGCTCCGGAGATCAACAACGAGCTCAGCCCGCCATAGAGCATCCTGGCCATGACATCGCGGCCCTGGCTGTCGGCGCCGAGGAAATAATTGCCCAGCCGCCAGGTCGGGCCGAGCGGTGTGTAGCCAAGCCCAAGCCCCTCCGTCGATTGTTCCATCACCGGAACGTCGGCACCGTCGATCTGGATAACGGCGTCGAGCGTCGAGGCGAAGGGATCCACGCCTGCCCATTTCGCATAAAGAGGCGCACTGAGGCAGGCAAGGACGATGAGGAGGAACACGGCCAGCGACGCCATGGCAGCCCTGTCCCTTGCCAGCTTCGCAAACGCGACGGCCCAGGGCCCTCGCGTCTTGCGCGGCGCGGCGACAGCTACGTTCGACACCGACGTGCCCCTCCGCGGTTCGTTACTGTACCCAGGATTGGGTGATCATCCAGTTGAACTGCCGGTTGAACTTGAAATTGCCGAGACGTTTGCTGACAAAGTCGAGCCGCTTCGGCGTGAAGAGGCCGACGGCAGGTGCCTTGTCGGTGACCTGCCTGTCGATTTCAGCCCACATTTTGTCGGCGGCTTTCTGATCGGTGACGCCGAGGTCCAATGCCTTTTGCATCTTGGCGTCGATTTCCTTGTCGCAGAAGCCGGCGATGTTGATCGAGGCGTCCGAACCTTCACGGAAGGAGGCGCAGCTGAACAGGATGTTCAGGAAGTCCGAGGCCGCAGGATAGTCCTTGTACCACTGGGTGACGGACATCTGCACCTTGTTGTTGGTGTTCTGGATGTAGGTGAACTGGATGTTCGACGAGATCGGCTTGACGTCGGCGACATAGCCGATGCTGGTCAGCACGCTCTGCAGATAGACGCCGATGGAGCGTGAAATGGCGGTGTCCTCGACGATAATGGTCACCTTCTGGCCCTTGGTGCCGGAGTCCTCGACGAGCTGCTTTGCCTTGTCGAGGTCGGGAGCCGACCATTTGGCGCCCGGATTCTTGGTGAAGGGGCAATAGTCTTCATGGCCGGGGAAGTCCGGAGGCAGGACCTGGCAGACCGGCGAGGCCAACACCTTGCCACCGAACAGCTTGACCAGCGTGTTGCGGTCGATCGCATAGGCAACGGCCTGGCGCGCTTTTTCATTGTCGAAGGGCGCGAGACGGTTGTTCAGCGGCGCGTACCACCACGCCGAAAGCGGCGAGATGTGCAACTGGTCCATGGATTTGCTGCCGAGTTCGCCGAGGCGGTCGCTCGGCAGCGCGTCGAACATCCAGTCCGCTTCGCCGTTCTGGATCGCCGTGACGGCTGCTTCCTCGGACAGGCCGAAATCATACTGGACGACATCCGGATAGCCGTCCGGCTGCGCGTCCTCGCTCCACTGCTTGAAATTGGGGTTGCGGGAAACCGTCATGCCCTTGTTGGGATCGAAGGCGGAGATCGTGTACGCGCCGGTGCTGGGAATAGGCTTGGAACCCATGTCTTCCGCGGGCGTATCCGCCGGCAGAACCACGGCATGGGGCAAGGCAAGCTTGTAGAGCAGCTCTGCATCCGGCTTGGTGATGTTGATGGTGATGGTGCCGGCCGCCTCGTCGCCGACAACGCCGCCCTCCAGCGTGCAGCTCTTGGTGTCGGCCAGGCATTTGTCGGCGCCGACGATGCCGGCATAGAACGTGCCGGAGGTGGGTCCGGAAACCTTGAAGATGCGCTGGAAGGAAGCGACGACGTCCTTCACGCCAAGATCCTGGCCGCTGGAGAACTTGATGCCCTTGCGCAGCTTGAAGGTGAAGGTCTTGCCGTCATTGCTGACCTGCGGCAACGCCTCGGCCAGATCGGGAACGATGGTGAAGCCGGCCATGCCCTCGGCCTTGCGGAAGGCCACCAGGCCGTCATAGATCGGCTGGTACATCTGCCAGCCCTGGTCCGTGTAATTGATGTGCGGATCGAGCGTTCCGGCCGCGGAGCGGGCCAGCAGGCGGATGGTGCCGCCCCGGTGCTCCTTGAGATATTCGGCCTGTGCCGGGGCCAGCCATGTACCGGCCAGCAATGCCGCGGCTGTTGCCGCCAGAAGCAGTTTCTTCACGTCTTGATTCCCCTTTTTTCAGTTATCGTTGTGGTCCAGGAAGTCTCCCACCACCCGCATGCACGCATCTTGCTCTTCGACATGCGGCATGTGGCTGGAATGCTCGAATATCTCCCAGCGAGACCCCTTGATGCCGTCCTTGTAGGGCTGCACGGTCGCGGGCGTGGCCTCGTCGTGACGTCCGGAGATGATCAATGTGGGAACCTCGATGGCCGGCAGGCGCTCGACGATGCTCCAGTTCTTCAGCGTTCCGATGACATGGAACTCGTTCGGCCCATTCATCAGATTATAGACGGTCGGATTGCGCACGACCTGGGCGAAACTTTCCGTGACTTCGGGCGGGAAAGGCACGACCCGGCAGACATGCCGCTCGTAGAACACCATCGTCGCCGCCTGGTACGCCGCATCGTCCGTCGTGCCGGCCTGCTCGTGCCAGGTCAGAGTCTCCTGCACATCGGCGGGCAGATCCGCACGCAACCGGTTGGCCTCTTCGACCCACAGCTTCATGGACGCCGGTGAGTTGGCAATGGTCAGCGATTTCAGACCCTTCGGCCGCGTCACGGCATATTCGGCGCCCAGCATGCCGCCCCAGCTCTGGCCGAGCACGTGGAAGCCCGCCCGAATGCCGAGGTGGTCGATCAGGTTTTCAAGCTCGTCGATGAACAGCCCAGGTGTCCAGAAATCGGCGCCTTTCTCAGGCAGCAAGGTGGAATTGCCGCAGCCCAACTGGTCATAATGAATGACGGCGCGATCCCTTCGCGCAAGAAGGTTGTAGGCATCGACATAATTGTGGGCGACGCCCGGGCCGCCATGCAGGATCACCACCGGCGCCTTTTCGCCACCGAGTTCGCCACTGACCCGATACCAGGTCTCGTAGGCACCGAAAGCGCCCCGTCCTTCCATGCCGATGATCTCAGATGACATCCCAGTTCCCAGTGCGGTTGAAGGCATCTTGTATTTGTCCGTGACGACGGGGGCCTAACTCATGTTGCGGGTGACCTGCACCCACTCTTCCAGCATCTGCACGCCAAATGCCGTGGCACCTTGCCTGCCGAGAGGCCGATCGGTGTCGGTCAGTTCCTTGCTGGCGATGTCGAGATGCACCCAGGGGCGATCTTCCGTGAAATGGCGCAGGAAGGCCGCGGCATAGGGAGCGTCGCCGTCCTCCATGTCCTTGGCATGATGCCTGAGGTCCGCGAACGGCGATTGCAGACCCTCATCATAGGCCCGGTCGAGCGGCAGCCGCCAGAACCGTTCGCCGACCGTTTCTCCGGCCGCGATCATCTGTGACGCGATGGCATCGTCGGTGCTGAACAGGCCGGCGAATATCGAGCCCAGGCCACGCGTCACCGAATAGGTCAGCGTCGCCAGATCGACGATCACCGAAGGGTTGAAGCGCGTGGCTGCATAGTGGAGGCAGTCGGCCAGAAGCAGGCGTCCTTCCGCATCCGTGTCGAACACTTCCACGGTCTGTCCGGACGCCGTCGTGATGATGTCGCGCGGTTTGAGCGCGGTGCCGGATGGCATGTTCTCGGCGATGCCGAGAACACCGACAACGTGTACTGGGCTGCCTTGCCGGGCGAGCGCGATCAGCAGGCCGACCACAGCGGCCGCTCCGCCCATGTCGGCCTTCATGTCGAACATCTGCGCTCCGCCCTTGATGCAGAGGCCTCCCGAATCGAAGCAGACGCCCTTGCCGACGAAAGCGAGTGGTTGGGCGGGAGCACCCTTGCCCCGGTAGCGCAGGACAGCGACCCGCGGCGGGCGCGCCGAGCCCGATCCAACAGCAAGAAGCGCGTTCATGCCGAGCTCCTTCAGTTGCGCGGCATCGAGCATTTCGATGTCGATTCCGGCTTCACGCAGCGGCTCCAGATGATCATGGAAATTGTCGGGATGGAGATGGTTCGGCGGCAGGTTGACCAGGGTCCGCGCATATTCGACACCGTCGGCGATGGCATTGATCCGCGCCAGCGCCGCGGTCAGATCCGGGCCGCGGGCCCCGACCAGTTTCACCCGCAAGGTTCGATCCGCTCCCGCCCCTTGCCGCCGGTTGCGCATGTCGAAACGATAGCGGCGCAGCCGCATGCCGAGCGCGACACGCGCCAGGATTTCGGCTCCGGGCAGGTCAACGCCGGCGATGGGGTCCAGGACCAGCGTGGCCGCGCATTCTCCCTTGCCCTCCAGATGCGCGGCAAGCAGACCGCCGGCGCGTGCCAACGACAGGGCGGTTACCGTTTCAGCTTTGCCCAAGGCCAGGACGACCACGCGCTTGGTCGACACGGCCTGAGGAGCAATAAGATCGATGCAGGTGCCGGATTCGGCCAAGGCGGCCGGGTCGGAGCAGGCGCGAGAGAGAATCCCGCTCATCTCGGCATCCAGGGCGACTGCCCGCGGGCCAAAGCCCGTGTGGGCAGTTTGCAAAATCACGACGACAGAGGCTTCGGCGGAAATCTCGTCCGCGGTCTCGAAAACCGGCGCTGGCGATTGAGGCATAGGCTGGCGCTCTCTCCAATTGCGGCAACACCAGCCGGTAGCGAGCAACGCTTCGCTCGCCCCGGTGGAGACTGGTCAAGCCGGTCTCCGCCGTTCGTGGTATAATGCCGGTCCCCAAACAGTCGCTTTCTTGAGACGACTTAATTGCTCTTGTCTTCTGGGTATCCCCTAACGGGGCAGGCGATCAAACGCGAATTCTGCCCATGTCGATTGACAAAAACTCAACTGACAATTCATGATCGGCCAATGGCCCTTCCCTCACTCAATGGCATGCGCGCTTTCGAGGCCGCCGCTCGCCTCGGCAGCGTCAAGGACGCGGCGGAAGAACTGCATCTGACACCCTCGGCTGTCAGCCGCCACATCCGCGCGCTTGAACGAAATCTTGGCCAGGACCTGTTCGAACGCGGTTTTCGCCAGATAACCCCAACCATCAGGGGCTCCTACTATGCGCGCAGCCTCTCGGAGGCGTTCGAAGCCATCTGGCGCGCCACCGATGACGTCAGCCTCTCCGAGGGGTCGCGCCACGGCAAGATCCAACGTGTGCGGGTCTTGTGCGTGCCCACCGTTCTGAACCTTTGGCTGGCGGATCGGTTGCCGAACTTTCGCCGGTTGCATCCGTCGGTGGATCTGGAGATTTCCACTTCAGGCAAGCGCGCCAACTTCGATTTGGCCATTGTCGACGAGTTCGTCTACAAGGCCGGCCCGGCTTTGACGCTGCTGATCCCGCTGCTTTTGACGCCGGTCTGTGCGCCTTCGCTTTTGGAGGGGCCTGTGCCGCTGCGATCGCCGGCCGATCTGGTCAACCATCATCTGATCCATGAATGCGAAACCATGAGATGGAAGCGTTGGCTGGAGCAGGAAGGCGTTCTGGAAACGACGCCAAAATCCAGCACAACACTGGATGATTGCACCTTGATCATGCGCGAAGCGATCAATGGCGCGGGAATAGCGCTCGCGGACACGATGATGGCGCAAGATTTTCTGCAGCAAGGCAAACTGGTCGCCCCGTTCCGTGCCCGCCACACCTATCCGGCCGGCATTTACCTGCATCAGCGTCGCAGCATCGGCAACAAACCAGGCACCGGCCTGTTTCAGGATTGGCTGCTCGCCGAAGTCGCGGATCACAAGCAGCTTATGGCCATCACCTAGATGGCCCTACCGCTTCAGATTGGAATCCCGGCGTCGAACTTCGAATCATCCGTGCCGGGCTCAGCGATGACCCACCATCGCCGTGCATCGATAATCGCAGTTCTCATTGAATATCTTTAAGGCCAAAGCCGGCAAATAGGTTGCTTGTCGGTTCCCCTGCGGCAGGCTTAACCTGCACGCGGCCAACGCGTGAGGGCGCGTGCTGCAAAAGGGGACCATTGCAATGACAATACAGGGTGCTTCACCTGATCTCTATAACGAGGATCTGGCTCCAGCCAAAGTTCGAAACTGGGGACCATTCTCGATCTTCAACGTCTGGACGTCGGACGTTCACAGCCTCTGGGGCTACTATCTCGCCGCCAGTCTGTTCCTGTTCTGCGGCGGCTTTGTCAATTTCATCATCGCCATAGGCATCGGATCGCTGATCATCTACGCGCTGATGAACATGGTCGGCTATGCCGGCGTGAAGACGGGCGTGCCCTACCCCGTGCTTGCCCGCGCCTCTTTCGGCATCTGGGGCGCCAACATACCGGCACTGGTGCGCGCCATCGTCGCCTGCTTCTGGTACGGCGCGCAGACGGCTGCCGCCTCCGGCGCTATCGTGGCGCTGTTGATCCGCACGCAATGGTTCGCCGATTTCAACGCCAGCACGCATTTCCTCGGCCATACCGGCCTGGAGGTGATCTGCTTCGTGGTTATCTGGGCGCTGCAACTGCTGATCATCCAGAACGGTATGGAAACCGTGCGCCGCTTCCAGGACTGGGCCGGCCCCGCGGTGTGGGTGATGATGCTGATCCTGGCGATCTATCTCTGCGTCAAATCCGGGAGATTTGCCTTCACCAGCGACATCCCGATGGACGTGTTGCTGGACAAGACGAAGGACGCGGGCGTGCCCGGCACGCCCGGCTCGTGGACTTCGCTGTTTGCGGTGGCAGCAATCTGGGTCACCTATTTCTCGGCGCTCTATCTCAACTTCTGCGATTTCGCCCGTTACGCGCCGGACAAGGCATCGCTGCGCAAGGGCAACATCTGGGGTCTGCCGATCAACCTCATCCTGTTCTCGCTGGTCGCCGGCGTCACCACCATTGCCGCCTTTGACGTCTATGGCGAAGTGCTGCTGCATCCCGACCAGATCTCGGCGAAATTCGACAGCTGGTTCCTGGCGGCGCTCGCGGCCCTGACCTTTGCAGTTGCGACCCTGGGCATCAACGTGGTCGCCAATTTCGTCTCGCCGGCCTTCGACTTCTCCAACGTCTTCCCCAGGCAGATCGACTTCAAGAAGGGCGGCTATATCGCGGCCGTCATTGCCCTGCTGCTCTATCCCTTCGCGCCATGGGAAGGCAGTGCCGCTTCCTTCGTCAACATCATCGGCGCGACGATGGGGCCGATCTTCGGGGTGATGATGGTCGACTACTACCTGATCCGGAAGGGTGAGGTCGACGTCGAGGCGCTTTACCGCGAAGACGGCGAGTTCCGTTTCCAGGGCGGCTGGCACGTCAATGCCTTTATCGCCGCCGGCATCGGCGCCATCTTCTCGTCGATCCTGCCCAACTTCACCAACTGGCTGCCGTCCTGGTGGGGCGTCTATGGCTGGTTCTTCGGCGTGGCGATCGCCGGCATCATCTACTACGTGCTGCGCACCGCCGCCCTTGGCGCCGGAGCGAAGACGGCAAAGGCTTGAAAATGAGGCAGTAGGCAGTAGGTGTGAGGGAGTAGAGAACCGCTTCCCTACTGCCTACTGCCCACCATCTCGGCCAGTTTTCGCACCGTGTTCCAGTTGCGTGAGGTACCGACGCCCAGACGCTTGTGGCTCGCTGCGGTCAGAAGCCGTGAACTGGGTGCGGCGCGCGAGAAGACAATCCAGATATTGCCAGCGACGGCGTGCATCTTTTCGTCTTTGCCGACATAGGAGCCGAGCGCCGTGACGGCTTCGTCCGGCACCGGCCGGCGCATCACGCGCACCGCCACCTGATCCGCGGTCGCATTCGATTCATCTGGAAACGGATTGCCGGCGGCAAGCTTCAGCCAGTCCTCGGCACCGCGCACGATGATATCGACATGGCGGCCGAAGGTTTTTTCGAAGGCTGCTTCCAGCCGCTGTTCCAGGTCGGCGATATCAGTTGCCGGTGCCTCGAAGACCAGATTGCCCGTCGACACCAGCGTGCGCGGGTTGTTCAGCCCGAGCTCTTCGGCCATGGCCTTGAGGTCGGCCATGACGACCCGGCGGCCCTCGCCCAGGATGATGCTGTAAAGCAGCGCGACATAGGTCTGCATTGCCGCCCGACCTGATCGCTACACCAACCGGCTCTGCTCCACCGCCGCCTCGATGAAACTGGCGAACAGCGGATGCGGGTCGAGCGGCCGGCTTTTCAGTTCCGGATGATATTGCACGCCGATGAACCAGGGGTGGTCCGGATACTCGACCGTCTCCGGCAGCACGCCGTCGGGCGACATGCCGGCAAACACCAGGCCGCAATCTTCGAGCCGCTCCTTGTAGTCGACATTGACCTCGTAGCGGTGGCGATGGCGCTCGAAAATCTGTGTGTCGCCGTAAATCTCGGCGATCTTGGAGCCCTTGGCGAGTTCGGCCTGATAGGCGCCGAGCCGCATCGTGCCGCCGAGATCGCCGGTTTCCCGGCGCTTCTCCAGCATGTTGCCTTTCAGCCATTCGGTCATCAGGCCGACGACCGGTTCCTCGGTCGGACCAAACTCGGTCGAAGACGCATGTTCGACGCCGGCCAGCGACCGCGCCGCCTCGATGCAGGCCATCTGCATGCCGAAGCAGATGCCGAAATACGGCACCTTGCGCTCGCGCGCGAACTTCGCCGCCAGTATCTTGCCTTCGGCACCGCGCTCGCCAAAGCCGCCGGGAACCAGGATGCCATGCACCTTTTCCAGCCATGGCGTCGGATCCTCCTTTTCGAAGATCTCCGATTCGATCCAGTCGAGCTTGACCTTGACGTGGTTGGCCAGGCCGCCATGCGACAGCGCCTCGATCAGCGATTTGTAGGCATCCTTGAGGCCGGTATATTTGCCGACCACGGCGATGGTCACTTCGCCTTCCGGGTTGTGGATGCGGTTGGACACCGCCTGCCAGGGCTCCATGCGCGGCTTCGGCGCCGGATCGATGCCGAAGGCGGCCAGCACTTCCGAGTCGAGCCCTTCCCTATGGTATGCCATCGGCACATCGTAGATATGCGGCACGTCGAGCGCCTGGATCACGGCACTTTCGCGCACATTGCAAAACAGCGACAGTTTTCTGCGCTCTTCCTTGGGAATGGCGCGGTCGGCACGGACCAGCAGGATGTCGGGCGCGATGCCGATGCCGCGCAGTTCCTTGACCGAATGCTGGGTCGGCTTGGTCTTCAGCTCGCCGGCCGTCGGGATGTAGGGCATCAGCGTCAGATGCACGTAGACGGCGTTGTTGCGCGGCAGGTCGTTGCCGAGCTGGCGTATCGCTTCCAGGAACGGCATCGCCTCGATGTCGCCGACCGTGCCGCCGATCTCGCAAAGCACGAAATCATAGTCGTCATTGCCGTTGAGGACGAAATTCTTGATCTCGTCGGTGACGTGCGGAATGACCTGCACGGTTGCGCCGAGATAATCGCCGCGCCGCTCACGCTCGATGATGTTCTTGTAGATGCGGCCGGTGGTGATGTTGTCCTGCTGATTGGCGGAGCGGCCGGTGAAGCGCTCGTAATGGCCAAGATCGAGATCGGTTTCCGCGCCATCATCAGTGACGAAAACCTCGCCATGCTGGTACGGCGACATCGTGCCCGGATCGACATTGAGGTAGGGGTCGAGTTTTTTGATGCGTGCGCGATAGCCTCGCGCCTGCAGGAGAGCCCCAAGGGCCGCTGCGGCTATGCCTTTTCCAAGTGAGGAAACCACGCCGCCTGTGATGAATACATATCGCGCCATGGGAGTCATCGCTTAACGCGGCCGGATTGATTCCGCCAGAGAAAAAACCACCGCGAAGGTTTTTTCCCAAGAAGGCGCTCGGATCGTGAACAGGGCAAAACAAAAGGGCCGGCTGAGCCGGCCCTTTCGGCAGGATGACGAAAACGTCAGATGATAACGACCTTGGTGCCAACCCTGACGCGGCTGTAGAGGTCCATGACGTGCTCGTTGATCATGCGGAAGCAGCCATTCGAGGCGCTGGTTCCGATCGACTGCGGCGCGATTGTGCCGTGGATACGCAGATGCGTGTCCTTCTTGCCGTCATAGAGGTAGATGGCGCGGGCGCCGAGCGGGTTCTGGCCACCGCCGGGCATGCCGTCCTTGTACTGGCCGTAATGCTTCGGCTCACGCTTCTGCATGTCCAGCGTCGGGATCCAGCGCGGCCATTCCTGCTTGTCGCCGACCGCAACCGTACCCTTGTACTGCAGACCCTCGCGGCCAACCGCAATGGCGTAGCGGCGGGCGGTGGAGGACGATTCGACGAGGTAGAGGCGCCGCGCGCTGGTGTCGATGACGATGGTGCCCGCATCGTAACCGCTGAATTCCACGTCCTGCGGCACGAATTCCGGCTTCACCTTGAACTGCTTCTTGGCTTCCCTCTTGGCGAGCACCTGGTCGAGAGCCCGTGTCTCAGGGAGATAGCTTATCGAAGACCCGGACGAGGTCCCGCCGAAGAGACCGGCGAACAGACCACCGTTGCTCGGCTGCTTCTGGCCGATGACCTCGCTGCGCAGCTCGCCATTGTTGCCGGTCAAGGCGACGTTCATCGCCTCTGCCGGAAGCGGCTCTGCCGATTGGATCGGCGCGATCGGTTCGATAGGCTCGATGATCTTGGCAACCTGCTTCTTGGCCGGCTTGGCATCGGCCACCTCGGTTGCCGGCGCGCTCTTGCCCTTCTTGGCAAGGAACGCCTGCCGTTCAGCGTCGGCCTTGGCCTTGGCCGCCTCGCGCATCGCCAGTTTCCTGGCTTCGAGCGCCTTGGCTTTGGCGGCCTCCTTGTCGGCAACGATCTTGGCCTCGATCTTCTTGATCTGGGCGAGGTCGTCGGGCGTCGGGTTTTTCTTCTTCTTGAGAAGCTTCAATTGCGACGCGTCACTTTTGACGGCGACGTTGATGGCGGAGGTTGTTTCAACCGAAGGCTGTGCGGCCATATTGGCTGGAACGCCAGCGAAAGCGGGGGAACTGATGCCGATTGCGGCACAAAGTCCCAGGAAAATGAAGCTGCGAAGCTGCATGGCGAAGATCCGATCGTTCTATGCTTGTTGCCCACGGCGTCGCCCAGCGCCCCCCAAGGGCGCCGGAAGTGCCGCGCGCAATCTATAGTCGAATAAGCGCGGGGGCCTCAAGCGTGAGGTCGTACCTCACCCAGTCGAATCTTTGTGATCTCGCTGCATTTGCCGCGACTGTGTTCAAACGAGCACAGATCGCGGCTTCAGCCGCCGAAGACTACTGGTTTGGAACCTGCGGGGCCGCCGGCGCGGCGGGAGCGGCGCCATTGGTTGCCGGCGGCGTCGAACCGGCGGCAGGCGCCGTGGCCGGCGCGGTCGCCGGAGCCGCGGCATCGTTGCCTGACGGCGGCGTCGGCGTGGTGGTGCCGGCGGGCGCCGGGGTGGTCGTGCCGGGCAATTGGTTGAGCACGCCTTTGCCTGCACCGTCCGATGTCGCCGGCACGCGGTCGAGGATGTCGATCGGCTTCTCGCCGTAGCGGGCGACGATCGACAGGGTCAAGGAGGTGGCGAAGAAGGCGGCCGCCAGGATCGCCGTCGCACGCGTCAGCGCATTGGCAGCGCCACGCGCGGTCATGAAGCCGGAGCCGCCACCGATGCCGAGGCCGCCGCCTTCGGAGCGCTGCAGCAGCACCACGCCGACAAGGGCGAGCACAACCATGAGATGGATGACGATCAGTACGGTTTCCATAGTTTATCCTGGCAAGGCCTTGCCCGGCCGCGGACACGACCGGTGAATTGGAGGCGGCTCAATACAATGCTTTGACGGCATTTCCAAGCCCGTGGCCGGAATATGGGAAGCAACCCGTCCTTTGCAACGATTTCAGGCACCGGAAGCCCTGTCCGGCGTGGCGAATGTCTTCAAGCAATATTGCGATAGGCCTCGGCAATAGCTAGGAAATCCGCCGCTTTCAGGCTGGCGCCGCCGACCAGCGCCCCGTCGACATTCCTGACGCCGAGCAATTCGACCGCGTTGGAAGGCTTGACCGAGCCGCCATAGAGAATGCGCATCTTCGCCGCGACGCCGCCGAGCTTTTCCGACAGCTTTTCGCGGATATGTGCATGTGCTGCCGCCACATCGCCGGCTGTCGGCGTCAGGCCGGTGCCGATCGCCCATACCGGCTCATAGGCAATGATGGTGTTGGACGGGGTGGCGCTTGGCGGGACCGAACCATCGACCTGCCGCGACAGCACATCCAGCGTGGCGCCCGCTTCACGCTGTTCATGCGTTTCGCCGACGCAAATGATGGCAACAAGCCCGGCACGCCATGCGGCGGATGCCTTGGCCTGGACAGTGGCGTCATCCTCGCCGCGTTGCTCGCGGCATTCGGAATGGCCGACGATGACATGGCTCGCACCGGCATCCCTGAGCATTTCCGCCGAGATGCAGCCGGTGTAGGCGCCGCTCTCCTTGGTATGGCAATCCTCACCGCCGGCATGCACCGGCGTGCGTGACAGGATCTCCGCGGCGTGGGCAAGCAGGGTCGCGGGAACGCAAACCAACGCTTCGGTCTCCGCATCAAGTCCGCTCATGAAGCCGTTGCCGATCATCCGGAGCTCGTTGAGGGAGGCGCTGGTGCCGTTCATTTTCCAGTTGCCGGCGACGAGCGGGCGAATTCCTGGCGTCATGGGTTTGCTTCTCCGGATGATATCGGGGCTCTGGACCTCACTACCAAAATCAGGCCACAAAGCAATCGACAGTGGGCCGGAAGGGCGCTATTGCGCTTGTTTCAGACTCGGCGCATGCGAAAATGCGCATAAATCGGAAGTAAAAATGCTTGGTATATTGAGAAGCGCGGCAGGCACCTGGGTCGCGAAAGGGCTGTTGGTGCTGCTGGTGCTCAGCTTTTTGGTCTGGGGCGTTTCCGGACGGCTGATGGGCGGTTTGGCCGGCCATGATTCGGTCATTGCCGCCGGCGGCACCAAAGTGTCGATCAACGAATACCGTCTCGCCTATGATCGCCAACTCGCTGTCATGTCGCAGCAGTTCGGCCAGCGTCTCAGCCACGAACAGGCAAAGGCACTCGGTGTCGACAACCAGGTGCTGGCGCAACTCGTCTCGGGCGCCGTTCTCGACGAACAGGCCCGCAAGCTGGGCCTCGGACTTTCCAAGGACCGGTTGGCCGAGTTGACGCGCGAAGACCCGGCATTCAAGGGCCCGGGCGGCCAGTTCGACCGCAGAACATTCGAATACATGCTGCAGCAGATTGGCATGCGGCCCGAGGACTATCTGAAGAACCGTGCCCAGGTGGCGGTGCGCCAGCAGATCGTCGAGGCTGTCTCGGATGGCCTCAAGGCTCCGGACACTTTCTTCAAGGCTGTTGCACTCTATCGCGGCGAAGACCGCACCATCGACTATTTGACGCTGCCCAAGGCACTGGTCGAGCCGATCGCGGCACCGTCCGATAGCGTGCTCTTGGCCTATTTCGAAGCCAACAAGAAGACATATGCGGCACCCGAATACCGCAAATTCTCCTATGTCCGCCTCGAACCCGTCGACATCATGGACACGACCGCCGTCACCGACAGCCAGGTCAGCGACGACTACAACAAGAACAAGGCGCGTTACACCACGCCGGAACTGCGCACCGTCGAGCAGCTTGTATTCAAGACGCCGGATGCGGCCAAGGCCGCACTCGATTCGCTCAAGGCCGGCGCTACTTTCGACAAGCTGGTCACGGCGGAAGGCAAGACGCCGGCAGACACGCTGCTCGGCACGCTTGCCAAGGACAAGATCGCCGACAAGGCGGTCGCCGACGCGGCCTTTTCGCTCAATGCCAATGAAGTCAGCCAGGTCGTGCAAGGCGCCTTCGGTCCGGTGCTGCTGCGCGTCACCGAGATCAAGCCCGAGGTGGTGAAGCCACTGGCCGAGGTGTCCGATCAGATCCGCAAGGATCTGGCGCTGGGCGAGGCAAGCCGCATCCTTCTGGACGTGCGCGACAATTACGATGACACCCGCGCCGCCGGCAGTTCGCTGGCAGAGGCCGCGGCCAAGCTGAAGCTGAAGATCGTCACCATCGACGCCATCGATCGCAGTGGGCTGCGGCCAGATGCAAGCATCGTCAAGGACCTGCCGCAATCGCCGGAGCTGATCAAAGCGGTCTTCGACGCCGAACCCAACACGGAAAACGATGCCTTGACCACAGCCGACAACGGCTTCGTCTTCTATGAGGTGGCGTCCATCACGCCGGCTCGCGACCGCACGCTGGATGAGGTTCGTCAGAAAGCCGTCACCGACTGGACCGCGGCGGAAATAAGCAAGCGGCTGGCCGCCAAGGCTGACGAGCTGGAAAAGCGGCTCAAGGCCGGCGCAACGCTCGATGTCATCGCCAGCGAACTGAAGCTCGAAAAGCAGACCAAGCGCGGTGTCAAGCGTGAGGCTGACGACGTCGACTTCGGTAAGGAGGGTGCGGCAGCGATGTTCGGCGTTGGCGAAGGCGGCACCGGCCTGATCCCCTCGCCCACCGGCGACGGGCAGATCCTGTACAAGGTCGCCGAAGTGTTCGAGCCCGCCGGAGCCGATGCCAGCTCGGTGCCGGATGACGCACAGAAATCCTTCACCTCCGGCATGTCGGATGATCTGCTCGACCAATTGGTGGCACAGTTGCAGACACAGTACGACGTTCGCATCGACCAGGCCGCCGTCGCCCAAGCCTCGACAAGATGAGCGCGCTGAAAACCCATATCGCCAAGATCGCGACCGGTAGCGCGCTTTCCTTTGAGGAAGCGCGCGAGGCTTTCGACATCATCATGTCGGGTGATGCGACCCCCGGCCAGATCGGCGGCTTCCTGATGGCGCTGCGCGTGCGCGGCGAGACGGTGAGCGAGATTTCCGGCGCCGTCGCAACCATGCGGGCCAAGATGCTGCACGTCGACGCGCCCACCGATGCCGTCGACATCGTCGGTACCGGCGGCGACAATTCTCACAGCGTCAACATTTCGACGGCATCGGCCTTCGTCGTTGCCGGCAGCGGCGTGCCGGTTGCCAAACACGGCAATCGCGGCCTGTCGTCGCTGACAGGGGCAGCCGATGTGCTGGTGGCGCTCGGGGTCAAGATCGACATCTCGCCCGATTTCATTAGCCGTTGCATCCACGAGGCAGGCGTTGGCTTCATGTTCGCGCCCGCGCATCATCCTGCGATGAAGCATGTCGGCCCGACCCGCGTCGAACTCGGCACCCGCACCATATTCAACCTGCTCGGGCCGCTCTCCAATCCGGCCGGCGTCAAGCGGCAGCTGGTCGGTGTGTTCCTGCCGGAATGGATCCTGCCGGTTGCCGAGACACTGAAGGCGCTGGGTGCCGAGCATGTCTGGGTCGCCCATGGCGACGGCTATGACGAGATCACCACCACCGGCGAGACGCAGGTCGCCGAACTGATCGGCGGCGAAATCCGCAGCTTCACGCTGACCCCTGAAGCGGTTGGGCTGGCGCGCCATAGCAAGGATGAGTTGCGCGGCGGCGATGCGGACTACAACGCCAAGGCCTTGCGCGATATGCTGGGCGGCGGCGCCGGCGCCTATCGCGACACCGTGCTGATGAACGCCGGTGCCGGACTGGTTGTGGCCGGCAAGGCGACGACGCTTGGCGACGGCATCGCGGCGGCGGCGCAAGCCATCGATAGCGGCCGTGCCCTGCAAGTGCTCGACAGGCTGGTCGAGATTTCGAACGGATAACGGATAGAGCGTGTCTGACATTCTTCGCAAGATCGAGGCCTACAAGCGCGACGAGATCGCGGCGGCAAAGGCACGCGTGCCGTTGGCCGAAATCAAGGTCCGGGCAAAAGATGCCGACGCACCGCGCGGTTTTCTTGCCGCACTGGAAGCGAAGCGCAAATCCGGCGCCTTCGCGCTGATCGCCGAGATCAAGAAAGCGAGCCCCTCCAAGGGTCTGATCCGTGCCGATTTCGATCCACCGGCTCTGGCGCAGGCCTATGCCAAGGGTGGTGCTGCCTGTCTTTCGGTGCTGACCGATGCACCGTCCTTCCAAGGTGCGCCTGAATTTCTCACCCGGGCGCGAGCCGCCGTCGCGCTGCCGGCGCTGCGCAAGGATTTCCTGTTCGATCCGTATCAGGTCTACGAAGCCCGCGCCTGGGGCGCGGATGCCATCCTGATCATCATGGCCAGCGTCGACGACGCCCTGGCGAGCGAACTCGAGGCGACGGCGTTCGAACTCGGCATGGATGCACTGGTCGAAGTGCATGACGAGACCGAGACGCAGCGCGCGCTAAAATTGTCGTCGCGACTGATCGGCATCAACAACCGCAATCTGCGTACATTCGAGACCAGCCTCGACACTTCCATGCGGCTGGCGACAATGGTGCCGGCCGACCGCTTGCTGGTCAGCGAGAGCGGTATTTTCTCGCATGACGACTGCCTCAGGCTGCAAAAGAGCGACATCGGCACTTTTCTTGTCGGCGAGAGCCTGATGCGGCAACAGGACGTCACCGCGGCGACGCGCCTGCTTCTGACAGGCAAGGCTTTGGCCGAGGCTATCTGACGATGGTATCAGGCCTTACCCATCTCGGCGCGCAGGGCGAGGCCAACATGGTCGATGTCGGCGACAAGGAAGAAACAACGCGCACGGCGATCGCCGAAGGCTTTGTCGCGATGCAGCCCGAGACGCTGAAGATGATCCTCGCCGGCAACGCCAAGAAGGGCGATGTGCTCGGCACCGCGCGCATCGCTGGTATCATGGCGGCGAAGAAGACGCATGAACTAATCCCGCTCTGCCACCCGCTGCTTTTGACCAAGGTTTCCGTCGACATCGAGCCCGACCATGCTTTGCCGGGCCTGAAGGTCACCGCGCTGGCGCGCGTCACCGGCAAGACGGGTGTCGAGATGGAAGCGCTGACCGCCGCTTCGGTAGCCTGCCTGACCATCTACGACATGGCGAAAGCAGTCGACCGCGCCATGGTCATCACCGGCATCCGCCTGGTCGAAAAGACGGGTGGCAAGTCGGGTGACTACAAGGCGAGCGCCTGATGGCGCTGGTTCCTATCGCGGAGGCGCTTGAACGCCTGCTCGATGGTGCGGCACCTCTAGCCGGCGAAAGCGTTCCTCTGTTCGAGGCGGTGGATCGTGTTCTGGCGGAACCGGTCGTTGCTCTTCGCACCCAGCCGCCTTTCAATGCTTCCGCCATGGACGGCTATGCGGCGCGCGCCGCCGACGTCACGTCGGTCCCATCCAGGCTGTCGGTGATCGGCATAGCGCCGGCTGGACGTGGCTTCGACGGCACGGTCGGCCAGACGCAGGCCGTGCGCATCTTCACCGGCGCGCCGCTGCCCGAAGGCGCCGACACCATCGTCATCCAGGAGAATGTCCGCGACCTCGGCGGCGGCGATATCGAAGTGATCGAGCCGACAGCGCAATGGCGCAATATCCGCCGCATCGGCCTCGATTTTTCAACAGGCGACATGCTGCTGGAGAAAGGCCGCTTGCTCGACCCGGCGGCACTGTCGCTGGCTGCATCGGCCAACCATCCCCGGGTCAGCGTGGTGAAACGGCCGCTGGTCGCCATTATCGCCACCGGCGACGAATTGCTGCCGCCGGGCAGTGATCTCGGCCCGGACCAGATCATCTCGTCCAATGCCTATGGCGTCGCTGCCACCGCACACTCGGTCGGCGCCCGCGCGCTCGATCTCGGCATTGCCGCCGATCGCAAAGAGGCTATCGCTGCCCTGATCAGACAAGCGGTCGCGGCCGGTGCGGATGTCATCGTGACGCTTGGTGGCGCCTCGGTCGGCGATCACGACCTGATCCACGACGTGCTGACCGGCGAAGGCATGACGCTCGGCTTCTGGAAGATCGCCATGCGCCCCGGCAAGCCCCTGATGTTCGGCCGCCTCGGCGACATCAGGTGCATCGGCCTGCCCGGCAATCCGGTGGCAAGCCTGGTCTGCTCGCAGTTGTTCCTGAAGCCGCTGCTGGCGCGGCTCGGCGGCCGCAATCATCGCCAGGACGTTCGCCAAGCGCGATTGGGCGCCGCAATGCCGGCCAATGATTTGCGCCAGGACTATGTCCGAGCCGTGGTCAGGGAAGATGACGGCGTACCGGTGGCGACGCCGTTCGGTATCCAGGATTCCTCGATGCTGAGAATGCTGGCCGACGCCAACGGGCTGATCGTGCGGGCGCCGTTTGCCCCTGCAGCAGCTGCTGGCGAGGCTTGCAGCGTTTTGATGCTGCGCTGAGGAATCCCAGACAAGCCACTCATAACAGACGAGAAAGTGATCCCGGCTCTAGTTCGAGATCAAGCTCTGCGTCAGCGGATGCGCCGGGTCGGCAAGGCCGTCGACAATGCTGTAATGATGCCGGTCGGGCTCGACCACGACGCTGGTGGTGGCGCCGAGGCCGGTCCAGATGTTGGCAAGCAGCGCATTCTGGCGCAGGAATTCGGCGCGCTCGCCGCCACCGGCCCAACAGGTGATGCGGGCGCCATTTATCGGGCGCAGCAGCGCCGGGCTTTCAGCCAGCGCCTCCTCTTCGTCGATTGCCAGTTCCTTGTTCATGCCGGTGCGCATGATCGGACGCAGGTCATGCAAGCCTGAAATCGAAACGACGTGGCGTATGCGCCGCGCCACATCGGCAGCCAACGGCGTGGTTGTCGTCACCATCCGGGTGGCGAGATGGCCGCCGGCCGAATGTCCGGTCAGCATCAGCGGTCCGTCGACCATTGCCGCTGCCTCGCCGATTGCCGCCCCAATCTCCCTGACGATGCCGGCGATGCGTATGTCCGGGCACAGCGTGTAGGACGGCATCGCAACGGCAAAACCGTTGCTGACCGCGCCATTGGCAAGGTGAGACCACAAACTCTTGTCGGTCTCCAGCCAGTAACCGCCATGGATAATCGCCACCAGCCCTTTGGGCGCGGCACTAGGAATGAAAAGATCGAGCCGATTGCGCGGCCCTTCGCCATAGGCGATGTCGAGCCGTGCCCGGCCCTGCGCCGACAGCGCATCACGGAATGCTTGCGCCGGCTTCGCCCATGCGGCCGGCCAGCGATCACTGCCGGCGATATTCGCACCGTTGGCATAGGCATCATCCCAATCGACGATGTGACGTTCGAACATCTGCGCCCTTCCCCAAGACGGCATCGCTACTTGCTAGCAATGGCCACCGCCATGCCATGCGTCAATGCCCTGAGCAAAAACATTTTAGGCTTGAAACAAATTTCGACTGGTGCGATCCTGCCCCAACGAACAGCCGACAATGGGAGGTCTGCTGTGCTGCCCGAACCTGCAGATGTTCACCCTTTCTGGGCGCATCTCAGCAGGTGCGATGGGTAGTACGAAGCTTCCTCAGAGCAGGACCTTAGGATCCACCACAGCCAGCCAAGGCGCGTCGCGCACTGGCCAGGCAGCAGACGGGAGAGCGGCGACATGCTTGGGCCTTCAGCGCATATCGACACGTTCACGCGCGATCACCTGCCGCCGCCGGAGCAATGGCCTGAAATCCTGCTCGACGGCTTCGACTATCCCGAACGCCTCAACGCCGGTGTCGAACTGACCGACAGGCTGGTCGAAAAAGGTCTCGGCGACCACACCGCCCTCATCGGCAATGGCCGCCGCCGCACCTACAAGGAACTATCCGACTGGACGAACAGGCTGGCCCACGCGCTGGTCGAGAATTACGGAGTCAAGCCGGGCAACCGGGTGCTGATCCGCTCGGCCAACAACCCCGCCATGGTCGCCTGCTGGCTGGCCGCCACCAAGGTCGGAGCCGTGGTCGTCAACACCATGCCGATGCTGCGCGCCGGCGAACTCGCCAAGATCGTCGACAAGGCCGAGATCACCGTCGCGCTCTGCGACACCAGGCTGATGGACGAGATGACCGTGTGCGCCAAGGACAGCGCATTCCTCAAGCAGGTCATCGGTTTCGACGGCACCGCCAACCATGATGCTGAACTCGATCGTGCCGCTCTCGACAAGCCGGTAACGTTCACCGCAGTTGACACCGGCCGCGACGATGTCGCGCTGCTCGGCTTCACCTCGGGCACGACAGGCGTTCCGAAGGCGACGATGCATTTCCACCGCGACCTGCTGATCATCGCCGACGCCTATGCTCGCGAAATCCTGGAGGTGACGCCGGACGACATCTTCGTCGGCTCGCCGCCGCTGGCCTTCACCTTCGGCCTTGGCGGGCTCGCTATCTTTCCGCTGCGCTTCGGTGCGGCGGCGACGCTTCTGGAGCAGGCGACGCCACCCAACATGATCCACATCATCGAGACCTACAAAGCGACGATCTCCTTCACCGCGCCGACCGCCTACCGCGCTATGCTGAAGGCCATGGATGAAGGAGCCGATTTGTCGTCGCTGCGCGTTGCCGTTTCGGCCGGCGAAACCTTGCCCGCTCCGGTTTTCGAAGAGTGGACGAAAAAGACCGGCAAGCCGATCCTCGACGGCATCGGCGCCACCGAAATGCTGCACATCTTCATCTCCAACCGCTTCGATGACATGAGGCCTGCGTCGACCGGCAAGCCGGTGGGCGGCTACGAGGCGCGCATCCTCGACGACGAGATGCGCGAGGTGCCGCGCGGCACGACCGGCAGGCTGGCGGTGCGCGGCCCGACCGGCTGCCGCTACATGGCCGATGACAGGCAGAAGGAATATGTGCGCGACGGCTGGAACCTCACCGGCGACACCTTCACGCAGGACGAGGACGGCTTCTTCCATTTCGCCGCACGCTCCGACGACATGATCGTCAGCGCCGGCTACAACATCGCCGGTCCCGAGGTCGAGGCGGCGCTGCTGGCGCATCCGGACGTCGCCGAATGCGCGGTGATCGGTGCAGAGGACGCCGAACGCGGCCAGATCGTCGAGGCGCATGTCGTGCTGGTGCAGGGCGTCGCGCCCGACGCCCTCACCACCAAGCGCCTGCAGGACCATGTCAAGGCAACGATCGCGCCCTATAAATATCCGCGATCGGTAAAATTCATCGCCGCTCTGCCCAAGACCCAGACCGGAAAGATCCAGCGCTTCCGGCTGCGCACGGAGAAAATCAATTGAGCGAGCCATACGATCCGGCGTCCGAAGGCGCCCAGATGTCGTTCAAGGAGCGCATGTCCTACAGCGACTATCTGCACCTGGAGAAAGTGCTGGAGGCCCAGACGCCGCTGTCATCGGCGCATGACGAGATGCTGTTCATCATCCAGCATCAGACCTCCGAGCTCTGGATGAAGCTCGCTCTGCACGAGATCGGCGCCGCGATCCGCTCGATCCGCGCCGACCGGCTCGAGCCGAGCTTCAAGATGCTGTCGCGCGTTGCGCGCATCTTCGAGCAGCTGAACAATGCCTGGGACGTGCTGCGGACGATGACGCCCAGCGAATACACCGAGTTCCGCGACGCGCTCGGCCAGTCCTCGGGTTTCCAGTCCTGGCAGTATCGCGCCATCGAGTTCATGGCCGGCAACCGAAACCTGGCAATGCTCGGGCCGCACAAGCATCGGCCCGACCTGAGCGGGAAGCTGGAAGCGATCCTGGCCGAGCCGTCGCTCTATGACGAGGCACTGCTGCTTTTGGCGCGCAACGGATTCGACATCGGTGCCGATGCCAGGCGCACGGACTGGCGTGAGACGCGAACCGAGAATGAAGAGGTGCTGGTCGCCTGGCAGACCATCTACCGCGATCCGCAGCGCTACTGGATGTTCTACGAACTGGCCGAGAAGCTGGTCGACTTCGAGGACTACTTCCGCCGCTGGCGCTTCAACCACGTCACCACGGTGGAGCGCATCATCGGCCTGAAACGCGGCACCGGCGGCACGTCGGGTGCTTCGTATCTGAAGAAAATGCTCGAGGTCGTGCTGTTCCCGGAGCTGTGGACGGTCCGCACCCGGCTCTGACGTCGAAATGAAAACAGGCACACCGAGGGGACGCGCTGTGGCGGAAAACCCTTCGCGAACAACCGGGGACTGACCGACCATGAGTGGAATTCCTGATCTCGCCGCAGTCGAAGCGATGGATGCCACGGATCCGCTGCGGGCCATGCGCGACCGTTTCATTCTGCCGGAGGGGATGATCTATCTCGACGGCAATTCACTGGGGGCAGCGTCTCATGCCGTTTTCAGCGAGCTGCAGCAGGCGGCGACCCAAGAATGGGCCCAGGATCTCATCCGAGCTTGGAACACGGCCGGATGGTTCGAGATGCCAATCGAACTCGGCGACCAGCTCGGACGCCTGATAGGAGCCGCGGCCGGCCAGACCGTTGTCTGCGACACGACATCGACCAACATCTACAAGGTGCTGCACGCGGCGATGGAGATGCGGCCCGGCCGGTCGGCCATCGTCGCCGAAGGTGACAGTTTTCCCACCGACCTGTACATCGCCGAAGGCGTGGCCTCGACCCGGGATGGCGTCCTGCTGCGCCTCGCGGGTGTCGACGCGCCGACCATCGAAGAGCTGATCGACGAAAACGTCGCGGTGGTGCTGGTCAATCACGTCAATTACAAATCGGGTGAACTGCGCGACATGGCGGCGCTGACGCGCAAAGCTCATGCGGCCGGAGCGCTGATCGTCTGGGATCTTTGCCACACCGCCGGCGCCCTGCCCGTCGAGCTCGATCACGCAAATGCCGATTTCGCCATCGGCTGCACCTACAAGTACCTCAACGGCGGTCCGGGCGCACCGGCCTTCATCTATGCCGCGCAGCGCCACCACGGCGATATCAGCCAGCCGCTCAGCGGCTGGTGGGGCCATGCGCGGCCCTTTGCCTTCGAACGGGGTTATGTTGCCGGCACCGGCATCCGCCGCTTTTTGTGCGGCACTCAGCCGATCCTGTCGATGCGGGCGCTCAGAGGCGCGCTTGCCATCTGGAATGACGTCGACATGGCGGCATTGCGAAAGAAGAGTGTCGCGTTGACAGAACTGTTCATCCAGCTCGTCGAAGCCAGGTGCGGCGCCTACGGTCTCACGCTGGAGACCACCCGCGACGCGACCAGGCGCGGCAGCCAGGTGTCGTTCCTTCACGATCACGGCTATCAAATCATGCGGGCGCTGATCGAGCGCGGCGTCATCGGTGATTTTCGTGCGCCATCGACCATCCGTTTCGGCTTCACGCCGCTCTATGTCGGCTACAAGGATGTGTGGCTGGCGGTTGAGGTGCTGGAGGATATTCTGCGCACGGGCGCATGGAAGGACCGCCGTTTCGCGGTCAAGGAAGCCGTTACCTGACGCAACGATCCCCGCGATCCACCGCCGCCGCCCTCACTGCCTTGGCAGATGACGGAGGGCTGAATTTCCAGCCACAAATGCCAACAGACGTTGGCGTTTTGGCTCCGTTTCGTTCACGGCAAACGAACGTCCCGAAGATTGATATCGTCCTTTGTGGAGGTCGATAGACTAATAATGCCAAGCCTTGGGTCGAGGATGAGCCACAGGTCATTAACCATAATAATTTCAATGTGAGCAGGCGCATCGCCGTGCCTAGCGCCTGTTGATCGCGACCCGCTGGCAAGCGCCAAATAATTTCAGCAGCCTTAACAAATTCATTAAACTTTAAACGGTTGCAGAACACAACTGGAACAGATAGGGTTTGTTCTGGGTTTGTTTTTCGATTCTGGTTTCAGGTAACCTGGGGGCCGCCATGCTGACGCGCAAGCAACATGAACTGCTGATGTTCATCCATGAACGCCTGAAGGAGAGCGGCATTCCGCCATCCTTCGACGAGATGAAGGAGGCGCTTGACCTTGCCTCCAAATCCGGGATTCATCGGCTGATCACCGCACTTGAGGAGCGCGGCTTTATTCGCCGGTTGCCCAACCGGGCACGCGCGCTGGAAGTGCTGCGATTGCCGGACTCGATCGCGCCCGGTCTCAACGCGGCAAAGAAGTTTTCGCCAAGCGTCATCCAGGGCAGTCTCGGTCAGGGTGGCGCCCTTGGCCGGCAGATCAAGCCGGCGCCTTCGCGGATGCCCTCGCCCGGCAATGATGACGATGCGGTCTCCGCCGTGTCGATCCCGGTCATGGGCCGTATCGCTGCCGGTGTGCCGATCGATGCCATCCAGCATCAGACGCATTCGATCTCGGTGCCGCCGGACATGATCATGGGCGGCGCCCACTATGCGCTGGAGGTCAAGGGAGACTCGATGATCGAGGCCGGTATCTTCGACGGCGACACCGTCATCATCCGCAATGCCGACACGGCGAGCCCCGGCGAGATCATCGTGGCGCTGGTCGATGAAGAGGAAGCGACGCTGAAGCGGTTCCGCCGCAAGGGCGCTTCGATTGCTCTCGAAGCCGCCAATCCGGCCTATGAAACCCGTATTTTCGGCCCGGACAGGGTCAAGGTGCAAGGCAAGCTCGTCGGCCTGATCCGCCGCTACTGAGGCGGCTGTGGGTTGGCCGCTGGCTTCTCCGGTTTCTTGAAGGGTGCCAGCCCCCTTGCCTCACGAGAGTATTTGCGTTGCGTGTGCCAGGGCCGATATGGGCTGTCCACCGCGAAGCTGATCGTCGCCGGCGTGGTCGCCGATTGGCGATCGAAGAAGACCGCGGCACTGCCTTTGCGAGCCAGTTGCCGCTTGGTGATGACGAGAACCAGCGGATTGTGACAGGCGTCATACGCGGTGGCGTCATTGATGACGATCAGCTCGGCGAAGCCGCAGGCTTTCCAGGCGTCCTTGCGGTCCTCGACATAGGCAATGATCGCACCGGACATGTGCCTGGCCACGCAAACGCCTGAGGAGCAATAGAACGGCGATCCCAGCGGCAGATCAACGGCATCCGCGACATCGAATTGCCCATCGCTGTTGTCGAACACCTCTGGCACGACGATGGTTTCTGATGTCAGGGCGCGTTTCCAGTTGTCGACGGTGAATTCGTTCGGCCGTTCCCGGCTGACGGCAAGCTCACCGCCACCGATCGGCAACGCCACCAGCCGGGCGTCTTCCGAGATTAGCACATCCGGCGTGCGCGTATCCGAGACGGTCAGCAAGCCTGCCAGCGCGAATGGCAGAGCAGCGAGCCGCAGCCAAGTTGTCGCCATTGTCGCGATGACCAGGGCAATTGCCACCAACAGGACCGACTGCTGCGAAATCAGCCCGACCCCATCGACAGGCGAACGCTCGGAGATCCAGCCTGATATGGCGATCATCATCGTCAGGCCCTTACCCATCAGGTAGAGAGCCGGCCAATCCAATCCGAAAGGCATCAACAGCGCGCTGGCGACGGCCAGGAACATGACGACGGTGACGATCGGCATTACCGCGAGATTGGCAAACAGGCTGAGCGGCGAGACACGCTGAAAATGCCAGATGGCAAACAGCGTCGTCGCGCTTCCCGCGATGATCGAGGTCATGGCAAGGCCGGTTGCCGCCAGCAGGAATTTTCGCGTCAGGAAACCGGGCACGGATCGCTTTGGCGGCGGCGGTCTTGCTTTTCCCGCGCGGTGATCCGCCCAGCCGGCATAGGCGCCGACCAGAGCCGCGGTCGCGGCGAACGACATCTGAAAACTCGGGCCGACCACCTCATGCGGCGACACCACGATGACGGCGATCGCCGAGATCGCCAGATTGCGCATGGTGAGTGCTGCTCGATCGAACAGCACGGCAATCAGCATCACCGCCAGCATGATGAAGCTGCGCTCGGCGGCAACGACGACTCCCGAGATGATGAGATAGGCCGCGATCGAGAACAGTGCGGCGGCGGCGGCATACTTCTTGACCGGGCGACGCGCGGAAAAGTCGGTAAACAAGGCGAAGGCGCCGCGCAGCAAACCCATGATGGTGCCTGCGACCAGAGCCATGTGCAGTCCCGAAATGGAGATGATGTGGTAGATGCCGGTACGTCGCATCGCCTCATTGATGTCATCGGGAATGCCGGCGCGCACGCCGACGATCAGCGCCGCGGCGATCTCGCCTTCGGCGCCGCCGACGCTCGCCCTGATATGGTCGGCGATGCCTTCACGGGCATTTTCCACGCTAGAGGAAATTCGGGCCGGCAGCGGCATGTCGCCGTCATCGTTGACGACAAGCTTTGGATTGCCGAGAAAGAACCCGCTGCCACCGATGCCGGCAAAGTAGCTGTCGAAGGAGAAGTCATAGCTGTCCGGCCGCACCGGCCCGGTCGGCGGCAAGAGCTTGGCATATCCGGTGATGAGGGAGCCGGCGGTCACGTCAGCCGGGATCTTGCGTGCCGAAAGCCGCACCCGTTCCGGCGCATAGCGCAGTTTCGGTCTTGCGGTCGATGTCACGTCGATGGTCAGCCGGATACGGCCGGTTTCCATCCGGTCGAGCGAGACGACGCGGCCGGTGACTTGCGTCGAAATTTCCGAGCCCAACATTTGTGTGCCCGCACGCCACGTCTCGACCTTGGCAGCAAGCAGTCCTAGGGCGCACAAAAGTGCCGCCATGAAACACAGATGGGTCTTTGGCCATGAGCGCGAGACCAGCGCACAGATCCCCGTCAGAATGACAACCGCGACAGGTCTCGCAAAGTCGGGTTCAGCCGTCAGCGAAAAATAGCCGATCGCTCCGATCGCCAGGCAGACCGGCACCAGCAGGAAGGCCACGCCCCGGTCGAGTTCCAGGCTCGCCGCCGTGTTCACGCTGTGGCGCAGGCGAGGCAGTGATGTCAGGCTGATTTGCCGGCGCACGCGAACGATCCTGCCGGTTTCGGCAACAGGAACAGAGGCGGCGACATCCGCTTGTAACGGCGCTTGGCCGGGATCCGGCAGGAGGGGCGACGGCAATGGCAGAGGCGCAAAGAGGGACCGTTCGCTGACGCCGATGGCAGCGTCCTCGCCCTGATCCGAGCCCCAGCCTCGTCCAGCCATCGGGTCTGCCCCTTGCGCCCTCGACACCCTATGCTACATGAACGCCGGGCGCGCGAAAGTCCGCGCAACCGCACCCGCTTCAGATGGTTTCCGAGAGTTTCATGTCCGACAAGGTCGTCACCCGTTTTGCCCCCTCGCCCACCGGCTATCTGCACATAGGCGGCGCGCGCACGGCGCTGTTCAACTGGCTGTATGCAAAGCACACTGGCGGCACGATGCTGCTGCGCATCGAAGACACCGACCGTGAACGCTCCAATGAAGCCGCGACGGCTGCCATCCTCGACGGGCTTTCCTGGCTTGGCCTGAGCTGGGACGGCGAGCCGGTGTCACAGTTCGAGCGTGCGCCGCGCCACCGCGAGGTGGCCGAGGAGCTCGTGCGCATGGGCATGGCCTATTATTGCTATGCCACGCCAGCCGAACTGGAGGCCATGCGCGAGGCTGCCAGAGCCAAGGGGCTGCCGCCCCGCTATGACGGCCGCTGGCGCGACCGCGACCCCTCTGAGGCGCCCGCAGGCGTCAAGGGCGCCATCCGCATCAAGGCGCCGACCGAAGGCGAGACCATCGTCCATGACCGTGTCCAGGGCGAGGTGCGCTTTCCCAACAAAGATCTCGATGACTTCATCATCCTGCGTTCTGACGGCAATCCCACTTACATGCATGCCGTCGTCGTCGATGATCATGATATGGGCGTCACCCATATCATTCGCGGCGACGATCATCTGACCAATGCCGCTCGCCAGACCGTGATCTACAACGCCATGGGCTGGGACGTGCCGTCCATGTCGCATATCCCCCTGATCCACGGCGCCGATGGCGCCAAGCTGTCGAAGCGGCACGGCGCGCTTGGCGTCGAGGCCTATCGCGCCATGGGCTACCTGCCGGAGGCGCTGCTCAACTACCTGGCGCGCCTTGGCTGGAGCCATGGCGACGACGAGATCATGTCGATCAAGGATATGATCTCGTGGTTTGACATCGGCGATGTCAACAAGGGCGCGGCGCGCTTCGACTTCGCCAAACTGGAAGCGATCAACGGCGCGCATATGCGCCGCATGAGCGATGCCGAGCTGTTCGACATCTTCATCGCCACCCTGCCCTATCTCGAAGGTGGCCCGGCGATCGCAGCACGCCTGAACGACAGCACCAAGGCGCAGTTGCTGGCAGCGCTTCCGGGCCTGAAGGAGCGCGCCAAGACGCTGGTCGAGCTCGTCGACGGCGCGGCCTTCCTGTTTGCCACGCGACCGCTGCCGATCGACGACAAGGCGGCCCTTCTGCTCACCGACGATGCCCGCAAGATCCTGCGCAGTGCTCACGAAGCTTTGAACGGGCTTGCGAGTGACTGGACAGCCGCCTCGGCGGAGGCGGCGATCCGTGAGGTGGCTGCGGCCGGCAGTCACAAACTCGGCGCGGTGGCCCAGCCTTTGCGCGCCGCTTTGACCGGCAAAAGCACCTCGCCGGGCGTGTTCGATGTGCTCGCCGTGCTCGGCCGCGAGGAAAGCCTGGCGCGCATCTCAGATCAAATCGATTAGGAGCAAACTGGCCCAAGAAGATTGGCATTGAAAGGCGGGTTTCGCAGTGCAACATTAGGCCTTGGCCCAATCTGGCACGCACCTCCTGAAATGCGGTGGCGAATACGCGCATTGCGGTGATTTTCGACGTGTCGCTCTGCAGAATTTTGCCTTTGCCGGCATGAGGAAACAAGAAGGAGTTTGCAATGACCGAAGCTGCGAAAAAAATGGATTTGGGCGGCAAGACCCAGGAGGCCACGGCAACGCTTGCATTCGCCGGCAAGACCCATGAATTCAAGGTGCGAAGTGGTTCGGTCGGGCCTGATGTCATCGACATCGCCTCGCTCTACTCCACCACCGGCGCTTTCACCTACGATCCCGGCTTCACCTCGACGGCAAGCTGCGAGTCCGAAATCACCTTCATCGACGGCGACGCCGGCATCCTCCTGCACCGCGGCTATCCGATCGACCAGTTGGCCGAACATGGCGACTTCCTCGAGGTCTGCTATCTCCTGCTCTACGGTGAATTGCCGACCAAGGCGCAGAAGGACGATTTCGATTACCGCGTGACGCGCCACACCATGGTGCATGAGCAGATGTCGCGCTTTTTCACCGGCTTCCGCCGCGACGCGCATCCGATGGCGGTGATGTGCGGCGTGGTCGGCGCGCTGTCGGCCTTCTACCACGACTCCACCGACATCTCCGACCCCTACCAGCGCATGGTTGCCTCCATGCGGCTGATCGCCAAGATGCCGACGATCGCGGCGATGGCCTACAAATACCACATCGGCCAGCCGTTCATTTACCCGAAGAACGAGCTCAACTTCGCCGCCAACTTCCTGCACATGTGCTTTGCCGTGCCGTGCGAGGAATACAAGATCAACCCGGTGCTGGCGCGCGCCATGGAGCGCATCTTCATTTTGCACGCCGACCACGAGCAGAACGCCTCGACCTCGACCGTTCGTCTCGCCGGCTCGTCGGGCGCCAACCCGTTTGCGTGCATCGCCGCCGGTATAGCCTGCCTGTGGGGACCGGCGCATGGCGGCGCCAATGAAGCGGCGCTCAACATGCTTGGCGAGATCGGCCATGTCGATCATATCCCCGAATTCATCGCCCGCGCCAAGGACAAGGACGACCCCTTCCGCTTGATGGGCTTTGGCCACCGCGTCTACAAGAACTACGATCCGCGCGCCAAGATCATGCAGAAGACGGCACATGAGGTTCTGGGCGAGCTCGGCATCAAGGACGATCCGCTGCTCGACATCGCCATGGAGCTGGAAAAGATCGCGCTGACCGATTCCTATTTCATCGAGAAGAAGCTCTACCCGAATGTCGACTTCTATTCCGGCATCACGCTGAAGGCGCTGGGCTTTCCCACCACCATGTTCACCGTGCTGTTCGCGGTCGCCCGCACCGTCGGCTGGATCGCCCAGTGGAAAGAGATGATCGAGGATCCGCGCCAGAAGATCGGCCGCCCGCGTCAGCTCTATACCGGCGCACCCGAGCGTGACTACGTGCCGATCGCCAAGCGGTGAATTGGGAGTAGGGATTGGGGATTGGGGATTGGGCAGTAGGCAGTAGGCAGTAGGCAGTAGGCACGGTCAACTTCCCTACTCCCTACTGACTATTCCCTCTCTTGATATACCGCATCACCACCTGCGCGGCGATCTCGCCGGACGGTCTATCCGTCGCCATGCGCCGCGTGATCTCTGCAAATCCATTCTTCTGCCAGGCGCGCATGCCGCTGTCGGCGAACAGGGCTTCCAATTGCCGGGCCAGATTGTTCGGCTTGATGTAGCCGTCGTAGAATTCCGGAATAAGCGCTCGATCCGATATCAGATTGGGCAGCAGCGCCGACCAGACGGAAACGAGGTACGGCGCCAAGACGCGCGCGACCGGGTCGAGCCTGTAGCAGGAAATCATCGGCACGCCGGCCAGCGCCAGTTCCAGCGATACCGTCCCGGACGCGATCAGCGCCGCATCGGCTTTGCCGAAAGCCTGCCATTTGCGTTGGGGATCGACGATGATCTCAGGCTTTTCATCCCAGCGGTTGACGGAGGATTTGACGAGGTCGGCGACATGCGGAACGGTCGGCAGCAGCAGCCGCAGGCGGTGGCCACGCGCACGCAGAATCGACACCGTCTCGCCGAACGGGTCGAGCAGCCGCCGTACCTCGCCACGCCGCGAACCGGGCAGGACGAGCAGGGTCTTGACGCGATCAGGAGAAAGGTCGCGCGGCAGCTCCTGCGCCTTGGCTGCGGCCAGCAAGCCCGCATCGTGGGTCAGGCGATGCCCGACATAAGTGCCCGGTGGCCCGCCGAGCCGATCGAGCTCCTTGACCTCGAAAGGCAGGATGCAGAGGATGTGGTCGACATAGGGCTTCATCGCCACCGCCCTGCCCGGCCGCCACGCCCATACGCTCGGGCAGACATAGTGGATGATCGGAATCGACGGGTTGGCCGCACGCACCTTTTTGGCGACGCGCAACGAAAAGTCCGGACTGTCGATGGTGACAAGGCAGTCCGGCTTTTCGTCGGCAACGGTCTTGGCCAGTTGCCTGATCCGCCGTATCAGGCGCGGCAGGTCGCGCAGGACGGCACTGAACCCCATGAGGGCGATCTCACCGGCATCGAATGGCGAGACCAGTCCCAGCGCCTGCAAATGACGGCCGCCGAGGCCGACGAGTTGCACCTCGCGCCCGGCCGCCTGCCTGAGCGAGCGTACTATGTCGGCGCCGAGCAGGTCGCCGGACTCCTCTCCGGCAACGATCGCGATCTTCAATACCCTGTCAGCCATTACGCGGCTCCGTGGCGACAGGCAGGCCAAGGACGAACAGGCCGAGTGCATTGGCGCGTGCGATGGTTTCAGGACCTTCGAGGATCAGCGAGCGTCCCGCCTCGACGGCAATGCCGGCGAGCCCGGCCGCGTGCGCTGCCTCGACCGTCTGCGGACCGATGGATGGAAGATCGGCGCGCAGTTCCTGACCAGGCTTGGCGCACTTGACGAGGACGCCGCGGGTCTTGCCCGCAATACGGCCGTGGCCGCGCAGCAGCTTCGCACGATCAAGCAGGCCGGCTGTTCCTTCGATGCCTTCCAGCGCGATTGCCCGGCCGCCAACGGCGATCGCCGCCTGGCCGACATCCAGCGCCCCGATGGCCTTTGCTGCCGCAAGGCCCGCCTCAATATCGCGCCAGTCCAATTTTCGCGGTTCGGTCTTGGTCAGCACGCCTTCGGCGGCGACAAGATTCGGCACTACTTCGTGGGCGCCAACGACCTTTATTCCACGCGCTTCGAGGCCCCGTGCCAAGATCTTTAGAAGACCATCATCGCCACGCGCGAGCGCCATGACGACCAAAGGAATCACCGCGAGCAGGCTGAGACTGGGGCGCAGCGCAAGCAATCGCGGCCGGCGCTTGATCTCGCCTGCAAGCACCAGATGGGTGATCCGGTGCCGCCGCAGCAATGGGACGAGCGAGCCTATACCTTCCAGAGCGAGGTTTTCGTGATCGTATCGGGAGAGTTCCGCGATGCGGTCGACTTCGCCTTCCATCAGGATGACGAAGGGCGGATAACCTTGTTCAGCCGAACCGGCCGCGACTTCGACCGGCAGACTGCCGCCGCCGGCAATGATGCCGACCCTGGAGCCCGGCGGAAGATCAAGACGCGCTGCCGCTGTCTCAGTCTTCGTCATCGACATCGTCGCCATCGCCGCCCTTGAGCGACGGCACAGCATAGTGCCGCTTGCCGCGACTGGTGATGAAATCGATGATCTTCATGGCGGTCGGCGACGACGCGAACTCCGCCTTGGCGAATTCGATGTTCTCGCCAACGGTGCGGGAACGATCGAAGATCATCCTGTAAGCCTTGCGCAGCACAAGGATTTCGGACCTCGGCAGACCGGAACGCTTGAGGCCGATGATGTTGAGACCGCGCAGGCTGGCGCGGTTGCCGACCGCGATGGCAAAGGGAATGACATCGCCGACGATCGCCGAGCAGCCGCCCAGAAAGGCGTTGTCGCCGATGCGAACAAACTGATGCACAGCGGTCAGGCCGCCGATATAGACATTGTTGCCGACCTCGCAGTGGCCGCCCAGCGTCGCCCCATTGGCGAACGTCGCGTTGTTGCCGACGACGCAGTCATGGGCGATATGGGCGTAGGCAAGGAAATTGCCATTGTCGCCGACCGTCGTCTCGCCGCGGCTGGAATCGGTACCGAGATGCATGGTCACGCCTTCGCGGATCGTGCAGTTCCTGCCGATGACCAAGGTGGTTCGGCCGCCCTTGTGCTTGGTGTTCTGCGGCGGCGCGCCCAATGTCGCCATCGGGTAGACCTTGGTCGAGGCGCCGATCGACGTCGCGCCCATCACCGAGACATGACTGACCAGTTCGACGTCGTCGCCGATCACCACATCGGCACCGACATGGCAGAACGGTCCGATGCGCGCACCTTGGCCGATTTGAGCGCCTTCCTCGACAATGGAGGAAGCATGAATGGATGTCTTGATTTTCATAAGCACTCGATCGTCAGTCGCTGGTGACCATCATGGCTGAAATCTCGGCCTCGGCCGCCTTGGCGCCGTCGACCATGGCTTCACAAGCGAATTTGAGCAGATTGCCGCGTTTCTTGATTTTCTTGACATAGATCTTCAACTGGTCGCCGGGAACGACCGGTTTGCGGAATTTGGCGTTGTCGATGGTCAGGAAATAGACCAGCGACGGCTTTTCGGTGCCCAGGCTGCGGATACAGATGGCGCCGGCCGTCTGCGCCATCGCCTCAACGATGAGCACACCCGGCATGACCGGCTGCTCAGGGAAATGGCCCTGAAAATGTGGCTCGTTTATGGTCACGTTCTTGATGCCGATGGCGGATTCGTCGCCATCGATGTCGACGATACGATCGATCATCAGGAACGGATAGCGGTGCGGCAGGAGCTTCATCAGCCCCATGATGTCGACCGCTTCCAGCGTCGTCGACGCGATCATGTCAGCCATTGCCTCCCTCGCCCTGTTTGCGGGTCCTGGCGAGCTTGCGCAGCATGGCTATCTCCCGCATGGCTTCCGCCATCGGCTGTGCCGGATAGCCGCCCCAGATCTCGCCTGCAGGGACATTGCTCATAAATCCACTTCTGGCGGCAAGCTTGGCCCCTGTCCCTATGGTCAGGTGATCCGCAAGCCCGACGCCGCCGCCCATGGTGACATTGTCACCCACCACCACGGAACCCGAAATACCCGAAAGCCCGGCTATTATGCAATTGCGGCCGATGCGGACGTTATGGGCGATCTGCACGAGATTGTCGATCTTGGTGCCCTGGCCGATGACCGTATCGGACATGGCGCCGCGATCGACGGTGGTGTTGGAGCCGATCTCGACGTCGTCCTGGATAACGACACGGCCGATCTGCGGCACGCGCTCGGGCCCCTTGGCCCCGCCGACGAACCCAAAACCATCCTGGCCTATCCTGGCGCCGCCATGAATGATGACGCGATTGCCGATCAAGGCATACTGGATGCTGGCGCCTGGACCGACATAGCCGTCGCGGCCGATCTGGCAGGATTGTCCGATGACCGCATTTGGGGCGATGACAGTACCGCTGCCGATCGAAGCACCTGGCCCGATAACCGCGCCGGCCTCGATGACGGCACCGGCTTCGACATGGGCGGTCGCATCGACATGAGCGTGCGGCGAGACACCGGTTTCACTGGTCATCGGCCCTGGTGTCGCCGCCCTCGGAAACAGCAGACGCCCGATCAGCGCGAAGGCCTGTTGCGGACGCGGATGAACCAGAACGGCAACGCTTGCCGGCGCCTTGCCGGCAAATTCCGCCGGGCACAGGACCGCGGCTGCCCGCAGCGACGGCATCAGCGCGGAATTACGCTTGCCGTCGACAAAGACGAGCGCATTCTCGCCCCCCTCGCTGGCCGGCGCGAGCGCTTCGATCGAAATATCTGAGTGGCCGGAATCGACGAGCACCGAGCCGGTCAGATTCGCGACTTCGCCCGCCGTATACCGGCGTGATGGCGCGAAGAACACCGGATCGGTCATTCCAGAAGCTATATCCAGCTAGGTCGGAACATTTCCCCCGGGCCATGAAGACCCGGGAGCATCGTTGGCCGCCGATCAGAAGCGGGTCGATATGCCGAAGTTGAATTCCTGCACGTCGTCGCGCGCTTCCTTCTTGACCGGGATCGCATAGTCGATACGGATCGGACCGAACGGCGACGCCCACATCAGGCCGATACCAACAGAGGCACGCAGCTGCATGTCCGTTGACTCCTGAGCGACGCTTGTAACCTTGCTGCCATAGAGAGTGGCCGCGTCAGCAAACACAGCACCGCGAAGGCCGAAGCTTTCCGGAACGACTGGCAGCGGGAACTGAGCCTCAGCAGAGGCATTGAAGTAGGTCGTACCACCGAGATGGTCACCCGTGGAAGGATCCACAGGGCCGATACCGCCATAGGCGAAGCCACGGATCATGCGGTCGGTGCTCTGGAACTGATCGAAGATGCGCAAACCGCCATCGCCATAACCCTCGACATGACCGGCGCCGCCCGAAATAAGGCCGACAAGATCAAGCGACTCAGACAACGTCTGATAGACGCTGCCGCGTCCCGTGATCTTCACGAACTTGGCATCACCGCCGAGACCTGCCACTTCGACGGTCGTGTTGGCATAGATACCCTCATGCGGGTTCTTCATGTCGTCGATTGTGTTGTAGACAAGTCCCAGGCTAACCGAGGACTTGATCCACGGACTTTCCGCTATGCCATTCAGGATGGCCGTTGAAATGGTGCAGTTGGGGCCATCAGGATCCCCAGGACTGGTGGGGCCGCAACCATCGTCAACTTCATACTTTTCCTGCGAGATGTTGTACGCCAGCTGAGTCGTGATGCTGTCGGTGATCGGCAGGCCGAAACGGATCGTCGCACCTGTGGTATCACTATCGTAATTGTTGTCGTACTCCCGCGTCGACTTATAGATGTCGAAACCGGCGGCAATGCGCCGTCCGAGGAAATAAGGCTCGGTGAAGGACAGGCTGTAGTCGCGTGAATTCTTGCCGCCGCCCGCCGACAGCTTGATGAACTGGCCACGACCGAGGAAGTTGCGCTCGGTCACCGAGCCTTCGACCGACGGGCCGGCCGTGTCGCCACCGGTCGAATAACCAGCGCCCACCGAGAACTCGCCGGTCGACTTCTCAACCACATCGACCACCAGAACGACTTGGTCAGGCTGCGAGCCCGGCACGGTCGAGATGTCGACTTTTTCAAAGTAATTGAGGGCTTCCAGGCGCTTCTTTGCACGCTGGATGAGAACCTGGTTGAAAGCGTCGCCTTCGCTGACGTCGAACTCGCGGCGAATGACATAGTCACGCGTGCGATCGTTGCCGCGGATCTCGATGCGTTCGATATAGGCCTTGGTGCCCTGGTCGATCGTATAGACCACCGAAATGGTGTGGTTCTCGAAATTGCGGTCGCCGCGCGGCGTGACCTGCGCGAAGGCATAGCCGGAACCGGCCACCTTCTCGGTCAGCGCGATGATGGAATCCTCGACGTTCTTGGCGTTGTAGACGTCACCCTTATGGGTCTCGATCACCGATTCCAGCGACTTGCCGTCGACTTCAGGGATCGAGCTCTCGACGCTGACATCACCGAACGTGTAGCGGTCGCCTTCCTGGACGGTGATGGTCACCGTGTACTTGTTCGTCGCGCTGTCGAGTTCACCGACTGCGGACACGACCTGGAAGTCGGCATACCCATGATTGTAGTAAAAACGGCGCAGCAGCTCCTGGTCGGCGCGCAGCTTGTCGTCGTCATAGACGTCGTCGCGCAGGATGAAGGAAACCCAGGACGAACGCTTGGTGTTGATGATATCCGACAGGCGGCGGCTGGAATAGGCGCTATTGCCAACGAAATTGATTGCCGCGATCTGCGTGCGATCGCCTTCAGCGATGTTGAAGACAACATTTACGCGATTGTCGCCAAGCTGCATGACCTGCGTGGTCACGGTTACATCGTCGCGACCAATGCGCCTGTATGCAGCCTTGACCGATTCCACGTCGGCATCGAGCGTCGCCTGCGAGAACGTTCCGCGCGGCTTCAGCTGCACGGCCGCCGCAAGCGCATTGTCCTTGAGCTTCTTGTTGTTCTGGAACAGCACCTGGTTGACAACCTGGTACTCGGCGACCTTGACCACCAGCGTCGAGCCGACCTGGTTGATCTGCACGTCCGAAAACAGGCCTGTGCCGAACAGTGCCTTGACCGCACCGTCGATATCGGAACTGGAGAAAGCCTTGCCCGGCTTGATGGTGATGTAATTGCGGATGGTCTCAGCGTCGATACGCTGGTTGCCGCTCACTTCGACTCTGCTGACGACAGCGGCTTCAGCCGCCGATGTGGCAACGAACTGCACTGCGAGCGCGCCTGGCACGACCAAGGCCGCGGACAGGGTCACCGCGGACGCGGCGCTTAGAAACTTGGATGCTGCCTTCATCGGGCTTAATAACCTTTTCTCGTAGTCCCCACGGCGAGAAAACCGGACGTGCGGTAATTTCCCCTACCGTATTAACCGGATTTTCCCTACACGCAAGGCTTCTGGTTAATTTGTATTTACTTAACCCTGCGGCGTGGCTTTCGCGTCACTCATATCCCCTTGCATGGTAAACGGCGTCTCAACATCGTCCATGCAGAAGCCAAATTTCTTCATGATTTCAGCACCCAAACAGATCGTTCCAAAAAACGAACCCCATGAAGCACAGCACCAGAAGCAACCCGGCCCGATAGGCCATTTCCATCATCCGTTCCGACACCGGACGGCGAATGACAGCCTCCACCCCGTAGAACAAGAGGTGACCGCCGTCGAGGGGGGGAATCGGCAAAAGGTTCAGAATTCCGATGCCAACGGATAGCAGTGCAACCAGCTGCACCAGCCATTCGAATCCCAGTTTCGCAGCCCTGCCCGCCATGTCGGCTATTTTCACCGGACCGCCCAGCTGACATTTGTCTTCGCGCCCGACAACAAAGCGCTGCAGGAACTGGCCGGTGCGCTGGATGACGTGACCGGTTTCCTCGACCGCCGCCGCGACCGCTCCGACCGGCGTGTAGGTGATGAGCCTCGGCTGGCCGAGTTCCTTGTTATTGACGACACCGATCACGGCGACCTTGACCTTGTTGCCGAGCGCGTCTTCCTGTTCCATCAGCCGCGGCGCCGCGGTCACAGTGACCTCCTGGCCGTCGCGCAGCATGACGAAGGTGATTGCGTCGTCGGCACGGCCCGAGACCAGGCGTTGAACGTCGCCAAAGGTTTCGACCTTGTTGCCGTCGACGCTGACGAATCGGTCGCCGGGAAGAATGCCGGCCTTCGCCGCCGGGCTGTCGGCGGTCACCTCGGCCACCATGGGCTCGGCGACATAGCGGCCATAGGCGGTGAACAGCACGGAAAAGACGACGATCGTCAGCAGGAAATTGAACAACGGTCCGGCCACCACCGTTGCCGCGCGCTTCCAGATCGGCTGCGTGTGGAAGGCGACCTTGCGCTCTTCCTCGGTCAGCGTTTCAATTTCTTCCGACGTGGGCTGGCTCGATGTGGCGTTCATGTCGCCGACGAATTTGACATAGCCGCCAAGCGGTATCGCACACAGTTTCCAGCGCGTGCCGTGGCTGTCGTTGAAGCCGAAAAGTTCCGGGCCGAAGCCGATCGAGAAGGCCCTGACACCGATGCCGCACCAGCGCCCGACAAGGTAATGGCCCATTTCATGGACGAACACGACCACTGTCAGCACGAAGAGGAATGGCACCAGCGTGCCCAGGACAAAGCCTTCTGTGCTGAAAAGCGCGTGAAGAATCTCGTTCAAGACAAACCCTCAAATTCTTCCACGGCGCAGACTGCGCCGTGACTGTGACACCAATCCGGGCGAATCCAAGGCGCACCGCGCATAGGACCCTGAAATGACATCGCTCAAACGGGAAACAGACCCTGCGCCGGATGATCGGCGTTCGCCGAAATCCAGCCGATGACGTATAGGGCGAATGCCGCTGCGACAAGCCCGTCGACACGATCCATGACGCCGCCATGGCCCGGGATGAGCGCCCCCGAATCCTTGCGGCCATGGCGGCGCTTGATCCAGGATTCGAACAGGTCGCCTGCCTGCGAGACAATCGACAGCACGAGCGCGACCAAGCCGAGCAATACCAGATTGCCGACACCGGCAGCTGCGGCGAGGACCAGCCCGGCGACGACGCCGCCGACAGCGCCGCCGAGTGCGCCGCTGCGCGTCTTGCCGGGCGAGATCGCCGGCGCCAGTTTCGGCCCCCCAACGGCGCGCCCCACGAAATAGGCAAGGATATCGGTGGCCCAGACGACCGCGAACAGGAACAGGATGGCAATGAGGCCTGAACGATCGCCATCCCGCAGCAAGGCGAGCGACAGGCCTGAAACCGCGGCATAGGCAAGGCCGCTCGCATCCCATTGTCCGGTCTTGCGAACCGAGGCGGCTATCGCCGTTGCGGCAACAATTGCCGCCACAAGCGGTAGCAGCCAGGAGGAGGCCAGGCCGCCAATCAAGGCGCCAATGAAGACAACCAGCAGTGCTTCCGGCAGGAAACCCAGACCCGTTGCCCCGGTTGGCCGCGACATGCGGGTCCATTCATAGAAGATCGCCGCTACGATCACGGCACACAGCAGCCGGAACGGCAAACCGCCGATCCAGGTCAAGCCGAGAGTGATGATGGCGAGCACGATCGCCGAAACGATACGGAGTTGAAGATTGCTCATCCCGCGGCCGGTCGCGAAGCGACGTCCTGGCCTCCAAGTCCGCCGAAACGGCGTTCGCGGCCAGCAAACTCACGCAAAGCTTCCGCAAGGTGCTCGCGGCTGAAGTCGGGCCAATAGCAAGGCAGGAAGACGAGTTCGCTATAGGCGGCTTGCCACAGAAGGAAGTTTGACAACCGAAGCTCGCCGCTGGTGCGGATGACGAGTTCCGGGTCGGGAATGCCTTGCGTATCAAGCGCGCCGGCAAAACTTTCGGCTGATATCGCCTCAGCGTCGAGTTCGCCACGCGCCACGGCCGCCGCAAGCTTTTGTGCCGTGCGAACGATTTCGTCTCGTCCGCCATAGTTGAAGGCTATCACCAGCGTCAGCGATTCGTTTGCGGCCGTCAGCGTTTCGGCCTCATCGAGCAGTCCCCTGATATCAGACTGCAGCCCTGCCCGGTCGCCGATGATTCTAACCCGCACACCGCTCTGGTGCAGTTCGGCAAGGTCACGGCGGATGAACATTTTCAAGAGGCCCATCAGGTCGCTGACCTCGGACTTCGGCCGCGACCAATTCTCCGACGAGAAAGCATAGACGGTCAGGTAGGAAATGCCGAGCCCAGGTGCCGCGCGCACCGTCTTGCGCAGCGCCTCGACACCGGCACGGTGGCCCGCAAGACGGGGCATGCCGCGCGCCTTGGCCCAGCGTCCGTTTCCGTCCATGATGATCGCGACATGCGCGGGCGTTGCCATGTTCTCGCTTTCGGGTCAGCCGGCGGCCATGACCCTAAACCTGCATGATTTCAGCTTCCTTATCGGAAAGCAGGTGGTCGATGGTGCTGATCGTCTCGTCGGTAAGTTTCTGGACCTGGTCCGAGCGCTTGCGCTGATCGTCTTCGCTGATGTCGCCGTCCTTCTCCGCCTTCTTCAGGAAGTCCATGCCGTCGCGGCGCACATGGCGCGCGGCGACACGGGCGTTCTCGGCGTAGGTGTGCGAGATCTTGACCAGTTCCTTGCGGCGCTGTTCGTTGAGTTCGGGAAGCGGAATCCTGAGGTTGGTGCCGTCTACGATCGGGTTGAACCCCAAATTGGATTCGCGGATCGCACGGTCGACCGCGCCAACCATCGACTTGTCCCATACCGATACCGAGATCATGCGCGGCTCCGGCACCGAGACGTTGGCGACCTGATTGATCGGCATGGTGGTGCCGTAGGCCTGCACCTGGATCGCATCGAGCAGATTGCTGGAGGCGCGACCGGTCCGCAGCGAGGCCAGATCATGCTTGAACGCGGCAATAGCCCCATCCATGCGCCGCTTGAGATCGTCGTACTCACCACTCATCTTTATCTCCTCGACCCGTCTAATGCGGGCTCACTGCTTCGGGGCCGTCTTCGAATCGAACTTTCGAAAACCGGCTTCCCTTTTCGGGTCAGGTCGCCGATCAATCGTCCGCGACGACCGTGCAGCGGCCGCCGCCCCTCAGAATATCGCCGAAACCACCTTTTTCGTGGATCGAATAGACGATTATCGGAATGTTGTTTTCGCGCGCAAGTGCAATCGCAGCAGTATCCATGATGGAAAGGCCGCGATTTATGACTTCGCCATGGCTGATGCGCTCGAAGCGCGTCGCACTGGGGTCCTTTTTCGGGTCCGCCGAGTAGACGCCGTCGACCTGAGTGCCCTTGAACAGAGCGTCGGCGCCGATTTCAGCCGCACGGAGGGCGGCGGCCGAATCAGTGGTGAAGAACGGATTGCCGGTGCCGCCGGCAAAGATCACCACCTTGCCCTGGTTCATGTAGGCGGTCGCCTGGCGCTGCGAAAAGCTCTCGCAAAGTTCGGGCATGGCGATCGCCGAAAGCACCACGGCGTCGACGCCGATCTTGTTCAACGACGTGCGCAGCGCCAGCGAATTGATCACCGTGGCCAGCATGCCCATGTGGTCGCCGGTGACACGGTCGCCGCCCTTGGAGGCAACGGCCACGCCGCGAAAGATGTTGCCGCCGCCGATGACGACGCCGACCTCGATGCCCAATGCGCGCGCCTCGGCGATGTCGCCGGCGATGCGATCCACCACTGACACGTCGATGCCGAAATGCTGCTCGCCCATCAACGCTTCGCCCGACGCTTTCAGCAAGACACGTCGGTAGAGGGGCTTCACCGTCATCTGGGCCTCTTCATTTTGCGTGTGGCGCGTTCCAGGTGGCTACCCTCGCGCTGGTGCCGCCTCGAAACAATGGCGTTCCGATACACGAAGGGCGCCGCGATGTCACGCGGCGCCCAAACGGCAAATTGCCGGTTTCCTGTCCCATCGATCAATTGGTGGACACGCTGGCCGACTCTCCTTCGATAAGCACCGGTGACACGTAGTTGGAGGGCTTGTCGCCGGTTGTCGCGCCGCCGGTAACGCGCGCCTGTATCTGCGAACCGAAATAGGAATAGGGAAACGGCGCTGGAGTTCCGCTGGCTCTCTCCAGCCGGTCGCGATGCGCTTTCGGAATCTCGAAATCCAGCGCGCCAAGATTGTCATGCATTTGGCTGAGCGTCGTCGCACCGAGGATGACGGTTGCGATCCCCGGCTGCGTCGCCACCCAGTTGAGAGCGACCTGAGGCATGCTGCGGCCGATCTCGGATGCGACCTTCTCGAGTTCGGCCACGATAGCCCAGCGTTGCGTGAACTTTTGGAAACCCGGATGCGTCGAGTTGCGAAATCCGTCGAGGCGGCCGTTTCCGGTCTGGGCCGGTCGATACTTGCCGCTCAGCAAACCGCTGGCCAGCGGGCTCCACACCATGATGCCGGCGCCATGGCGCGTGCCGAATGGCACGAACTCGTTCTCGATCGCGCGTTCGGCCAGCGAATATTCGAGCTGTAGCGCCGAAACCGGCTCATATCCTCGCAATTCGGCGATCGCCTGTGCGCGACCCGCGTACTAGGCGGGCACATCGGAAAGTCCCACATGGCGAATCTTGCCCATCCGAACCAGGTCGTCCAGCGTGCGCATGACCTCTTCAGCCGGGGTCAGCCTGTCCCAGACATGCATGAGATAGAGATCGATATAGTCGGTCCCCAACCGTTTCAGCGAAGCATCGACGGCCCGCATGATGTTCTTGCGGCCGTTGCCGCCAGCATTCGGATTGCCGGGCTGCATGTTCATGGTGAACTTGCTGGCTATCACCGCCGTGTCACGCAGCCCGCGCTCGGCGATGAATTCACCAAGCCAGGCTTCGGCCGTGCCATCTGTGTAGAGATCCGCCGTGTCGAAGACATTGCCGCCCGCCTCGACATAGGCGTGAAAATCGCCCGCGCCGTATCCCTGTCGGCTCCCCAGCCCCATTCCTTGCCGAAAGTCATCGTGCCCAGTGCCAGTCGGCTGACCCTAAGGCCGCTGTTGCCAAGAGTGTAGTAGGTCATGGTCATGATCGTCTTCCAATGCTTGGTGATAGATACCCCCGCGCGTCACTGGCCCGGAGTGTTCTTGACCCAGGGATTGCCGCGCTCGTGTGTCATGTGGAACGCGAAGCCATCGACCTTCCAGCCATCCGCAAAACGCGTCAGGTGATGCTCATAGGTGCCCCAGACCTCCCAAAGCGGGTCGCCATTGCCTTCCATCCGGTTCCAAGCATAGCCGTTCGACAGGACAGTCGCCGTGTCCGCCTTGAGAGCGACCTGGTGATTGGCGCGCAGATGCAGGCTTGTCTTGCTGCCCTTGAGGTTGGCCGCCCAAGCGCCAACCAGATCGTCGGAAGCGATGTTGGCCGCCGGCTGTCCGGAGAGACTGCTGAAGTCGGCGGTGATCCGATCCGCAAAATAGCCGCGTGCAAGTTTCCAGTCCTGGGCGTCAACGGCCCGGTCGATGGCATCGGCAATGCGAATGACCGCGCGTTCGTCTGCAAGGGCCCGCCAGTCTGATGGCTCCGCCCCACCGGCATCCATCGGCGCCAACGCCATGCCTGCCGTGAAAGTTACGTGCTTTAACGTGTTCATGTCTCGTCTCCTCAGTGCCATCAGCCGATCGCCGATGAGTTGGCGACAATGTGGACCACCGCCTTGGCATCGATAAGGTTGCATTGTTCGCACAGACCATGCGATATCATTCATGAATGGATCGCGATCTGCTCAGCCATCTTCCGGTCGTGGTCGCCGTTGCCCGGCGCGGCGGCTTCGCGCTTGCCGCCGCCGAACTCGGCATGAGCCCTTCGGCGGTCAGCCATGCGGTGCGCATTGTCGAAGAGCGGATCGGCCAGCCCTTGTTCGCCCGCACGACGCGCAGCGTTTCGCTCACCGAGGCCGGCAAGGCGCTGGTGGAAACGGCGGCTCCGGCCCTCCAGGATATTGCCGAGCGGATGGACCGCATCCGCAGCGTCAAAGGCAGGCCGTCTGGCCTGCTCAGGATCAACGCCTCCAACATAGCGATACCATTGGCGGTGACGCCGGTGGTCGCGGCGATGGCCGAGCGCTATCCGGAGGTTACGGTCGAGGTCTTCGCTGACCAGGGTCTGGTTGATATCGTCGGCGAAGGCTTCGATGCCGGCGTCCGGCTTGGCGAGATGATCGCTCAGGACATGGTTGCGGTCCGGCTGACGCCGCCATTCTCCGTCGTCATCGTCGCCTCGCCCGCCTATATCGGAAGGCACGGCCGTCCCGGCGGCGTTGCCGACCTGGCGAACCACAATTGTATCGGCTACCGGCTCGTCCGCTCCGGTGCGCTCTATCGCTGGGATTTGATCGAGGATGGCAAGGACATCGCCATGGAGACGCGGGGCAGCGTTGTCGTGACGGATTCGCTCGCAGCAATCGATCTTGCGCTTGCAGGCGTCGGGCTTGCCTATGTGTTCGAGCCGCTGGCGCGCGCCGATCTTGCCGCGGGCCGCCTCGTCCAGGTGCTGCCGCAGACGGCGATCGAGGAACCGGGGCTATTCCTCTATTTCCCTCGCCGGGCGGCGATGGCGCCGAAGCTCAGGGCCTTTATCGACACCGCACAAGAAATCGGCCGGGCCTCCTTGCGGACACCCGGCCGAGTTGCCTGAGTTCGTGAGCCCTGGAAAGGGCTATTTCTTGACCGCTGCAGCGACTTCCGCGGCGAAATCGGTCTCTTCCTTCTCGATGCCCTCGCCCAGCGCAAAGCGCAGGTAGGCGGTGATCTTGGCCGGCGCACCAATCTCCTTCTCGGCATCCTTCAGCGCCTTCTCGACAGTGATGTCGGGATTGAGCACGAAGGCCTGCTTCAGGAGCACGACTTCCTCGTAGAACTTGCGCAGACGGCCCTCGACCATCTTCTCGATGATCGCTTCCGGCTTGCCGGACTGGCGCGCCTGGTCGGAGAAGATCGCCTTCTCGCGTTCGACCGCGGCCGGATCGATCTGCTCTGCCGTCAGCGCCAGAGGGTTGGTGGCGGCAACATGCATGGCCACCTGGCGGCCAAAGGCGTTGGCGGCATGCTCATTGCCCGTGGTCTCGATCGCGACCAGCACGCCGAGTTTGCCAAGGCCGTCGGCAACGGCGTTGTGGACGTAGGTAGCGACAGCGCCGTGCGGAACGGTGAGCTTGGCCGAGCGGCGGAAGCCCATGTTTTCGCCGATGGTGCCGACAGCGTCCTTGATTGTGTCGGCGACAGACTTGTCCGAACCCGGATACTTTGCGGCGACCACAGCCTCCGTCGTGCCATAGGCCAGCGCAACCTTGGCAACGTTGGCGACGATTTCCTGAAACGCGGCGTTGCGGGCCACGAAGTCGGTCTCGGAATTGACTTCCACGACGGCAGCTTCGCGCACGCCATTGTCGACGCCGATCAGACCTTCAGCCGCGGTGCGGCCAGCCTTCTTGTCGGCCTTGGAGATACCCTTCTTGCGCAGCCAGTCGACGGCCTCTTCCATGTTGCCGTTGGTCTCGGTCAACGCGGCCTTGCAATCCATCATGCCCGCGCCGGTCAAGTCGCGGAGTTCTTTGACCTGTGCAGCCGAAATGCTCATTGTCGCCTCTTTGTTTTAAATGCACCGACGCACCATCGGTATTCGATGGTGCGTCTGTTTAGCGTGCCAGAATATGAGAAAGATGAAGGCCGCAAACCGGCCTTCGATTATCAAGCGTCGGGAGCTTCCGACGCCGGAGCCGGAGCCGGGTCGAGCGCGGGTTCGACCGGAGCTTCGACCGAAGCGCCGATGTCGACGCCGAGCGCGCCCTGCTGGCGGGCGATGCCGTCGATCGCAGCCTTGGCGATCAGATCGCAATAGAGCTGGATGGCGCGGGCCGCGTCGTCATTGCCGGGGATCGGGAAGTCGATCTTGTCCGGATCGCAGTTCGAATCGATGATGGCGACGACCGGGATGCCGAGGCGCTTGGCCTCGAGGATGGCGATCGCTTCCTTGTTGGTGTCGATGACGAACATCAGGTCGGGCGTCGAGCCCATGTCCTTGATGCCGCCCAGCGCCTTGTCGAGCTTCTCGCGCTCGCGGTCGAGGTTGAGGCGTTCCTTCTTGGTCAACCCTTGCGCCTCGCCGGCCAGCATCTCGTCGAGCTTGCGCAGGCGCTGGATCGAGTTCGAGATCGTCTTCCAGTTGGTCAGCATGCCGCCGAGCCAACGCGAGTTGACATAATACTGAGCCGAACGCTGTGCCGCATCGGCGACGATGTCGGAGGCCTGGCGCTTGGTGCCGACGAACAGCACGCGGCCGCCCTTGGCGACGGTGTCGGAAACCTGCTTCAGCGCCTGGTGCAGCAAAGGCACCGTCTGCGACAGGTCGATGATGTGGATGTTGTTGCGGGCGCCATAGATGTAGGGCGCCATCTTCGGGTTCCAGCGGTGGGTCTGGTGGCCGAAGTGAATGCCAGCTTCCAAAAGCTGGCGCATGCTGAAATCAGGCAGTGCCATTCAAAGTTCCTTTCCGGTTAGCCTCCACGGACACAGGCATTTTTGGACTTTGTCCTCGAACGCCACCGGAGGTTTCAGCCGGATTTCTCCCGGGCAGACACCAAAGTCCGTGTGTGGAATGAGCGCGCATATAGAGGGGATGCGCGATAAACGCAAGCGCCGCAGGATCCGTGGTGTTGCGTGCGACGATCCCCGCCCTGCCGTCAGCGCTTGACCTTGCCGTTCGGCACCCGCACCCGCCGGAAGACCGCGACGATCTCCTCGCGGCTGCATTCGATAGCGCCGAGCCGCACCGCACGATCACGCTCGAAGCCCGTTATGTCATAATGCGGCGCCGAAGTCTTGGGCGGTCCCTGGTACGATGAACGCTTGACGCCGAGCCGGGCGGCAAAGCGATGCAACTCGTCGGTGTCGTCGGCCAACAGATGGCACCAGCGATGGCCGGCCCAGTTCCAGATCGCTGCGTCGACATAGACTGCCATGAGGCTTGCCGTATTCCTTCATCTTGCGCCGACAGGCACTCGTCTAGCGATGATAGAAGGGATTCAGATAGAAAATGAAGCCGCCGCCGGCCTCGACTTCAGCCACGGTGCTGGTGATTGTGTCCTGCATGCGACGATGCAACTCGGCAACCGCATCGTCGATCGAGCCGGCATACTCATGCAGGCCCAGCGCCTCCGGCACCCGGATATGGGCGCAACGCGGTCCGGCCGGCTGCGGAATGAACCGGTTGATCGTGTCACGCAGTCCGCCCCGGCAATAGTCGTTGCGGACCCGCTTCAGATGTTCGGCGATCTCTTCCAGGCTGATGCGCGGGTTGGCCGCGGCCCAGGGCCCGACGCGTTGCAGCCTCTGAATCGTGTCGGCGAGCGCGCGGACCTGCTTTCGGCCTTCCGCATCGCCACTGTTTTCGCGCTGCCAACGACGCGCCCGCCGCAGAAGTTCGGTTGCGTCGGTGACATCAGTGTCGGGCGATATGCTTTCGCCGAGTCGGCGGCCGAGTTCAGCAACCAACGCCTGCTGGCGCTCGGCATAGGTTGCGCCTTCGTCGGATGGCATGCCCGATGCTGCTTCATCGCGGGCCAGCAGCGTCGAATAGACATGGTGGATGCGCTGCGGCAGCGTGTCGGTCGCAAGGCGTTCTATTTTCAGGCTTTTCTCGACATAGGCGCATTCCTTCGCCAGCGCCGCTTCGACATTCCCGGTGAAGGCAAGCTTCCAGACGACTGGCGCGATCCAGACCTTGAAATCCGGATCCGTGGCCCGGCCGCGCTTGAGGGCCTCAAGCCCCATCTCGACGGCACCCGGCAGCAAAGGCGCAACGATGTTGGCATGCCAGCCAACGCCGCCTTCGGGATGCAGCAGCACGCCATGGCCTTTCAAGGCCCAGGCGACGGAGTGTTCCTTGGCTGCCCCGCTGTTGCCCGGAATCTGGGCGATCAGATTGTTGGCCAGCCAGAACTTCTGCATCAGCCGGCCAAGGCCGTTGACGACACCATTGGTTGCCCATGAGGCCGTGAGCGGGCTGACCTGCGACACAATCTCCTTGTCGATCATCCAGTCGGTGAAGAACTCGGGATGATTGGGCGTGATGAAGGTCGCCTTCCCTGCCCCGCAACTGGCCTTCAGCCGCTCAAGATCGGCGTCGGGAAAGTCGATATGGCGGACATTGGCGACGCCGCGAAGACCGGCCAGGCGATTGAACGGCAACAGATCCCGAAATCCGGGAATGCCGCGCAGCATGACGATCCGGTTGACGGATGTCATGGCCCTGATCAGTGCCGGGTTGGGCCGCGGCGCGACAAATGTATCGATCCTGCTCAAGCTGATCCCCCTCGCGCCTGGACGCTGGGAGAGGTTGAGAGACGATTGCGGCACGTTCAAGTCGATCGCAACGACCACGCCGTGTCGTGGTAAATCAACTGCCTAGACCGGCACTATTTGGCGGGGCAGGGTTTCGTCTGGTCGAACAGCGACAGGTTGACCAGCTTGCCGGTCATCGAGAAGTCGCCATAGTCCATGACGAGATCGCGGGTGATGCCGTTCTCATGCAGCTTGAAGCTGATACGGTATTCCGGCACCTCTTCGCCCGTCTTGTTGGTGTCGTCGAAATAGGCGATGTCGACCGGCCAGTATTTGTCCGTGGCGAGCTTTGCCAGTGCCGAAGCTTCCGGGTCGGCCTTGTCGGCATCGGTTTTCTTGCCGACCACGACAGTGGTGGTCATCACCTTGTTGGCGTCTTCGGAACCGTCGAACAGGTTCGTTTCGTAAAAATTCTCGCCTTTTTCGGCCTTGCCGATCAGCTCGACCAGGTGCTGGGTCGGAAATTGGGTTGTCGCCAGCTCGACGCTGTTCTTTTCAGGCTTGTCGATGTCGACCTTCAGGCCCTTGGTCTCTTTCGTGGCGATGCCCTTGACCTCCTTGTCGAGGTTCTGGTCGACGAAGGATTTTGTCACGAACGAAAAAGTCTTGCCTTCGGCGTCCTCGAAAGTGGTCGTCTGCTGGTCGGTCAACCTGGTGTTGTCGGCGGTGACGATCTGGGTGACGAAGCGGAATTTCACCGTATAGCCTTCGCAGGCCGAGCCATTGAACTCATAGACCATGCGGCCGGATATGCCCGTGATGCCGGACTGATCGGAAGCCTTTTTCAGGGTAAGATCGTAGACGGCGCGGTGGGCTTGCAGCGCCGGCGCGGCAAAGGCAGGGCCTATCGAGAGGGCTCCCGACAACAGGACGGCATGGAATGCGAGGCGCGTTGCGCGCATGAGGTACTCCGATCGTCGCGACTGATGGCAGGCCGCAGGGAAAGATGGTCCAGCTTAAAAAAAGTCGTGGCGGAAGCGAGGCAAAAATAGCAATTTCGGCCCGGCCGGCGCGGCGTCACCAAGCAATAGGGAAATACCATGAGTGAAACAATCGAAAAGCGGCTAAGTGATCTGGGTGTGACGCTTCCCGTCGCCGCCGCGCCCGCCGCCAACTACGTGCCCTATTGCCGGACCGGCAATCTGCTGTTCACCGCCGGGCAATTGCCGCTCAAGGACGGCAAGCTGCAGGCGAGCGGGCTGTTAGGTCGCGATCTGGATACGGCAGGCGGCAAGGACGCGGCAAAATACTGCGCGATCAACATCCTGGCGCAGGCCAAGGCAGCACTCGGCGACCTCGAGAAGATTAGCCGTCTGGTGAAGATCACCGTTTTCGTCGCCTCGGCACCTGAGTTCGTCGAGCAGCATCTGGTTGCCAACGGCGCCTCCGATTTCCTGGTGGCGGCCCTTGGCGAACGTGGCAAGCATGCGCGCTCCGCCGTCGGCACCGCCTGCCTGCCGCTTAATGCCGCAGTGGAAATCGAAGCCATCTTCGAAGTCGAATGAGCCAGGGGACAGATATGACCGACCTATCCTGGCTGACCGCCCGGCCCGTCGCCCATCGCGGCTTCCACGACATGAACAAGACTCGCTGGGAAAACACGCTGTCGGCCTTCGCCGCGGCCGCCGAGCGCGGCTATGCCATCGAATGCGACGTGCACCTGTCGTCCGACCGTGTTCCCGTCATCATCCATGACGGCGATCTCAAGCGCCTGACCGGCCAGGATGGTTTCGTCTGGCAGCGTACCGCAACTGAACTCGCGGCGCTCAGGGTCGGTGGCACGGCGGACCATGTGCCGACGCTGCAGGAAGCGCTCGACCTGGTGAACGGCCGCGTGCCATTGGTGGTCGAGTTGAAAGGCACGCCCGGCTATGACGAAGGCCTGGTGGCAAGCGTCGGCAAGATGCTCAAGCGCTACAAGGGCAAAGCGGCGATCATGTCGTTCGACCACTGGCTGGTCCGCGATTTTCCGAAGGACGCGCCGGGTATCCCAGGGGGGCTCACCGCCTACGGCAAGGACGTTGGGCTGATCGAGGCGCATTTCGCCATGCTGGCGCATAAGATCGCCTTCACCTCCTATGCCGCAGGCGACCTGCCGAACCCATTCGTCAGCTTCGTGCGCGAAAAGCTGAAAATGCCTGTTATCACCTGGACGGTGCACGACCAGCCGGCGGTCGACCTGACCTTCAGATATGCCGACCAGATGACGTTCGAGGGGTTCGAGCCCGATCTGGTCAAAGTCGCATGAGTGTCTGAAACGTGACTTGTACCAGGCCGGACGGAGCTTAAATAAGCCTCATGGATCAGGGCGACGAGGGCGACGGACAAACGGCCAATGCGGACTATTCGATCCGCGTCGCCGCCGGCATCGGCGCCTTCACCTGTGATGAATGGAACGGCTTTGCCGGAACTGCGCGCGGAGATTCAGAAACCAGTTACAATCCTTTGGTTTCCTTCGCTTTTCTAAGTGCGCTCGAAGATTCTGGATGCGCCGTGCGGCGTACCGGCTGGCAGGGCCATCACCTCAGGCTGGAGGACGGGCAAGGCAGATTGCTGGGCGCGGTGCCCTGTTATCTCAAATCGCACAGCCAGGGCGAATATGTGTTCGATCATGGCTGGTCGGATGCCTTCGAGCGCGCCGGCGGCCGTTACTACCCCAAACTGCAAAGTGCCGTGCCGTTCTCCCCGGTCACCGGCCCTCGCCTGCTGGTCAGTAAAGGCGAGGACAGCGCCAAAGTAAAGGCCGGTCTCGTGGCGGGCCTGAAGGCGGTGACGCAAAAACTCGGCGTCTCTTCCGCGCATGTCACCTTCGCGCAAGAGAGCGATGTGGAGGTGCTGGAAGCGGCAGGCTTCCTGCACCGCACCGACCAGCAATTCCATTTCTTCAACGAAGGCTTTTCGACCTATGACGACTTCCTCGCCACCCTTGCCTCGCGCAAGCGAAAGGCGATGAAGAAGGAAAGGCGTGAAGCGCTTGCCCCAGGCATTTCGATCGACCGGCTGACCGGCAAGGACCTCACGGAGAAGGCCTGGGACGATTTCTTCGCCTTCTACATGGACACCGGCAGCCGCAAATGGGGTCGGCCCTATCTCAACCGTCAATTCTTCTCGCTGATCGGCGAACGCATGGCCGACGACATCCTGCTGGTGATGGCGAGGCGCAACGGGCGATACATTGCCGGGGCCATCAATTTCATCGGCTCCGACGCACTCTATGGCCGCAACTGGGGCTGTATCGAGGACCATCCCTTCCTGCATTTCGAGGTCTGCTATCACCAGGCGATCGACTTCGCCATCGAGCGCAAGCTGAAGGTGGTGGAGGCGGGCGCGCAGGGCGAGCACAAGCTGGCGCGCGGCTACCGGCCGGTGACCATGCATTCCGCGCACTACATTGCACACCCAGGCCTGCGCAATGCCGTCGCCGATTATCTCAGGCGTGAACGCCACGAGGTGGAGCGGATGAGCGAATATCTCGAGGGGCACACCCCGTTCCGCAAGGATCTGGAGGAGTAGCAACAGGGCTGCCTGACGAGCAGGGCTGACTTCGCCCGATCGTCTTGTCGATTTTCCACCGTTTCGCTACACGAAAGGCACAATCCGGAGCGTTCACCATGACTGAGGCCGCCTACGATACCGACAACATCTTCGCCAAGATCCTGCGCGGCGAAATTCCTTCGCACCGCGTCTACGAGGACGCAGCGGTCATCGCCTTCATGGATGTGATGCCGCAGGGGCCGGGCCATACGCTGGTGTTGCCGAAGGCGCCATCGCGCAACCTGCTCGACGCCGACCCGTCAATTTTCGGCCATCTCTTGAACGTCGTTCAGAAAGTGGCGCTGGCGGTGAAAAAGGCCTTTGGCGCCGACGGCGTCACCATCATGCAGTTCAATGAGCCGGCATCGGGGCAAACCGTCTATCATCTGCATGTACATGTCATTCCGCGCTTCGACGGCATCCCGCTGAAGTCGCACACGGGAGGAATGGAGAAGCCGGAGGTGCTGACCGAAAATGCCGAAAAGATCCGGACTGCGCTCAAAAATTGAGAGCGAGAGGTCAGCCGATGTGGCGGACCGGGTAGCGCCGTTTAGCCGAGAAGACGATTCTAGTGCCCGGCCGTGCCGGCGCCGGGACTCAACCGTTTGCAACTCTAATCGTCTGATTAGGAAATATTGAACCGTCTCACGGTAAAACAGTAACGGCGTGGCGAGCTGTGGGGCTTCAAAACCATGGAAGATTCGGTTGCGGCATCGGCCCCGCTGACGGGGGCAATTTTCGGACGTGCTTTTCTTGGTATCTTGGCGGATGCCTTTTGGCGACACCGGCTGCTGCACGCTATGGCTGCCGCTGCGCTGCTTCTGGCAAGCGCAGTCGGGTGGCACACTGGAAACATGCCGGATTTCGGCGTTCTGGAGGAATACGCCGAGTATCTTTTCATCGCCTTCTGGATTTGCGGCTCAGCCCTTGCACTTGGGACGCTTTTCCACCTTGCGCTGGTCCAGCGGGATACCGAACCGCTGCACACCTTCCTCAAGTCACTGGGTAGATTCTTTGGCGATGCCGAACGCATTGCCAACAGCCTGAATGGCCTGGGTGCAGGTCTTGCCTTCATATCCGCGATCGGTGTGTTGAAGGGAGCCATTGCAATCCTCTCTCCGTTTGCATGGGACAAAGCATTGGCTCACGCCGATCGCATCCTGCATTTCGGTCGAGCCCCGCACGAATGGTTGTGGTTTGTCGTCCAGTCGCCGCTTGCGTTGAAGATCATCAACATCGCGTACAATTTCTGGTTCGTCGTGCTCATCACCACGGTTTTCACCGTGTGCATCACACGCAAGGATACGAAGCTGCGTCACCAGTTCCTGATGAGCTTCATGACGATGTGGACGCTGGGTGGCTTCTTCCTCGCGATGGGCCTGTCGTCGGCTGGCCCTTGCTTTTACGAGCGATTGGGGTTCGGCAACGACTTTCACCCCCTCATGCAAGCACTTGCCGTTGCCGATCGCGTCTATCCGATCTGGGCGCTCAGCACGCAGGATATGCTGTGGAGTGGCTATACCGGCGCAACTACCGGCAGCGTCGGTATATCCGCCTTCCCATCCCTGCACGTTGCGATGGCGGTGCTGTTCGCCCTCTACGCAACACGGCGGTCTCGGCTGGCCGGTCTTGTGATGTGGTTATTCGCCGGCGTCATTATGGTCGGTTCCGTCGTACTTGGCTGGCACTATGCCGTGGATGGCTATGCGGGTGCATTCCTGATGATCGCGATCTGGAAGGCGTGCGGATATTTGGTGACACGTTTCGCGTCGGACCGCATGGCCGCTGAAATCGAGAGCTCCACCATGCAATCGCCGGCCGTATGCGGGCTGTAAATTCGCCGATCTGGACGAACCCGCCTGCGGCGGCCATGCCGGTCAAAACGGCTCAAGGGCCGCGCTGGATGGGTTGAATAGTTTCTGAAACGCTGTTGGATACGGTGCTAAGCTGCTCTGCGATCGTATCCGCGCATTGCCCAGGGCTGAGGAGCGAGGTGTCGACTTCCAGATCGTACACGCCTGGGCGGTGGACTTCTTCTTGCCACAGACGCACGGGCAGCGGGACGGGATCATCGGGCGAGCCGGTTACATATCCCTTGTCTGCCGCGCTGGCCGCACGCCTTTCCATGATGATTTCCAGCGGGCAGCGAACACCGACAAACAGCACCGGCAGACCTACAAGCCGGCGCGCGCAATCGGCCACAATGTGAAGTGGTCTCGAATAGGCATCGTGATGGCCGACATCCGCAACGACATTCAGCTCCAACCGGCTATGAGCGGCTATCGATTCGTAGAGCGCGGCGTATAATCCGGGCACGAGGGCCTCAAGGTCCGGACGCTCGCCGCCAGGCCGCAATCCTATCCCAGGCCGATAGCGTGCCGGCGTGGCCTGCTCGTAGACGTCGACACCGAGATTGAGCCAGACGCCATCGAAGCTCTCCTGAACAGCTCTGGCGATGCTTGATTTTCCCGATCTCGGTGCACCGTTCAGAATGATGACCTGCCCGGCCATGCGTCCTCCCGCTCCAATGAAAAAAGCCCCGTTTTGAACTGACCCCCGAAAGTTGGACACAACCTTCGGGGGTTTTGCATGTCCAAATACAGCGAGAGTT
>NZ_JAMYSJ010000021.1:0-104803 GCF_040321855.1 Mesorhizobium sp. M0227 | reverse complement strand
AACCTAGGGCTTGCCAGCTCGGCGGCTGTTGCAGCCCAACCTCCCATTTTGGGGGGGTGGGGGGGGGCGGGCTGGCTAGGCCCCCGGCGCCGGGCCTGGTGCCCGCCGCGGGCGACCCCGACCACCCGGCCAATTTCGGCCGGCTCTGCTCCAAGGGCTCGGCACTCGCCGAGACCATCGACCTCGACGGCAGGCTGCTGCATCCGGAGGTCCACGGCCGCCGCGCCGGCTGGGACGAGGCGCTCGACCTTGTCGCCTCGACCTTCTCGCAAACCATCGCCGAGCATGGCCCGGATGCGGTCGCCTTCTATGTTTCGGGCCAGTTGCTGACCGAGGACTATTACGTCGCCAACAAGCTGATGAAGGGTTTTGTCGGCTCGGCCAACATCGACACCAATTCGCGCCTGTGCATGGCCTCCTCGGTCGCCGGCCACCGCCGCGCTTTCGGCTCCGACACCGTGCCGGGAACCTATGAGGATCTGGAATTGGCCGACCTGATCGTGCTGGTCGGCTCCAATCTCGCCTGGTGCCATCCCGTGCTTTACCAGCGCATCGCGGCTGCCCGGGAAAAGCGGCCGGAGATGAAGATCGTCCTGGTCGATCCGCGGCGCACCATGACCGCTGACATCGCCGACATGCATCTGGCGATCGCGCCGGATGGCGACGTCGCTTTGTTCACCGGGCTGCTCGCTTATCTCGGCCAGCACAATGCGCTCGACCGCGCCTACATCACGACGCACACGACCAGCTTCGGGCAAGCGCTTTTCGCGGCCTCCGCGCTCGACCTGGCCGGCGTCGCTGCCGCCACGGGCCTGAGCGAGGACGAGCTTGGCCGTTTCTACAGCCTGTTTGCGGCAACGGCGAAAACGGTGACGGTTTACAGCCAGGGTGTGAACCAGTCGTCATCCGGCACCGACAAGGTCAACGCCATCATCAACTGCCATCTCGCCACCGGCCGCATCGGCAAACCCGGAGCAGGGCCGTTTTCGGTGACCGGCCAGCCCAACGCCATGGGCGGCCGCGAGGTCGGCGGCATGGCCAACATGCTCGCCGCGCATATGGAAATCGAAAACCCCGACCATCGCGACCGCGTGCAGCGCTTCTGGAACGCGCCGGCCATTGCCGGAAAGCCCGGCCTGAAGGCAGTCGAGATGTTCCAGGCGCTGGCCGACGGGCGGATCAAGGCGCTGTGGATCATGGCCACCAACCCGGTCGATTCGATGCCGGACGCCGATGCCGTCGAGGCGGCGATCAAGGCGTGCCCGTTCGTGGTGGTGTCGGACGTGCTGGCCCAGACCGACACCGTCCGCCACGCCCATGTCCGGCTGCCCGCCGCCGCCTGGGGCGAGAAGGATGGCACCGTCACCAATTCAGAGCGCCGTGTGTCGCGCCAGCGCGCGTTTTTGCCCGTGCCCGGCGAGGCAAGGCCCGACTGGCGGATTGTCGCTGAGGTCGGCAAGCGGATGGGGTTTGGCGAGGCGTTTTCCTATGCGACGCCAGGGGAGGTGTTTGCCGAGCATGCCGCGCTGTCAGGATTCGAGAATGATGGCGCGCGGGATTTCGATATTGGTGCTTATGCCGAGGTTGATGCGGAGGAGTATGAGGCGCTGGAGCCGTTCCAATGGCCGGCGCCGAGCCCAGCCACCCCCCTCTGGCCTGCCGGCCATCTCCCCCGCAAGGGGGGAGATCGGCTGCCACCACGGCCTTCGCCAATTACAAACAATGCAGGAGATATGCGAGCATCAAAGCTGCCAATCTCCCTCCTTGCGGGGGAGATGTCCGGCAGGACAGAGGGGGGTGCTCAAGCTCGACATCAGTCGGACGAGCATCTTCGGGCCGGGCAGAGGCTGGAAGGTAACACCACCCGCTTCTTCGCCGACGGCAATTTCTACACGCCCGACCGCAAAGCGCGCTTCATCGCCATCCGCCCCACCACGGAAGTCCGCACCAGCCCGGACTATCCGCTGATCCTCAATACCGGCCGTATCCGCGACCATTGGCACACCATGACGCGAACCGGCAAAAGCCCGCGTTTGTCGCAGCACATCGCCGAGCCCTTCGTAGAAATCCACCCGGCGGATGCGCAGCGCTTCGGCATCGGCGACGCCGACATCGCGCGGGTTTCCAGCCCGCGCGGCGACGTGCTGGTGCGCGCGCTGGTGACGGCGCGCCAACGCCAGGGCAGCCTGTTTGCGCCGATGCACTGGACCGATCAGTTTGCGGCAAGGGGCCGGCTCGACACGCTGACCGCGCCGCTGACCGATCCCATTTCCGGCCAGCCGGCGCTGAAACATGTCGCCGCCCGCATCGAGAAATTCGCCGCAAAGGCCTTTGGCTTTGCGGTGACGCGGCGCAGGCCTGAGCCTGATACCGCGGCCTACTGGGCCGTGGCCAAATGCAAGGGCGGCTGGCGGGTCGAGCTTGCCTTTGCCGAAGACGACATCGATTGGGCTGGCTTTGCCGGGTCACTGTTCGGCGTGTCACCGGGTGCGGAAATGCTCGCCTATCATGACCGCGACGCCGGCCAGCATCGCATCGCCGCCTTCGACGGCGATCAACTGTCAGCCGCCTTGTTCGTCGCACCCGGCCCGGTCGCCGTGTCGCGCGGCTGGGCGGCGGAACAGTTGAGTGCCGATCATGTCGACCGGCGCGGCAGGTTGGCGATCGTAGCCGGACGACCGGGCGGGATCGACGTCGACCGCGGCGCCATCGTCTGCTCCTGTTTCGGCGTCGGCGCCAACCAGATCGCGGAAGCGGTGCGCGGCGGCTACGGCAGCGTTGCGGCGATCGGCACGGCCCTGCATGCCGGCACGAATTGCGGCTCCTGCCGCGCCGAGATCAGGGTCATCATCGACGCGCAGAGTCTTCAAGCAGCCGAGTGATTGTCCCGACCAAAGGGGCCTGCGCGACGGCGCTGGTTGGGCTATGGTGGCGCAAGCGTGCCACGTCGTGCACGAATCGTCTTCAGTCAGGGTCATCCGATGGCAAATCCCCCGCGTCGACCGACAAATCCGATGACGGCCGCCGAGGCGGCTTTCAAGCCGGTGAAGAAGCCGGCCGCGCCGGTTCGTGAGCCCTCCGCCGCTCCAGGCGTCAGGGAGCTTGTTTCGATCCGGATCGATCGCGCCGTGCTGGACCACTTCCAGGAGGATGGGCCGGGCTGGCAGGACCGCATCAACGACGCCTTGCGGCAGGCGATAGAAGGCAAGCCTGTTGTTGCCGAGGATGATCGTTCAGACGACGAGTAGCGGCTGTTCCAGTCAGCTCACGCCTCGAAGTGCAGGATATAGAGCTTGCGCGTCTTCTCGTGGATCGTCCATTCGCCTTTCCAGCCTTTCGGCAGCACCAGCATTTCGCCCGGACCGACGTCCTCGCTGCGGCCATCGGGACCATGCAGCGAGACCCGACCTGACACGATGTGGCAGGTTTCGGAATTGCTCTCGCGCGATGCGGTGAAGCGGCCCGGCGTGCACTCCCAGACGCCGACTTCCAGTGTGCCGTCAGGCGAGGTCCACAGCGTCTTCGCTGCTTCGAGCTGATCGCCGCTGATCGAGGTCGGCTTGGGCTCAGGCTCGCCGAGGTCGATGGAAGCGAGATGGGCGAAGGTCTGGAAGTCGGTCATGGCAGTCTCCGGGCAGGCACTGAAAATGCAGAAAGTTTTGGAATCGCTCCGAGGCTCAATGCCCGGTGATGCGGTCGGCGATTGCGGCCAGTTTCGACGTATGCTGGAGGCCGGCTTCCTCGCGCTCGTCGGCGACGCGATAGAGCTGATACATCGAGTGGACGCCGAGCCAGCGCATCGGCTCGGGCTCCCATTTGCTCACCTGGCGGTTGACCCAGGGCAGGCGGGTCAGTTCGGTGTCGCGGCGCAGGATAAGGTCGCGCAGCGTGCGGCCCGAAAGGTTGGAACTCGAGACGCCAAGCCCGACATAGCCGCCGGCCCAGCCGATGCCGGTTTCAGGGTCGAGGCCTGATGTCGTGCACCAGTCGCGCGGCACGCCCAGAACGCCGCACCAGGCGTGGTCGATGCGAAGCCCGGCTGTCTGCGGCAGAAGCCGGGTGAGGATCGCGTGCAGGCTTTCGATCGTGGCCTGCTGCGTCTGGCCGCGCACATCCGTTTGCGAGCCGTAACGATAGGGCACGCCGCGCCCGCCCATGGTGATGCGGCCTTCCCGGGTGCGCTGCGCATAGCAATAGGCGTGCGCGGCGTCACCGAGAAGCTCATGGCCCTCCCAGCCGATCTCGTCCCATAGCGATTGCGGCAGCGGCTCGGTGATGATCTGCGCGCTGTTGAGCGGCAGCCAGAGCCGCTCATTGCCTGATATGCCGGCCGTGAACCCTTCCGTGGCGCGGATGATGATCGGCGCGCGCACGGTGCCGCGGTTCGTCGTGACCTTGCCCTTCTCGATGCCGGTCACGGTGGTCTGCTCGTAGATCGGCACGCCAAGCCGCTCGACGGCTTCGGAGAGCCCACGCACCAGCTTGGCCGGCTGCACGCGCGCGGTGCCGTGGTGGACATAGCCGCCAAGCACATTTTTGATGTTGATGCGGGCCTTGGCCTCTGCCTGGCCAATCAGGCTGACGCGGTCCTGCGGCACGCTCCAGCCGATCGCATCGGCATAGGCGGCCTTGATCCGTTCGAGCTGCGGCGGGTTGGTCGCAACCGTCAGATTGTCGACGCGGCGGATGTCGGCATCGATGCCTTCGGCCTCGGTCACCGCGATCACTTCGTCGACCGTGCCATGCATGGCGGTTTCCATGTCGATGACGGCGCCGCGCGTCGAGGTCCGCAGATATTTCTCGCGCGACCAGCTGAAGCCGCCGGACAGCCAGCCGCCATTGCGGCCCGACGCGCCGAAGCCGGCGAACTCCCTTTCGACGATGGCGATGCGGATCGAAGGATCGGCCTTCTTCAGATAGTAAGCTGTCCACAAGCCGGTGTAGCCGGCGCCGACGATGCAGACATCGGCTTCGAGGTCACCCGGGAGCGGCGCGCGATAGGCCGGCAGCCCGATGTCGGCATACCAGAACGAGACGTTGCCGTTGACTTTGGCGTCCATGTCTAAAAATCCTGCGGGGAAAAGAGCGATCAGGTCATCGTCATGTCGGCGCGATCGTCGTCGGCAAGAAGTTTTGCATCGACTACCGACCAGCGCAGATCGACCGTGTCACCAATCGAGAACGGTGTGGCTTCCAGCGACGAGCGCACGATGGCGACCGAGCCATCGCGAAGCGTCACCTGGTATTTCGAACCCGACCCCAGATAGATCGCCTCGCTGACCTCACCGGTGAGGCTGTTCTGCCCGGCGGCGGGAGGCGTGTTGGTGCCGGCAAGCGAGAGCTTTTCCGGCCGCAGCAGGACCACCGGTTTGCCTCCGCCGGCAAGCTTGCCGTTGGCCACGATCTTCTGGCCGGCGATCGTCAGGCTGGTCTCGTTTCCTGACGTCTGGGCGGTGCCACGCAAACTGGTCGATTCGCCGATGAACTTGGCCACGAACAAGGTCGCCGGCTCGTCATAGAGCTGGCGGCCGGTTCCGACCTGTTCGATGCGCCCCTGGTTGAACACGGCGATGCGGTCGGACAGAACCAGCGCTTCTTCCTGGTCGTGCGTCACATAGACGAAGGTGGTGCCGAGTTCGCGGTGGATGCGCTTGATCTCCAGCTGCAGCCATTCGCGCAGTTTCTTGTCGAGCGCGCCGAGCGGTTCGTCCATCAACAGCAGCGGCGGATCGAAGACGATGGCGCGCGCCAGCGCCACGCGCTGCTGCTGGCCGCCGGAAAGCTCTGAGGGATAGCGATGCGCGAAATCGGCCATCTTGACCATGTCCAGCGCTCGCACGACGAGACGGTCGCGCGCCTGCTTGTCCATGCCGCGCAAGGTGAGGGGATAGGCGACGTTCTTGCCGACGGTCATGTGCGGAAACAGCGCGTAGTGCTGGAACACGACGCCGATGTTGCGCTTGTGCGCCGGCAGGGCGACGATGCTGTTGCCGCCGACGGCAAGATCGCCTGCGGTGAGGTCGGTGAAGCCCGCAACGACGTTGAGCGTGGTCGTCTTGCCCGAGCCGCTAGGCCCCAGCAGCGTCATGAACTCGCCGGGCTCGATATGCAGGCTGACATCGTCGAGCGCGGTGAAATTGCCGTAGCGCTTGGTTGCGCCCTTGATGTCGATGGCCGCGCCACGTTCCCTCGCAGTCATCTCAACTCCTCGTCGATTTCGAGCTGATGATCAGCCCGGCGCTGATGATCAGCGTCGTGGCAATGAAGATGATGGTTCCGACGGCCGTCACCGTCGGGTCGGCGTCGCGGGTGATGCTGGTGAAGATCTGCACCGGCAAGGTCTTGAGGTAGGGACTGGTGATGAACAGCGCGACGATGATTTCATCGAAGGAGGTGACGAAGGCAAACAAAAGCCCGGACAGGATACCGGGCGCGATCAGCGGCAAGGTCACGGTGCGGAATGTGGTGAAGCGGTTGGCGCCGAGGCTGGCCGCCGCCGTTTCCAGCCGCACGTCGAAGACTTCGAGGCTTGCCGATACGGCGATGATGACGAAGGGGATCGCCAGCATCGTGTGCGCGATGACGAAGCCGGTGGTGGTGCCGACAAGCTGGTAGTCGAGGTAAACGGCATAGATGCCGATCGCCAGCACCACGCCGGGCACGATCATCGGCGTGATCAGGATGGCGCGCAGCAGGCCGGCGCCGGAATGTTTCATGCGGCTGAGGCCAAGCGACGCCAGCGTGCCGATCAGCGTGGCGGCAACGGCGACGAGGCCCGCGACCCTGAGCGAATTGAAGAAGCTCGACAGCCAATCGGGATTGGTGAAGAAATTCGCGTACCACTGCCAGGAGAAGCCGGACGGCGGGAAAGCGAGCGACTTCTTCTCGTTGAACGACATCGGGATGATGACCAGCGTCGGCATCACCAGCCAGACGGCGACCAGCAGGCAGAACAGGCCGAGCAGAATGCGGAACGGCGTTTGTCTCATGATCTGGACGCCTGCTTGTGGCGCTGGCGCATCAGCGGTGCGGCGAGCGCCAGCAGCACGAAGGTCGCGACCAGCAGGACGACGCCCATGGCGCCGCCTCGGCCCCAGTTGAGCAGGCTGAGCACCTGGCTCTGCACCAGCGTCGACAGCATGGTGCTGCGCGGGCCGCCGAGCAGGGCCGGCGTGATGTAGAAGCCGAGCGACAGGATGAAGACGATGATGGCGCCGGCGAAGACGCCGGGCAGCGACAACGGCAGATAGATTTCCAGGAAGGCGCGTGCCGGGCGCGCACCAAGGCTGCGCGCCGCCTGCACGAGGCGCAAATCGATGCCGCGCATGACCGAATAGAGCGGCAGGATCATGAACGGCAGCAACACCTGCGCCATGCCGATGACGACTCCGGTCTGCGTGCGGATCAGCTTCACGCCGTCAAAGCCGAGCAGCCTGATCACCGAATTGATGATGCCGGAATCTTGCAGCAGGATGACCCAGGCCAAGGTGCGCACCACGCCGCTGACCCAGAACGGCACCAAAACGCACAAGATGAGGACGAGTCGCAGGCGCGGCTCGACGGCCGTCATGAGATAGGCGTAGGGGTAGGCCGCGATGACGCAGACGATGGTGACCCAGGCGGCGATGGAAAAGGTGCGCCACAGGACGGTGACGTTCACCGGCGTGGAGAAGAACCAGACGTAGTTCTGCAGGCCCCAGGCCGGGTCCGAAAAACTGCGCAGCGTGACGGTCAGCAAGGGATAGCCCATAGCCGCGATAAGCAGGAGCAGGGCCGGCATCGCCAGCAGGGACGGATAGGCGGCAAGGCGCAGGCGCCGCTGCGGCCCCTGCACGGCACCTGACGGCCGGGAATGATCACCCCCGGCCGTCGGCGTATGCGATGTCTGGCTCACGCCGTCACCTCAGTGATAGCCGGCTCAGTTGCCGGCCATCAGCGCCGTCCACTTGTCGGACGCGGCGGCGAAATTGGCGACCCAGAACTTGATGTTCTGCTGGTAGCCGAGCTTCGCGTGGTCCGGCGTGTTGGTCAGGAAGGCGGCGACGGATGCGTCGACCTTGGGCTGCGCCTCGTTGTTGATCGGCGAGTAGGACGTCTGCTCGGTCAGGATCTCCTGCGACTTCTTGCCGAGATAGGCGTTGATCAGCGCGTAGGAGGCATCGGTGTCCTTGGCGCCGACCGGGATGGTCAGCTGATCCATGACGACCAGCCAGTCCTTCCACACCGGCGTATAGGCAGCGCCATTCTTGACCGCCGTCATGGCGCGGCCAGTCCACATGATGATCATGTCGGCCTCGCCGGATTCGGCAAGCTGCTGGGATTCTGCGCCGGTCTTCCAGAAGATGGTGTCGGGGCCGATCGCCTTGATCTTGGCGATGCCCTTGTCGATATCGGCAGGCGTCATGGCGTCGACCTTGCCGCCGTCGGCCAGGATGGCCTGTTCGATCAGGCCGCCGAGCGGGCTGCCACTGCCGTCGATGGCACGGGTGCCGGGGAATTTCGCGGTGTCGAAGAAATCCTTCCAGTCCTTTGGCGGATTGTCCTTGTACGTGTCGTTCTTGTACATCAGGACCATGCCGTAGTTCATCGCCGGCACGCTGCATTCGCCGACCTGTCCGGGCGGGATGTGCGAGATGTCGAGCTTGGTCAGATCGAGTTTCTGGAACAGTTTTCCGCAATGCACGAAGGGCGGAAAATCGTCTGTGTCGACGACATCCCAGGTCACATTGCCTGATTCGACCTGCGCCTGAAGCTTGGCGATTTCGGTCGGTCCGTCGTTCAAAAGCTTGACGCCGCTCTTGTCGACGAATTCCTTGAGCGCGGCAACCTGGCCGTCCTGGTAGATGCCGCCATAGGAGACGAAGGTCAGCGTCTTGCCCTTCAACGAGCCGTCGACCACGGTTCCGGCCGGCGGCGCGTTCTGCGCGTGAGCGGCGGCTGCGAGCAAGGCCAGTGCGGCGGCGCCGACAAATCCGGCCAATCTTGATCTGCTTCCCATTTTCTAACCCTCCGATGGCTCGCTGTTTGATTTTGGCAGGCCGGGCGCGAGCGTTTTCCGGGCTACATATTGATCGAGGTCGACAGCGCCGCTTGTCGGCGGCGCGATGATCCACAGCACCTCGGCCACCGCATCGCCGACATTGATCGTCCGGTGCGGCGTCGAGGTCGAATATTCGATGCTGTCGCCCTCTTCGAGGGTGAAGCTCTCGTCGCCGAGCGTCAGTTGCACGCGTCCGCGCAGCACGAGGAACATCTCGCTCGCGTTGCCATGCGTATAGGGCACGTCGCCGGTGGAGCCGCCGACGGCGAACTCGCCGCAATAGACTTCCATCTCGCGGATCGGCCGGCGCGACAGCAGCGTCTTGCGGTAGCCTTCGCTGGTCGGCAGCGCCGGCCGCTCGGCGCGTGTCAGCACCGCGTGCGGCGACACTTCGCAGTCGTCGAAAAGATCGGCGAGGCTGATGCCGAGCGCATTGGCGATCAGCATCAATGTGCTGGTGTTGGCGCCGGAAAGGCCGCGCTCGAGCTGGCTCAGGAAGCTGGCGGTGGTGCCGATCATGCCGCCGAGCTGGCGCAGCGTCAGGCGCCGCGTGGTGCGATAGGCCTTGATGCGATCGCCCAATACCGTCGAGCGGCGCGCTTCGGCGCTGGTTGCGGCATTGTCATTGAGTGCGTGATCCGCAGCGATTTTCATGGCGATCTCAGGGTTCACTTAACATGCTATTAAGTGAGGCGTCCTGGCAAGTAGATTCGCTTGGTCACCTGAAAATCATCGATGGACCTGCAGAGGGTGCATGATCGGCAGACCGGCAACGCCGGTTCGGCTCGATCACTGGATCATGAAGCGCGAACTGAACGGCAGGCTTGCCGCGCCGACGGCCTTCGGGCTGATGCTGACCCGCGCGGGCAGCGCTTCGATGCCGGGGAATTCCCGGCCGATGTCGTCGCACAAGGCCTCGGCGATCTTTTGCGGCGCATAGCTGGACAGGACGACCGAACTGAACTCGACAAACTGGGTCAGCGCGGAGATCGACGCTTTCAGGCGGTCGGAACACTCGCCCAGCCATGCGCTGTAGGCCTCGCCCAGGTCAGGCCACTCAGGGCTGCTGCTCCAGATGATTTCGGACGGGCGCCCGCGCAGGGCCAGTTCGCTCTCCAGGCGCATCAGGCCATGATCGAAGCTGGCGCTGGAGTTTCCCTTGTAGATCTGGTGGTTGAGGATGAGCCTGCTCTGCAGCCGTGCTCCCAGATAGAAGAACAGATAGTCGTTGAGCGGCTTTGCGACGCCGAACATGCTCTCGCCGCCAGCTGCCGCGGTGATGTCGTTCTGCACGAAAACCGGCAGCTTGATCTGTTCCTCGATCTCCCCCTGCAAGGCTTTCAGCGAGGTGCTCGATCCGTTGCGGGTTGCAGCCATCGTGTCGACATCGTCGGGAACGGCCAGGCCGATGCCGGCAACCCGGCTGCGCGCCTCGACCGGCAGGCTGGTCATGGCTTGCCTGATCGCGCCGAACAGATCGCCGCTTTGCGGAAAGGGATTGGCTTCATCCGCCGGCAATTGCGTGTGGAAGCGCACGGTGCCGATGAAATCGATGAGTGCGATGTCGATCCGGCGTCGGCTGAAGCCGCCGCCAACCGCATAGGCGCCCTCCGGGTTGAGCGAAAGCGGGATGGTGGGCGGCCCGACGCGGCCGCGCTGCGCCTCGCCTTGCGAGACCAGGCCTTCCTGCTCGAGCGAGCGGACGATAACCGATGCCGTCTGCGCCGAGAGGCCGGTTTTTTCGCCGATTTCCATCCGCGAAATGCCTTCGTTCTGAAGCAGCAGCGACAGCACCAGCCGCTCATTGTAGCTGCGGACGCTCAACGCATTCAGCCCGCTCGCGCGATCGGCGATGCGCAATGGATTGGGTGGTGCGAACCTCATGTCAGGCAAGGGTCGCCCCGTCGGTTGGAGCTCGTTGCCCGGTGGCTTTAGTGTTGCTCATGTCGAGCGGCTCCAGCCGATGGCATCGACCGCGCGGGCAAGTGCGGTGCCCAGCAATCTGTGCGCCTCGGCATCGATGTGAAAGCCGTCCGCTTCGCTGCACGACACCACCGAGCCGGCATCGAAAAAGTGGAGTTCGAGCGAGTCCGCCAGAACCTCGAACTCGAGCGCGAGCAGGCGCGATTTCTCCGGCGCACCGGCGAAGATGGACTTCCATTCCTTGACGTCGTCCTGCATCGGCGGCGGCGCCACGATCATGATCTCGGGCGTCGAGCCGCCTGGCCCAGGCGCCAGCTCCTTGATGTCATAGACGAGGCAGCCGATCCCCATCGCCACTTCCGACGGCGGCTTGTTGAAGCGGATCTTCAGGTCGTTGGTGCCGAGCATGATGATGACGAGGTCGAGCGTCGCATGGCTCTGCAGGCAGGGGCGAAGATAGGTTCTGCCGTTTTTGTGGGCGCCCTCGATCGGGTCGTCGTGGACGGTGGTGCGGCCGCTCAATCCTTCCTCGATGACATACCAGTCGGGGCCTAGCTGAGAACGCAATATTCCCGGCCAGCGTTCACCCGGCCCATAGCGCTCGAGCGGCCCCCTGCCGGGGATCTGGCCGTGCGTGTTGGAGTCGCCGTAGCACAAGACTGATCGCATGTTTTTCCCGCCGGGACTGACAGCGCGCCGAAGCCGGCGAGCGCCATTCATGATGGATAGCGGAGCGGTGAAAGGCAAGCAAGGGAATAGTCATTCAACATGACTAACTATTGACAGGGCGAATCCGCTGTGCTTCTAAAGTGCCGGAGGAGTTCTCAACCGTCACCATCGTCCAGCCCGGGTTGGGCCTCGACACGCATGTGTTCGGGGACGGGAGAATCGCGTGCATCGGTCGGTTTGCGACGACGAGCATGCATCGGGAGAGCGTCTCGCGGCAGTACACATTCGTACGGCCGGCCATACGAATTCGTAGGCCGGGACAACCACAAGGAGGAGAGTTGAATGTTAGGATTGCTGAAAACCGTCGGCCTGGGGATGCTAGTTGCGTCCACGCTTGCCGTGACGTCCCTGGCGCATGCGGAAGACATCAAGCTGATGGACGGCGTCGCGCCGCGCCCCGACGACACGCGCATGACCGCGGCCGGTGCGTTCAAGAAGGACCCGCCCTGGGTCATCGGAATGAGCGACTTCGGCGTCAACGCAAACACGTGGACGGTACAGGTGGCGCATGAGGCGGAGAATGCCGCGGCCAAGGACAAGCGCATCTCGAAATTCATCCTGCTCGATGCCGGCTTCGACCAGAAGAAGCAGGTGGCGGATATCGAGGACCTGATTGCGCAGCATGTCGACGCGATCATCGTGCAGCCGGTGACCAGCACATCGGCAAATGCCAGCATCGCCAAGGCGGTCGCCGCCGGCATTCCCGTCATTCTCCACACCGGTCGCATCGATTCCGACGCCTACACCACCGAAATCCAGGGCGGCGCCGAGCATTTCGGCAAGGTGATGGGCGACTGGCTGGTCAAGACCGTCGGCGACAACGGCAAGATCTGGGTCCTGCGTGGCCTGGCCGGACATCCGGAAGACACCAACCGCTACAACGGACTCCTGGAGTCGCTCAAGGGCACGCATGTGCAGATCATCGCCGAGGAGCATGGTGACTGGCAGTACGACAAGGCCAAGAAGCTGTGCGAGACGCTTTATCTGAACAACCCACAGGTTGACGGCATCTGGTCGTCCGGCGCTGACATGACGCGCGCCTGCGTCGATGTCTTCAAGCAGTTCGGCACGCCCGTTCCGCCGATTTCGGGCGAGGGCAACAATGGCTATTTCGGCCAGTGGATCACGGACGGGTTCAAGTCGATCTCGCCGGAATACAGCCCCGCCCAAGGTGCGGCCGGCGTGCGCGCCGCTGTTGCCCTTCTGGAAGGCAAGCAGCTCTACAAACGCTATGTCTATAATCCCGACGGATGGGACCAGGACAAGGCCAAAAAATACTATCGCGACGACCTGACCGCCAATGTCTGGTGGCCGAGCGAACTGCCCGAGGACAAGCTCAAGGAATATTACGGCAAGAAGTGACGGCGCCGTGGCTGGCGGGGAGTGGACAAGCATTCCCCGCAGGCCGTTCCATGTGTTGAATTTGGTTCGTTCGAGGGTTTCGTGACCAATCTTATCGAGATGTCCCACATTTCGAAGGCATTCGGAGGGAGCAAGGCGCTCCATTCCGTTTCCCTCGATCTCAAGGCGGGCAGCGTCCACGCCCTGATGGGCGAGAACGGCGCCGGCAAATCGACGTTGATGAAGATCCTGGCGGGCGTGCATCAGCCCGATTCCGGCGAGATCTTCATGAACGGGGAGAAGCTCGATCTGAAATCGCCGCGCGCCGCACTCGATGCCGGCATTTCGACCGTTTTCCAGGAGCATTCGCTGCTGCCCAATCTGTCGATCGCCGAAAACATGTTTCTGGGCCGGGAGCCGACGACCCGGTTCGGCTCGATCGATTATCGGGCGATGAAAAGCCAGACCGCCAAGGCGCTTGGCGAACTCGGCCTCACGCTCGACCCGTCGCAACTCGTTTCCAACCTGACCATAGCCGAGCGGCAATTCGTCGAGATCGCGCATTGCATCCAGGCGGACGCCAGCGTGCTTATCCTCGACGAGCCGACGGCTGCTCTCAACGCGGCCGATGTCGATGTGCTCAACCGCAACATCCGCCGGCTGCGCGATAAGGGAAAAGCCATCGTCTACATCTCGCATCGCATGGAGGAGATCTTCGAGCTGTGCGACACGGTGACGGTGCTGAAGGACGGCGCACTGGTCGGCACCAGGATGGTGTCCGAGATCACCACCGACGACCTCATCGCCATGATGGTCGGACGCGAACTCCAGGACCTTTTTCCCGATCGCACGGGCGATAAGGGTGATGAGATCCTGCGAGTCGAGAACCTCAGAATCACCGACACATCGCGGCCGCTGTCGCTGTCTTTGCACAAGGGTGAGATCGTAGCCCTGGCCGGACTGGAGGGGCAGGGCCAGCAGCGCTTCCTGAGATCGCTGATCGGCCGCTATCATCCCTCCGCCGGGACGATTTCCGTCAACGGCAAAGCGCTGAAAATGCCGCTCCCGGCATCATCAGGCGTTCGCCATTTGCAGCAGCTGAGGGTCGGCTTCGTTCCCGAGGACCGCAAGGAGGAGGGGCTCTTCCTCGCTTTGCCGATCGCCCACAACATCGCCATCGGATTGCATTCGAGGCGATTCGAACTCGCGCCGGCGCGGCCGTATCGAAACGTCATCGCCCGCATGATGGAGGTCATGAACATAAAGGCGGCAGGGCCGTCCGCGCCGGTCGGCTCCCTGTCGGGCGGCAACCAGCAAAAGGTTCTCCTCGGCCGCTACCTGGCCGCCGATCTCGATCTTCTGCTGGTCGAGGAGCCGACCCGCGGCGTCGACATCGGCGCCAAGTCCGAGATCTACCACCTGCTGCGCGACTTTACCGCCAAGGGCGGCGCCGTGCTGGTGCTGTCGCGCGAGACGATCGAGTTGATCGGGCTCTGCGATCGCATCTACGTCGTCCACGACGACACCATCGTTGCCGAAATGCCGGCGGCGCAGGCGACGGAACACAAGATCCTCGACGCGGCCCTGACGGGCGGCTCCGCGCGCCAGCACTAGGGGGGCTGCCATGGTTCGCTCGCTGTTCAACATCCTGAGTGGCCGGAACACGCGGCAAGGCCTGTGGGGCCTGCCACTGCTGGTCGCCTTGTTCATTTCGCTGTGGCTGACCGTCGAGACGACACAATTTGCCACGGCCGAAAACCTCTTCAACCTGGTGGCCCAGGCAATGCCGCTGATCATCGCGGCCATCGGACAGTTGGTGGTCGTGCTCATCGGCGGGCTCGATCTGTCGGTCGGCTCCGTCATCAGCTTCACCACGGCGGTGCTGGCGCTCGATCAGCCGGCTGTCGTGCTGATCCCGGCGGTCTTCGTGCTGGCGGCACTCATCGGGCTGATCAACGGCCTGGCGATCACCCGTTTCAACGTCCATCCGATCATCGCGACGCTGTCGACGCAGTACATCGTGCTCGGCATCACGCGCATCCTGCGTCCTGTGTCCGGCGGTACGGTGCCGGAGATCGTCATCGATGCCGTCTCAGGCAGTTTCCTCGGCGTTCCCTATCCGGTTTTCTGGGGCATCGTCGTGATCCTGGCAGCGTGGAAACTGCTCTACGGATCGCGATACGGGCTGCATCTGTTTGCGATTGGCGGCGGCATTGCTTCGGGCGCTGAAAGTGCTGCCCGCAATTTCGGCGTCTCCGACCGTCGCAACATCATCCTCGCCTATGTGGTCTGTTCCTGTTTCGCGGCCGTTGCCGGTGTCTTCCTGGCCGGGCGCATCGTGTCGGGCGATCCGAATGTCGGGCTGCTTTTCGAACTCGACACCGTCACCGCCGTCGCCCTTGGAGGCACCCAGCTCTCCGGCGGCATAGGCAGCCTGCACGGCACGGTGATCGGCGCGCTGGTCATGGCGCTGCTGGCCAATGGCATGAACCTCGCCAACGTCTCCCCCTTTGTCCAGACCGCGATCAAGGGCGGCATCCTGCTGGCGGTGGTCGGGCTGCAATCCCGCAAGAAGATGGGGCTCTAAAAGATGGCTGCCGTTCTCGCAAATCCGATCGCCCGGCGCCTGCTGCGCATACCGCCGTCCTATTTTGTCTTTCTCGTGCTGCTGGCGACGCTGTGGATCGCGCGACCGAACATGCTCAACCTCAACATCATGGGTATCTTCGTCAGGCAGATCGTCCCGCTCGGCATCCTGGTGCTGGGGCAGCTCGTCGTCATGCGGGTGAAGTCGATCGACCTCTCCGGCGGCGGCATCATCCTGCTCATCAACTATTTCATCTCGTCGGGCACTTTCCCCGGCGCGTCGATGCCTTTCTTCGTCGTGCTGGCGCTCGCCACCGGCCTCGTCATCGGCCTGTTCAACGGCTTCATGATAGGGAGCCGGCGGGTGTCGGCTGTCATCGTCACGCTGGCGGTCAGCATCATCCTGGTAGGGCTGGTGCAGTTCCTGTCGAGCGGCAATCCGCCCGGCGATGTGCCGAAGCTGTTCAACGACCTCTACAACACGAAATTCCTGTCGGTTCCGACGCCGGTGCTGTTCTGGGTCCTGCTGACCGCTTCGGTGTGGCTGCTTCTGTCGCGGACCGTCTTTGGCCGCTACGTCGCCTCGGTCGGGGAGAATGCCGAAGCCGCGCATTTTTCCGGCGTGCCGGTCCAGCGCACGGTCATCCTGGCGCATACGCTCGCCGGCCTGATCGCGGCGATCGCGGCCCTGGTGCAGACCGGTTCGATCGCCGTCGGCAGCGTCCGTGTCGGCCTCGACCTGCCGATCCTGGCGGTCGCGGCAACGATCCTCGGCGGCGTCGTCTTCGGTCGTGGCGACGGCGGCGTCTGGGGGCCCTTCTTCGGGGCGCTGTGCTTTGCGCTGCTGTTCGTGGTGATGACGGTGCTCGGCATCGACGAGCCCGGCAAGCTCATCGCGCAGGGCGTCATCATCCTCGGCGCGGCGATCTTCTACGGAGTGCGCGTGCGAAACCCCTGACTTAAGACGGCGAAAAGCAAGTGCGCCGGCGTTCAGACAATTGCAAACAGATGGAGAAACATGGATGTCACCGCCAAAAAACATCATGTGCTACGGCGACTCGCTGACCTGGGGCTGGGTTCCGGTCAAGGAGGGGTCGCCGACCTACCGCTACCCTTATGATCAGCGCTGGACCGGTGTGATGGCGACGGCGCTAGGGGCGGGCTACCACATCATCGAAGAAGGCCTGAGCGCGCGCACCACCTGTCTCGACGACCCCAACGATCCGCGCCTGAACGGGGCCAATTATCTGCCCGCGGCCATCGCCAGCCATCTGCCGCTCGATCTGGTCATCGTCATGCTCGGCACCAACGACACCAAGTCTTATTTCCGCCGGACGCCCTATGAGATCGCCAATGGAATGGCGAAATTGGTCGGGCAGATCCTGACCAGCGCCGGGGGCATCGGCACCCCGTATCCGGCGCCGAAGGCGCTGGTCATTGCGCCGCCGCCGCTGACCCCGATGCCCGATCCGTGGTTCGAGGGCATGTTCGGCGGCGGGCACGAAAAATCCAGAGACCTGGCCAGGCAATACAAGGCGATGGCGGATTTTATGAAGATCGATTTCCTCAATGCCGGCGATTACCTCACCACGGACGGTGTCGACGGAATTCATTTCACCGCCGCAAACAACGCCGATCTGGGGCGCGCCGTCGCCGACAAGGTCAAGTCGATCCTCGAGCCGGGCAAGGTCAGCACTGCCGCCTGAAGCTGCCACGCCGTCGGCCTGCGGCACACAGGCCCATGGCGCAGGTGTATCGCTCGTTCCTCCGGCGATACACATCGATACGGGGCCGTTTGGCCCCGTATCGATGTGGCGCTCGACGCCTGCAGACCTGCGTTGATCTAGGGCCTTGCGCTCCGAGGGACATGATCGGCGGACGCTTTGGTTTGGCGGTCGAAAACGACCGCCAGGCCGTTCTTCACGGCAAGCGCGGCGACCATGTCGTCGAGTTCGCGATCGGGAATGGCGGGTTTGAGGACCTGCCGGATGGCCCGATAGGCCTGCTCGGTCGACACATAGTCGTAGTGCTTTTTGCGCGCTTCCACATATGCTCGATGAGAATGCCCAATCGGCGGGCGGCGATGTCATCTGGTTGCTGCAAGGGAGCCTCCTCAGGGTCGATCGTTTGCAGACCCCCGAGATGTAAAAACCCACGCCGCGAAAGTTAAGGCCTCCTGTCGGTTTGAAGCCCAAAAAATCTATTGCCTCCGTTCAACGAACTGCGCCGCAGAGTGACATCGTGTCCGAATTGGCACATCGCAGCCGCAAGGCGCGGGTCAACTAACCCGTCCGAATCCCGAACAAAGCGTGTATTCAGAACAGTTCCGACAGAACGGCCATGAAGTGGTCGTTCTCCGCAGCCGAGCCGATGCTGGCGCGCACATAGGTGTCAAAACCCTGCTGCTTCCACGGCTTGACGATGACGCCTTGCCGCAGCAGGCCTTCAACGAAGGCGGAAGCATCTTGCCGGCAGTTGAAGAACAGGAAGTTGCCCCTGGAGGCGGCGACGTCGAGGCCCTTGCTTGCCAGGAAAGTCTCGACGCGTTTTCTCTCCGCCCTGGCCAGCGCGACGACCCTGGCGAGGTGTTCGTCGTCGGCCAGCGCCGCGAGTGCGGCGGCTTGGGCCATGCCGTTGGCGTTGAAAGGCGTGCGGACGCGGTCGAGCAGCGCGCGCAGCTCCGGGTCACCGACGATGCCGAAGCCGATCCGCAATCCGGCCAGACCGAACGCCTTGGAAAAGGTCCGCAGCACGATCCAGGGCCGGTCCAGCTTTTCGAGATAGGGCAGGGACGACGCATAGTCGTCGCCCTCGGCATATTCGGCATAGGCTTCGTCGATGACGATCAGCGTCTCGTCGCTCGTCGCATCCAGAACCCTCGACAGATCGCCGCCGGAGAGCCAGCTGCCGACCGGGTTCATCGGGTTCGAGAACAGCAGCATGCGCGGCCGCTCGCGCGCCGCCTCGACCAGCGCATCGACATTAATGGTCAGATCGTCGTTGACGACAACGCGCTTGACGGTAGCGCCCATCAACGTCGCGTAGTCCTCATGCAGCGGAAACGACGGATAGAGCGTGACGACGGCGTCGCCCGGCCGCAACACGGCACGGCTGATGACGGAGAGAAGGTCTTCGGAACCGTTGCCGAGGATAATCTGGTCCTCGGTGACGGCATATTTGTCGCCGATCGCTTGGCGCAGCTTGCGCCCGGCAGGGTCCGGATAGAGGCGGAACATCTCGGAGCCGGCATGCATCGTCGTGACGAGGGTCGGGCTGGGCCCGAGCGGATTTTCGTTCGAGCCCAGTTTGGCGATCCTGGCCGGTGCGTATCGCTCCATAACCTCGTCAATGGTGAGCCCGGAATTGTAGGGCGACAAACGGTTGACTTCGGTGCGGACCATATCCGAGGCTTTCGACACGGGTGGGCTCCTTTGCGGCGGATTTCGTCATCCGTACCGTAGTCGAAATAGTTTGTATATGCTTGTATATGTAACTTGATCTGATAGTCTCGACGCTGAAGCGGAAACCGACACCGATCAGGAGGATCACATGCGCAACGCTTCTCTCTTCGATCTCTCCGGCAGGAAGGCGCTTGTCACCGGTGCAAGCCGGGGCATCGGGCGCAGCATCGCCGAGGCGCTGAGTGCTGCCGGCGCAGACGTCGCGGTCACGGCGCGCAGCCTGGCCTCGCTGGAGGCCACCACGGCAGCCATCCGCGCCGCCGGCGGAGTGGCGCACGCCATCGCTCTCGACGTCACCGATGTCGGCCGCTGCCGGGCAGCAACCGCAGAGGCTGCCAGCCTGCTTGGCGGTCTCGACATTCTCGTCAACAATGCCGGCGTGGAGGAGGTGCGGCCCTCGCTCGATGTCGACGAGGCGCTGTGGGACAGGATCGTCGACACGAATCTCAAGGGAGCGTTCTTCTGCGCCCAGGCCGCCGCGCGGCAGATGCGCGACGCCGGACGCCCTGGTGCCATCATCAATCTGTGCTCGCTGACATCCGAAGTCGGAATCCCCACCGCGGTGCCGTATGGCTCGTCGAAGTCGGGCCTGCTCGGCATGACCCGCGCCCTTGCGGCGGAGTGGGCGGAGCTTGGCATAAGGGTCAACGCCATCGCGCCGGGCTATTTCAGGACGGCGATGACCGACGTTTTTTACAGCGACGAGGCATGGCAGCACTCCATGCTGGCCAAGATCCCGCAGCGGCGTTTCGGTGATCTCCACGACTTGCACGGCATCGCCGTGTTCCTCGCTTCGGATGCGGCTGCCTACATAACCGGCCAGTCCATTCCGGTCGATGGCGGCTTTCTCGCCTCGATCTGATGAGGCAGGTTTGCCTCCGCAGTTTCGACGGGAAGGATGATGGAAAAATTGCTGGCGACCATCATACATACATGTATATACTTTTGCCTGAGTGAAGCCTCTCGACGGCTTTGATCCTTGCCCCGGTCGGCTTGTCGACCCACAGAACTATGGCCATCCACGGGCCAACCGTCATTGCGTTCCAAGAGTTCCAGGAGACGAGCAATCATGTCCGACATCAGCTTCCACGATCTGTCATCCATCGATGCCGACCAGCGCGCCAGTCTGCTGAAGCGCGCCGAGGCCGATCTGACGGTCTTCGTTGAGAAGGTCCGGCCGATCATCCAGGCCGTCAAGGACGAAGGCGACGCCGCCTTGATCCGCTTCGCCAGGGAACTCGACAAGGCCAATGTCGCCGAGGGCGAACTGCAGGTGTCGGAAGCCGAGTTCGATGCGGCGTTCGACAAGGTGGAAAGGGACGTCGTCGAGAGCATCCAGTTCGGCATCGACAACATCAGGCGCTTCCATGAGGAGCAGAAGCCGGAGACGATGTGGCTCAAGGAAGTCCGGCCGGGCGCCTATGCCGGGGACAGGTACACGCCCATCGCATCCGTTGCGCTCTACGTGCCGCGCGGCAAGGGCGCTTTCCCGTCGGTGACGATGATGACGTCGGTGCCGGCGGTGATTGCCGGCGTGCCGCAGATTGCCATCGTGACGCCGCCGACATCGGATGGTTCGGTGGACGCGGCAACGCTCGTCGCCGCGCGTCTCGCCGGCGTGGGCACGGTCTACAAATGCGGCGGCGCCCAGGCAGTTGCCGCCGTCGCTTACGGCACCGAGACGGTGAAGCCCGCACTCAAGATCGTCGGTCCCGGCAGCCCGTGGGTGGTGGCGGCCAAGAGCGTGCTGTCATCGGTCATCAACACAGGCCTTCCGGCGGGCCCGTCGGAAGCGATTATCTTTGCCGATGACAGCGTCGACGGCGGGCTTGCCGCGCTCGACCTGTTGATCGAAGCCGAGCACGGGCCAGATTCCTCGGCCTATCTGGTGACGCACAGCCGCAAGATCGCAGAAGCAGCACTCGCCGCACTTCCCGAGCATTGGTCGCGGATGACCGAGCAGCGTGTCGAGTTTTCGCGCGCGGTGCTGACCGGCAAGCGCGGCGGCATCGTGCTGACCGCATCGCTGGAAGACAGCTACCGCTTCATCAACGACTATGCGCCCGAGCATCTCGAGATCCTATCGACGGAGCCGTTCGCCCATCTCGGACGCATCACCGAGGCGGCCGAAATCCTCATGGGAACGCACACGCCGGTGACCCTTGCCAACTTCGTCCTTGGACCCAATGCAGTGCTGCCGACCAGCCGCTGGGCGCGGACCTACGGCCCGCTTTCGGTGACGGATTTCGTCAAGCGCTCGTCGGTCGGCTATGTCACCTCGACTGCCTATCCGGAACTTGCCCTGCACGCCCGCAGGCTCGCCCGCTACGAGGGCTTCAGCTCGCATGAGAACGCGGTCTCGGAAATCCGCGACCGCTATCTCGCCGGTTGAGCGGAAACGATCGCGATGAAGGCTGCTCGACTCTATGGACCCGGCGATCTGCGCGTCGAGGATGTCGCCGCGCCGGGCGTGCCGGATGCGGGCTGGGTGAAGCTCAGGGTCGACGCCGCCGGCATTTGCGGTTCGGACCTGCACAATTTCCGCACGGGCCAGTGGATAAGCCGGTCGCCTTCGACGGCCGGCCATGAACTCACCGGCACGGTGACCGCCATCGGCGCAGGCGTTTCTAGCGTCGCCGTCGGTGACAGGGTGGTTGCCGATTCCCGGTTCTGGTGCGGAGACTGCGCGCAATGTCATGCCGGCAGGCGGCATCTCTGCGCGTCGCTGGGCTTCGTGGGAGAAATCTGCGACGGCGGATTTGCCGAACAGGCGGTGCTGCCCGCACGGCTTTTGCATATCATCGATGCCGCGCTCGACGAGCGGGTTGCGGCGATGGCCGAACCGCTGGCGGTGGCGCTGCATGCGGTGCGGCGGCTGCCGAAAACGGCAGGCGCGGTGCTGGTGGTCGGCTGCGGGCCGATCGGTGGTCTTGCCGCGCTGCTGCTGTCGCGGACCTTCGCCGGCACCGTGCTCGTCGCCGACCGCAACCAGAGCCGCTGCGCCCGGGTGGCGCGGGTGGCGGGTGCCACGATCGTCGATCTGAACCGGGATGCCGTTGCCGCTGCGGCTGCCAATGCGCCGCTGCTCGCGGCCATTGAGGCGACCGGCAGCATTGCGGCGCTCAACCAGTTGCTCGGCGTTCTCGATCCCGGCGGCACGATCGCCATGGTGGGCATCTTTCACGGCCGCCTCGACATTGATCCCAATACGCTGGTCGAACGCGAAATCGGGTTGCTGGGATGCCACGCCTTTGCCGATGAGCTGCCCGAGGCCGTGCGGATGCTAGGTGAACTCAGCGAACCGCTGTTGGCGCTGATCGACCAGGAGATCGGCCTGGATGACATTCCGGCTGCCTATGAGCGGCTGTTGGCGGGACACAGCGACGGCTTGAAAACAATCATCCGCATGCGGCAACCTGTCGAGCAGTCGTGATTTCCGATGAATCGCCGGAAAGGACTTTTGAAATGATCACTTTGCCCGACACGGCCAGCCCTCTCTACGAGAAGGTGAAGGACTACATCCTGGCCAACATCGGAACGGGCCGGTGGGGCAAGGATCGCAAGCTGCCGTCCGAGAATGAGTTGGTGGCTTCACTCGGCGTGTCGCGGATGACGGTTCACCGGGCGCTCAGAGAGTTGACCTCGGCCGGGTTCCTGATCCGTCTGCAAGGTGTGGGAACTTTCATCGCGCCACCGCGGCCGCAATCGACGCTGATCGAGATCAACAACATCGCAGCCGAGATCGTCGAGCGCGGCAACAGGCATCGATCCGAAGTCCTCGTCCTCGAAACCATCATGCCGACAAAGGAGTTGGCGCTGTCGTTCGAGTTCGCAAAGCGCGTCCCGATCTATCATTCTGTCGTCGTCAATTTCGAGAATGATTTGCCGGTGCAACTCGAAGAGCGCTTCGTCAATCCGAGCCTCATCCCCGACTATGACAAGCAGGATTTTTCGAAGACGGCGACCTATGACTACCTCATGCAGAAAACCCCGGTGACCGAGGTCGAGCATATCATTTCCGCCATCCCGGCCGATGGCGAGACGGCGCGGCATCTGGGCATCGATGTCGGCGCCTGCTGCCTCTTCCTGCACCGCCGGACATGGACAGGCGCGGTGGTGGCCACGATCAGCAAGCTGACTTATGCCGGCAGCCGCTACTCGCTCGGCAGCCGCTATTCCCCTTCAAAAAGCAGCTAACGGAAGCAGGATGAATGCAAGTCGGGAGCGGTTTCGTTGTCAATGTATATACATGTGCTGACGAGAACGCTTTCGCTCTCGAATGAACGGGCCAAGAAGGACAACAGATGACGCAGACACCGAGTCGCACGGCGCGGATCCGGGCACTCGCGCAGCATGATGTTGCCGAAGCACAAAGCGCGCTGGCGGCATTGCTGGGCGACCTGTTCGCGATGACCCCCCGCAATGTGCGCATCAACTTCGACAAGTACAGCCTCAATTCGTTGAACGGCTTCTTCGAGGACGATGGCAAGGCCTACTTCTTCAAGTTCCATCAGGAGGAGCGGGAAGAGGCGATGACGGGCGAGTATTACCGCGCCGAGATTCTGTCGCGCGCAGGCCTGCCGGTCGACCAACCCGTGCATATGTCTGCCCAACCAGGCGAGCAGATCCTTGTCTATCGCCGCCGCACGGATCCAAGATTTTCGGATGTGCTGTTCGCGCTGGATGGGCAGGACGATGCCTGCAAGCGGCAAGAAGCCGTTCTTGCCGAGCGCGACCTGTCGGCCAGGCTGCTCAAGGTCTATCTCGAGACGCTGCATCCCGTCACTGTCGAGGACGTGGCGGCGGAGCCGATCCACAGGCTGTTTCATGAGCGGCTGATCGATGCCGAGACACGCTTGTCACCAGGCGGAAGGCTGGCCGATTTCTATGTCGGCAAGCTGTTCGTCTTTCCCGGTGCCGAGCTGGATTGGGACTGGTTTTCCCGGCTGAAATTCGTCATCAACGACCAGCAGTACACCGACAGCATCGGTGAGCTTTTCGATGCCGCGGCTGTGCGCTTACGTCCGGACCGGCTTGCCGATGCCGGCGGCGTGGTCGCGCATGGCGACGCCCACAACGCCAATGTCTGGTACACGGCGAAGGCGGGGAGGGCGGAGCTGTCCTTCTTCGATCCCGCCTTTGCCGGCTCGCACATCCCGACGCTGCTGGCCGAGGTGAAGGCGACGTTCCACAATATCTTCGCCCACCCGTTCTGGCTCTATGATCCGGCGCCCGCGACAGAGGCTTTTCGCGCCCAAGCGCGGCTGGACGGAAACCTGCTCCATGTCGACACGGACTGGGACCTGAGCCCGATCCGCCAGGATCTGCTGGAGGTCAAGGCGACAGCGCTGTGGCGGCCATTGCTGCTGGAACTGAAACGGCGCGGCATGCTGCCGGCCGATTGGCGCGCGGTGCTGCGGGCCGGTCTTTTCCTGTCGCCGACGCTGGTTATGAATCTGCGCGCCGGCGCGCGCAGCCACACGCCGGTCTCCTCCCTCATTGCCTTCTCAGTCGCGGTCATGGTCGGCAGCGAACCCGTTGCCGGAGCCGATCGGGTGACAGATTTCCTCGACCGGATCGATCCGGAAAAAGCGTGAAAATTGAGTCTTTCCAACTTGTATATGCATGTATGTATTTTAGCCTTGACATCCGCTCCCGCTGAGGCTGAAATATCCTCGCACTTCACCATGAAGTGGCAGGTAAGACGCCGAGGCACAGTGCCGCAAGAGCAGAAACCCGCAGTCTCACCAGACCGGCTGCCTCAGTTAGAAAAAGCGGTCTGATCATCAAGGGGAACAAAGATGATGCGTAACCTAACAGGACAGTTTCGCGCGCTCGTGATGGCCGCCGCCATCGGACTCACCGCCGCCCCGGCAGCCTACGCGGCCGATGCGGCCATTCCCACCACGCCCGAGGCAGGAGCGTTCAAGATCGGCATCGAGCCCTGGCTCGGCTATGGCCAGTGGCATGTCGCCGAGGCCAAGGGCCTGTTCAAGACAAACGGGCTGAGCGACGTCCAGATCGTCAACTTCGCCGAGGACAAGGACATCAATGCAGCACTTGCAAGCGGCCAGCTCGACGCCGCCAACATCGCCACCCACACGGCGATGGGCATGGTCGCGGCCGGCCTTCCGGTGAAGATCGTGCTGCTGCTCGACGTCTCCATGACCGCCGACGCCATCATCGCCGGCAAGGACGTCACCTCCATCGCGGATCTCAAGGGCAAGCAGGTGGCCTTCGAGGAAGGCACGACGAGCGACATCCTGCTCAAATACGCGCTCGCCAGGAACGGCATGTCGATCGACGATGTGAAGCCGGTTCCGATGCCAGCGTCCGACGCCGGCAGCGCCTTGATCGCCGGCCAGGTGCCGGTCGCGGTGACTTATGAACCGTACCTCACCGTCGCCATGGCGCAGAACAAGGACCTCAAGCTTCTGTTCACCGCCGGCGAGGATCCCGGCCTGATCAGCGACGTGCTGGTGGTGCGTGACGAGGTGATCAAGTCGCGGCCCGGCCAGGTGCTGGCCATGATCAAGAGCTGGGACGCAGCGCTCAAGGACTACAATGCTGATACGCCCGGTGGGCGCGCCATCATCGCCAAGGCTGTCGGTTCGGACGTCAAGGACCTCAACACCGCCTTTGACGGCGTGCGCTACTACTCACTCGCTGAAAACAAGACGGCGCTGACAGGCGACTTCACCACCAAGACCTTTGCCGATGTCGAGGCCGCCGCCAAGAACGCCAAGCTGCTGCAGGCCGACGTGACGCCGGAGCAGATGATCGACCCGTCCTTCGTCAAGGCAGCGGAATGATCAAGGCCGGATCGCGGCGGTGACGCAGATGTCCGGGGAGCGTCCCGCTCAAACCGATCCGGCTCGTCCCACGAAACCGGCGAGGCGTCGCCGATCCTCCGGGATCGGCGTGCCCATCGCCAGGTCGCGCTTCCTGGTGATCGCGGTGGCCGTGTTCGTCGGGCTCGGCCTTGCCTGGTGGGCCGCGACCGGCCTGGGGTTGGTAAAGCCGATCTTCCTGCCATCGCCGGGCAGCGTCGCTATGCAGATCGCCAAGCTTGCGGCCGACGGCACGTTGTGGCTGGACCTCAAAGCCTCGATGTACCGTATCTCCATCGGCTTCCTCATCGCCTCGGCACTGTCGATACCGATCGGCGTGCTGATTGGCAGTTTCCGTTCCTGGGAAGCGGCCATCGAGCCGCTGGTTGATTTCATCCGCTACATGCCGGTCGTCGCTTTCGTGCCGCTCTCCATCCTTTGGGCCGGCACCGGAGATTCGCAGAAGTTCCTGATCATCTTCATCGGCACCTTCTTCCAGCAGGTCCTTATGATCATGGACAACGTCAAACGGGTTCCCACCGATTTCATCGGCCTTGGGCGCACACTCGGCCTGCCGGATCGCAAGATCCTGACGCGCATCGTCGTCCCCAGCGCCTTGCCGGGTATCTGGGATACGCTGCGCATCAGCCTGGGCTGGGCATGGACCTGGCTGGTGCTGGCCGAACTTGTCGCCGCGACTTCGGGGCTCGGCTATCGCATCACCGTGTCGCAGCGCTATTTCCAGACCAACACGATCATCGGCTACATCCTGCTGCTTGGCCTGCTTGGCCTCATCACCGACCAGGTGATGAAGGCGCTGGAGAAGGTGCTGTTCAAGCAAGAGGGCCGCTCGCAATGAGGTCCAGCCGATGAGCCCCCCCAAATTGCGGATCGCCGGTCTGCACAAGAGCTTCGGCACCGGCGAGCGGCGCACGGAAGTGCTGCGCGATATCAACCTCGATCTTGCCGACAACGAGTTTGTCTCCCTGGTCGGCACGTCGGGCTGCGGCAAGAGCACGCTGCTGTCGATCGTGGCCGGACTGCAGGACTTCGACGCCGGCGATCTCAGCATCGATGGCGCGCCGATCCTGCAGCCTGGTCTCGACCGTGGCGTCGTCTTCCAATCCTACACGCTGCTTCCCTGGCTGACGGCGCGGCAGAACATCGAATTTGCCCTCAAGGCCGCCGGCTACGATCGCGCGACCTGCCGCAGGATCGCGCTGGAGCACCTCGAACTCGTCAAGCTGTGCGACAGCGCCGACCGCTATCCGGCCGAACTCTCGGGCGGCATGAAACAGCGCGTCGCCATTGCGCGCGCGCTTTCCTACCGGCCCAAGATGCTGTTGATGGACGAGCCCTTCGGTGCGCTCGATGCCTTGACCCGGCACCAGATGCAGGAACTGCTCACCCAGATCTGGGAGGAACACAGGTTGACCGTCCTGTTTGTCACCCATGATGTGGAGGAGGCCGTCTATCTGTCGGACCGCATCGTCGTCATGGGCATCGGCCCGGGCCGCATCACCCAGACCTTCAACGTCGATATCGAGCGCCCGCGCCGCGAAGAGGTGATGGAAAGCCCTGCATTCATGGATCTGCAGCGCGGCGTGCACAAGGCCATCCGCGAGGGTTCAAAACGCCCCGAAATGGCGTAGGCGCTTGTGGTAGGCCCAATCATGCCGGACGAGGCTAGCACCCGGCGATACGCAAACGACGGCCGGACAGCATGCAAGCCGCCTGTCCGGCCGGAACTCCAACTGCTACGCAGGTATCAGGACGGCGATACGATGCACGCCGACCTCTTTGCTTGTATTCGTCGCCTCGTCGGTCTTGCCTTTGGCGCAGGTGTACATGTCACCCGTCTTGAGCTTGAATTCCTTGTCTGCCTTCTTGATGGTGAACGCGCCTGAAGTGATCGTGCAGACCATGTCATTGTCCATCATCATCGCGGGAGCGTGCGCTCCGGGCTGAAACACGACATCGACGATCGCGATGCTCTTGTAAGCGGCAATGTCGGAGTCGCCGGTGCCGACCTCCACCACCCTGACACCGGGCGCAATCTCCTTGCCATCCTTCGGGCCGTATTTCTTGGCCTTCGCCGACGCCGTCAGGGCAAAAAAAGGCGTCACCGCGGCGGCCGTCATACCGAGGGCAATTGCAGACCTGCGATTCATGGTGTTCATCGCGTCCTCCCATTGGTCGGTCACGCACGAAGGTGCATGGCCAAGGTATATTAGCACAAACGCATTTGTATGCGAAATGGCGCAAAAGCAGGAACGTCATGGCGAGCCAGGTTCGGGCAGGGCAGTCCGACGTATCGGCAGACATGGCGATTACCTCTCAATCCGTCGCGTAGACAGTGGGCGCCTTGCCGTCCTTGGTAAAGGCGTAGACGATGAAAGGGCCAGCCTTCTCGCCACCCATGCCGGGGGCACCGGTCGGCATGCCGGCCAGCGTGATGCCGGTGATGGCGGGCCGCTCCGTCAGCAGTTTCTTGACGATATCGACCGGCACCAGGCCATCGACGACATAGCCGTCGACCATCAGCGTATGGCAGCCTTCGAGGTCCGCCGGCACACCGGCATCACTGCTGATCTGGGACAGGTTGTTGACGGGCTTGATGTCGACCTTGAAACCGTTGTGTTCCAGATAGTTGGCATAGGATTCGCAGCAGCTGCATTGCGGGTTCTTGTACATGACCGCGTTGATCGTCGCCGCGACAGCCGGCAGCGGCATTGCAATCGCGACTGCGAAAGCGGCGAGAGTGTAAGTCGGTTTCATTGCAGTTCTCCTTATTGTCTTGACGTTGTTGACGAGAAAATCAGGTCACTCGAAACACCGTCATGAGGCCGGCCATCTGGTGGTCGGCGACATGGCAGTGCAGCATCCAATCGCCGGGATTGTCGGCGACGAAGGCGCATTCGATCGTGTCCCTGGGAGCCAGCAGCACCGTGTCCTGCCATTGCCGGTGCGGTACCGGCGAACCGTTGCGCGCAAGCACCAGCATGCTGAAGCCATGGACATGCATCGGATGCCACCAGGCGGTTTCATTTCGCATGGTGAGATGACAGGTTGCACCGCGCGATAAGGTGAATTGCGGCGCCATGCCGGCATGGCCGTCACCGGTCATCGACATGCCGTTGATCGCCCAGGCAGCGCCACCCTTCATGCCGGGTGTCGCCATGCCCATCATGCCGCCGACGCCGGCGAGCTTGCCGCCACCCATCATGCCGCCTTGCAGGACGATCTCCTGGCGCTCGGCGCTTGCGAGATCGGGTTGCTGCAACGGGTTGCGCGGCAGGCCAAGCGGCGTGTCGAGAGGATGGATCCGAATCGGCGATGCGCTGTCATAGGCAAGCGTGGTCAGCGTATAGGCGAGACCGTCGTAGAAATCATCGATCACCGCGTAACGCTTGCCTGGATCGCCCTGCATGTCGATCACGACGTCGATGCGCATGGCGGGTGCCAGAAAAAGGCGGCCGTCCTCCGGTTCATGCGGATCACAGGGCTGGCCGTCGATCGCCACGACGACCGGGTGGTGGCCTTCGAAGCGCAGCGCCATGATGCGGGCGAGCGAGGCATTGGCCAGCCGCAGCCTGACGCGTTCACCCGCCTTTACGCTCTGATCGGCCGGCGCCGTGCCGTTGATGGTGACGACGTTGCCGACGCGGCCGGACATCGCCGCATCCATCGCGCTGCCGAAGCCGGGCGCCATCTGCCCGTCATCGGCAAGCCGCCAGTCCTGCAGCAACCACAACAGGTCGCGGTCGACGGCAACGGGTTCGGTCTCCTCGACAATGAGGGCGCCGGCGAGCCCGCGGCCGAGCTGCACAAGGCTGTTGGCATGCGGATGATACCAGAAGGTGCCGGCGTCGCGCGGCGTGAATTCATAGACGAAATCTGTCCCCGCCTTGATCGGCGGCTGCGTCAGACCGGGCACTCCGTCCATGGTGTTTTGCAGGCGGATGCCATGCCAATGGACCGTGGTTTCCTCGTCCAATGCGTTCTCGACCGTGATGCGAGCGGGTCGGCCCTGGCGCAGGCGCAGCATCGGGCCGGGGATCGTCCCGTCATACGCCCAGACAGGAGTGAGCGGACCGCCAGGGCCGGTGAAGCTGGCGTGGCCTGGCGCGATCCTGATGCGGCGCTCATCGACGGTGGATGCTCTTGGCGTTGCGGCGCGCACCAGGGTGGCCGCAGCAACGCCCGCCGCCGTAAGGACGAACCTGCGGCGTGAAATGGAATGACTGGAATTGATACTCACTCTCAAGCCCTTTGCGATCTCGATCGACGGCGAGCCTCTCGACGTAAATTGCCGTGTGCCTGCCGGCGCGAAGCGCCAGCGGCAATCAAACGCCGGAAATCAGCCGCGGGATGGCTGAAACGGCGTCAGACGAGATCGGTGGATTTGGGAGGGAATGGGTCGGGCACGGAACTTCGCCCGTGAAGGAACGGCATCGGTAGCGCCGATGGTTGTTGCACCGCTGGAACCATGGTGATGGCGAGGCTTTGAGGGAGCACCGCGAGCACTGGTGCGATGCAGGTCGGCGGACAATGCATCGGCTTATCGCTGTCGGCGGCGCCCTTGAGGCACGCGCTGCAATCGCCATTCATGGCTGTGTCGGCCATCCTGGCCATGCCGGTGCCGGCAGGCATGCCGCTGCCAGTCGTCATCATCATCTTCGCCGACATGACGCTCGCCTGAGCGGCAGACAGGCTGAACCCGGCGGTCAGGAATACCGCGAGCAGCATGACAAGGACATGTTTTGGCGACCGGCGTGCCATCATGCATCTAGGCTGGCCTCAAAAGGAGGCATTTGCAAGCTGGATTCCGATGCTGCGACAATCCCGGCATCGCATCCTGCCTGCCGCTAAAACCGAGCTGCCGCGGGCCTTCGGACTGCTGTTGAGCCGCTCAAAAACCCTGGCTGTGCCGCCAGCAGGCGATCCGGTGGCCGTGCGCGACCTCGTTAGCGGGCGGCTCTGCCTTTCTGCAGTCGGGCAGGACCAGCGGGCAGCGGTCGGCGAAGGAGCATCCCGTGTTCGGGATGCCGGTGGCCTCTGTCTCGACCGAAGCGGAAAGCTTTGGCGCGGCCTCATCGGAAGATGCCGCCAGAAGCAGTGCGGTGTAGGGGTGGTTCGGGCCGCGAAAGATCTGGTCGGATGAGCCTGTCTCGACCAAGCGGCCGCGATAGAGCACGCCAATTCTGTCGGCCATGTAGCGCACCACCCTGAGGTCGTGGCTGATGAACAGATAGGTGGTGTCCTTGTCGCGCTGCAGGTCGTTGAGCAGGTTGAGCACTGTCGCCTGGACCGAGACGTCGAGTGCGGAGGTGGGTTCGTCGAGCACGACGACCTTCGGCACGCCGGCGAAGGCGCGCGCGATCGCCGCCCGTTGCCGTTGTCCGCCGGAAAGCGACCGCGATTTCTGCTCGGCCGTGGCGCCGGCGAGGCGGACCGATTGCAGCAGGTCGCTGACGCGCGCTCTCACCTCACTGCCGCGCAGCCCGGCGAGCCGCCGCAACGGGCGACCAAGGATCCTGCCGATCCGCTGGCGCGGGTTGAGCGTGCGATCCGGCGACTGGAAGACCATCTGCACGTCGCGGCGTTCGGCAAGGTTTCTCTTCTCGACGCGCGGCGCGACCGTTCTGCCGAACAGCTCGACCGATCCGGCGCTGGGCGTCTGCAGGCCGGTGACGATGCGTGCCAGGGTCGACTTGCCGGAACCGGACTCGCCGATCAGCCCGAAGGTTTCGCCTTGGCCGATGTCGAGATCGATGCCGTGCAGCACTGGCTGGCTGCCGAAGGCATGACTGATGCCTTTGCAGGCGATCGCGATCCGGCGTTCTTTTGGCAAGCCGGCGTCTTCGCCTTGGGCTGTGGGGTGCGCTGGCATGCCGTCCGTCTCCGCCAGTCTTCCGTCCCGCTTGGTGTAGTTGAGCGCCGGGATCGAGGCGATGAGCGCCTTTGTGTAGGCATGAGAGGGGTTGTCGAAGACATCGCCGACGGCGCCGCTCTCGACCACCGTGCCCTCCTGCATTACCGCCACACGGTCGCAGGAGCGGCGGATCATATGGATGTCGTGGCTGATCAGCAGGATGCTGGTTTTGTGATCCTTGCGAAGGTCATGCAGGATGGCGATGATCTCGGACTGGACGCTGGCATCGAGCGCCGTCGTTGGCTCGTCCAGCACCAGCAGCGACGGATCGAGCGCAATCGCAATGGCGATGTTGGCGCGCTGCTGCATGCCACCGGACAATTCGTGCGGATAGAGATCCAGCACACGCTCCGGATGGCTGACGCGGACCCGTCCGAGCAGTTCCGCGGCACGCTCGCGCGCCTCGTCGGGGCGAACCGGGCGGTGCCGCATGATCGTTTCGGTGATCTGCCGGCCGATCGTCATGCTCGGATTGAGGGCCGCGCCCGGATGCTGGTAGACGGCGGCGATGTGATTTCCCCGGAGCTGGCGCAGCTGCTCGGCGGAGAGGTCGCGGATTTCCCGGCCCTGGAATTCGAGCGCTGACACCGCCATGCGGGCATTCTTCGGCAGATAGCGCAGGATGGCGAGCGCCACCGAGCTTTTCCCAGATCCCGACTCGCCGACCAGGCCGAGCGCTTCGCCTTCGCCTATATGCAGCGACACGCCGCTGACGGCGGGATGCGATCCCTTGTGCCCGTCATAGGCGATGGACAGCTGGTCGACGTTCAGAACCGAGGAGGACATGGGGACTTGAAACCACTTTCTTCGCGGGCTGCGATCGAGGGCAATCGCTTCCGCTTTCGCAACGCATTATCTCTATAAAATTACTCGGATTAAGCCGGAGCGCAATCTACCTTTCTCGGATCAGCAGAGATTGTCGCCGCCTGCCGAAGCAGCGCGACGGTCTCCGGAGCAGATCTGGAAGGAGGCCGGCATGGCTCGAGACCACATGATCCTCAGCGCATTCTTCTTCAACCCGCAGGGCGATCATCGAATGTCGTGGCGCCATCCGCGGGCACCGGGCCGGGAAGTGCTGGACTTCGAGTTCTACCGCGATCTCGTGCAGGCGGCCGAGCGCGCCAGGATCGACACCATCTTCGTCGCCGACCACGTGTCGATCTGGGATTCGGTCAAGAGCGGCGTTGCCCACTATGCCAATGCCCGCCTCGAACCGCTGACGCTGTTGTCGGCGCTAGCCGGCGTGACCAAGCATATCGGCCTGATCACCACGGCGTCGAGCTCCTACAGCGAGCCCTACAATGTGGCGCGCATGTTCGCGTCGCTCGACCATATCAGCAAGGGCAGGGCGTCTTGGAACGTCGTCACCTCGGCTATGGACGAGGAGGCGCGCAATTTCGGCCGCGACGGCAATATCGAACATGCATTCCGCTATGAGCGCGCGGCCGAATTCCTCGATATCGCCAAAGCGCTGTGGGACAGTTGGGAAGACGAGGCGCTGCTGATCGACAAGGCGTCGGGCTATTTCGCCGATCCCGACAAGGTCCACCCCATCGACCATAAGGGCAAGCATTTCAAGGTGCGCGGGCCGCTCAACGTCTCGCGGCCGCCGCAAGGTCATCCGCTGATCGTCCAGGCCGGATCCTCCGAAGACGGCAAGAACTTCGCCACCGCCCAGGCCGATGCGCACTTCGCCATCTACAGCACCAAGGAGGATGGCATCAAATACCGTCAGGATATCAACGAGCGGCTGGCCCGCCACGGCAGGCGGCCGGAGAGCTTCAAGATCCTGCCCGGCATCCTGCCTGTTGTCGCCGCCTCCGAGGCGGAAGGCCGGGAAAAGCAGGAATATCTGCAGACCTTGCTTCCCGATCAGGTCGGCATCGACCTTCTGTCCAGCTGGAGCGGGTTGGACCTGTCGCTGTTCCCGCCGGACGGGCCATTGCCGCCTCTGCCGGACGAGAGCACGTTCAATGGCGGACGCACGTCGCTCAACCGGGTCAAGCAGTGGGCGAAGCAGAATCTCAGCCTGCGCGAGATCGCCCGCAAGCTTGCCAACAGCGGTTCGGTGCCGACCGTCGCCGGCACGCCGGTACAGATCGCCGACCAATTGCAGGACTGGTTCGTTTCGGGTGCTGCCGATGGCTTCAACCTGATGTTCCCGCTGCTGCCCGAGGACTGGGTGAATTTCGCCGAACAGGTGGTTCCGGAGCTGCAGCGGCGCGGCGTATTCCCCCTCGAATACGCGCCGGGAACGTTGCGCGACCGCTTCGGCCTGGCGCGACCAGCCAATCGCTTCGCCGAACAGCGCGACAATGCGCGCGCGGTGTCCTGACGTCAGGCCGGGAGAACGATCATGACCGTTGCACCAAGATTGCAGCCCCGCGAAGCCACCGCGCCGCAGCTCGTCAATGTCCTGCACAGCCCCAAGCGCGTGCGTGTCAAATTCGGCGGCCGCACCATCGCCGACAGCCGCAACGTGCTGGTGTTGCGCTCCAACCATTTCCTGCCGATCTATTTCTTCCCGCCGTCAGCGGTCGACCCGTCGGTGCTGAGACCCTCATTGCATCGCGAACCGCATCCGGTCGGTGGCGAGACAGCCTATTGGGATATTGATACCGGTGACAGGCGCAGCGCCAACGCGGCCTGGGCGTTCGTTTCGCCGCCGGATGAAAACCTGTCGCCGCTGGCTGGCCGCATCGCCTTCACCTGGAAGGCCGTCGACCAGTGGTTCGAGGAGGATGAAGAAGTCTTCGTCCACGCTCGAGACCCGTATGCGCGCATCGATGTGCTGCAGAGCTCCAGCCATGTGCAAATCTGGTTCGACGGCGAGCCAATCGCCGACAGCCACCGTCCGGTTCTGCTGTTCGAGACGCATCTGCCGACGCGTTTCTATCTGCCGGCGGAAGACATCCGGCTGGAGCGGCTGACGGCGTCCGTCACAACGACGCGATGTCCTTACAAGGGCATCGCCTCCTACTGGTCCGGCCTGCTGAGCGACGGAACGGTGCGCCCGGACATCGCCTGGAGCTACCGGGATCCGATAGAGGAAATGCCGAAGATCAAAGGGCTCATCGCCTTCTATCCGCAGGCCGTCGACCGCATCCATCTCGACGGCGAACCCGTCGCATAGCTTTTCAATCTTCATTTCAGAGCAGGGGTTTAACATGACCAAACGCAGAGATATCGACGCAGTTCGCAACCTGTCGGGGGACATCTGGAATGTCGCCGTCGACGAATATCAGGGCGGCTTTCTCAAGCGCCGCGATCTCCTGAAATACGCCGCACTGCTCGGCCTGACCGGCTTTGCCGCCTCGCAGGGGCTTGGAGGCGCACGCGCCGCGACTGCTGCCGGCGGCACGGTTCGCGTCGGGCTCGGCCAGCCGACCAAGGCGATCGATCCGGTTTCGGTGACCGATCCGGCCAGCATCGGGGTGATCAGCCAGGTCGGCGAGTATCTGATCCTCGACGATCCGAAGGATGGTCTGCAGCCGAAGCTCGCTCTGTCCTGGGAGGCAAACGAGACGGCCAGTCGCTGGACCTTCAAATTGCGGCCAGGGGTGAAATTCCACGATGGTCGCGCGGTCACCGCTAGGGATGTTGTGGCGAGCTTCGAGCGGCTGGTCGATCCGGCCAGCGGCTCGTCGGCCCTGTCGGCCTACAAGGGCATCCTGTCCAAGGGCGGCGCCAAGCTGGTCGACGACGAAACCGTCGCCTTCGATCTCGACGGCCCAAACAGCAACTTCCCCTTCTATGTCTCCTCAGACGTCTACAATGCCGTGATCCTGCCGGCCGACTATGCCGGCGATTTCGAGAAGAATTTCAACGGCACGGGTCCGTTCAAGCTGGAATCCTTCCGTCCCAAGCAAGGCGCCAGCTTCGTGCGCAATGAGGACTACTGGGGCGACAAGGCGCTGCCCGACCGGGTCGAGATCAAGTTTTTCGACGACGAGCAGGCGCAGGTGCTGGCGCTGCAGGCCGGCCAGCTCGACGTCATCCCGAGCACGACGCGCCTGGAACTCGCGATCGAAGGCAATCCCAACTTCAAGCTGCTCAGCGTGCAGGCAAGCTCGCATGACCAGGTGCATCTCAGAACCGACCAGGCTCCGTTCACCGACAAGCGGGTCCGCCGCGCGCTGGCGCTCACGCTCGATCGCGAGGCGATCGTCAAGGGCCTGCTGAAGGGCCGCGCCATCGTCGGCAACGACACCCCGTTCGCGCCGATCTTCCCATCGGCCGATCCATCGGTGCCGCAGCGCAAGCAAGACATTGCCGAGGCCAAGCGCCTGCTTGGCGAGGCGGGCGTGCCCAACGGCTTCGAGGTGACGCTGACCACCGAACGCGCCTATGACATTCCCGACTATGCGGTGATCATCCAGAACTTCGCCAGGAAGGCCGGCATCGACATCAAGCTCAATGTCCTGCCGCAGGACGCCTATTACGGCTCGGCGACCTTCGGCAGCTCGCCATGGCTGGATTCGGTGCTCGGCATCACCGACTACGGCCATCGCGGCACTCCCGACATCTTCCTCAACGCCACGCTGAAGAGTTCGGGAGCCTGGAACGCGGCGCATTTCAACAACCCGGCCTATGATGCGCTGCTGCTCGATTACTCGAAGGCGCGTGATCTGCAGGCACAGCGCCTCGTTGCCGGCAAGATCCAGACCTTGCTGCTCGACGAAACGCCGGCGATCATCAGCTACTTCTCGCAATACAGCCGAATCGTCAGCTCCAAGGTCGAGGGCGTGCGCTTCACGGCGATCTCGCATCTGCTGCTCGACCGCGTTTCCTTCGTCCAGGCATGATCGAGACATGCTGACGGGCCGCACTTTGTCAACGCGTGTGGGCACACTTGTCCTCACGCTGTGGCTGGTCAGCATCCTGGTGTTCTTCGCCGGGCAGGTCCTGCCCGGCGATGTCGGCCGCGTGATGCTCGGTCCGTTTGCCGACGCGCAGGCGGTGGCGGAACTGAACAAGCGGCTCGGCGCCGACCAGCCGATTCTCGTCCAGTACTGGCTATGGTTCAGCAAGGCCGTGACCGGTGACTTCGGCACCTCGTTGTCTATGCGCGGGCCGGTGGCGCCGTTCGTGCTCGAAAGCCTCAAGCGCTCTGCTGCCCTTGCCGGCATTATTCTGATTTTTCTCGTGCCGCTTGGTGTAGGGGCCGGCGTCATCGCGGGTCTCAATGCCGGCCGCCTGATCGACCGGCTGATCGTGATGGCGGGCGTTTCCTTCGGCATCGTGCCTGATTTCGTTTCCGGGCTGATGCTCCTTATCCTCTTCGGCCTGTGGCTGAACTGGTTCCCGATCTCCGGCGTTGCGCCCGATGGCGCGGGCTTCTGGACGCATGGCTATTATCTGATCCTGCCGGCATTGCCGCTGGTGCTGAACCTTGCCGGCTACATCGCCCGGATGACGCGGGCAGGGGTGATCGAGGCGATGGCCGCCGATTATACGCGCACCGCCGTCCTGAAAGGGCTGGAGCGGCGCGAGATCATCTTTCGGCACGTGCTGCGCAACGCGCTGACGCCGACCATCGCGGTGCTGGCGACGCAGACCGGCTACATGCTTGGCGGGCTGGTGGTGATCGAGGCGCTGTTCGGCATCCAGGGGCTTGGCAATCTGGTTCTGAATGCGGCCAAGGCACGCGATTTCCCGATGCTCGAGGCCGGCGTGCTGGTGATGGCGGCAATCTTCGTGCTGTCGGCGGCGGCCGGCGACCTCGTGCTGGCGCTGCTCGATCCGCGGCAACGCCGCCGGACCTCGCCATGACGGATCTGGCGGAGTTTCCCGCACCACGGCGCGCGGTGGCCGGCTTTCCGGCAGTGCGCAGGATCCGCAGTGTTTTCTCCGGACTGGCCCCGTCGGTCGTGGTCGGATCGCTGCTGCTTCTGTTCTGGGTCGTTTGCGCACTGTTCGGCAACCTCTTCGTTCCCTACGATCCCTATGCCGAGGATTTTCTGGCGATGCTGACGCCGCCCGATGCGCTGCACTGGTTCGGCACCGATCATCTCGGCCGCGACGTGCTGTCCCGCATAGTCGTCGGATCGCGCGATATCCTGCTGGTTGCGCCGCTGGCGACGCTGGCCGGCGTTGCCGCCGGCAGCATCATCGGTCTGGTGCTCGGCTATTTCGACGGCCTGGTCGATGCCATCGGCGCGCGGCTGCTCGATACGCTGATGGCGTTTCCGTTCATTGTTCTCGTCACCATGACGCTGGTGGCGATCGGCCCGTCGAACCTGACCGTCATCCTGGTGATCGGCATCGCCTACGCGCCGCTGGTGGCTCGCACCGTCCGCGCCGCCGTGCGCGAGCAGAAGGAGCGCGACTATGTCAGCGCTGCGCGGCTTGGCGGCGAGGGCCCGCTCGCCATCATGTTTCTGGAGATACTGCCCAACATCAGGGAAACGATCTTGATCGAGCTGGTCACAAGGCTGGGCTACGCGTTCTTTTCGATCGCGACGCTGAGCTTTCTCGGCCTCGGCATCCAGCCGCCATCGGCCGACTGGGGACTGGCCGTCGCCGACGGCTACGGCTTCCTGACCGGCGGCAAATGGTGGGTCGTCGTCTTCAATTCCGCGGCAATCGTCTCATTGGTCATGGCGACCAACCTTATCGCACAAGGCATCGGCGCCTTCGAAAACAGCGATGCATGAGCCTTGATCGGGTGCGTCGAAAAATCTCTTTGGCATTGAAGCCTGACGCGCATCCTTATATCGCATGGCTATGAAGAAAATCGGTTTCCTGTCGTTCGGGCACTGGACGCCCTCGTCGCAATCGCAAGTGCGCTCGGCATCGGACGCGCTTTTGCAATCCATCGACCTCGCCGTCGCCGCCGAACAGCTTGGCGCGGATGGGGCGTATTTCCGCGTGCATCATTTCGCCCGCCAACTCGCTTCGCCGTTCCCGCTGCTGGCCGCCGTTGGCGCCAAGACCAGCCGCATCGAGATTGGCACTGCAGTAATCGACATGCGCTATGAGAATCCGCTCTACATGGCGGAAGATGCCGGTGCCGCCGACATCATCGCCGGCGGCCGCCTGCAGCTTGGCATCAGCCGTGGCTCGCCCGAGCAGGTGATCGATGGCTGGCGCCATTTTGGCTACGCGCCACCGGAAGGCAAAAGCGACGCCGACATGGCGCGGCATCATGCCGAGGTATTCCTCGAGACGCTGCGGGGCGAGGGGTTCGCCCAGCCCAATCCGCGGCCGATGTTCCCCAATCCGCCCGGCCTCTTGCGCCTCGAGCCGCATTCGGAGGGTTTGCGCGAGCGGATCTGGTGGGGTGCGGCTACCAACGCCACGTCGGAATGGGCGGCCAAGCTCGGCATGAACCTGCAGAGCTCGACGCTCAAATTCGACGAGAGCGGCAAGCCGTTCCACATCCAGCAGGCCGAGCAGATCCGCATCTATCGCGAGGCCTGGAAGGCGGCCGGCCACAAGCGCGAGCCGCGCGTCTCGGTCAGCCGCAGCATCTTCGCGCTGGTCGACGATCACGACCGTGCCTATTTCGGCCGCGGCAACGAAAGCCGCGACCAGATCGGCTTCATCGAGGAGAACACCAAGGCGATCTTCGGGCGCAGCTATGCGGCTGAGCCGGATGTGCTGATCAAGGAATTGGCGCAGGACGAGGCGATCGCCGAGGCCGACACGCTGCTGCTCACCGTTCCGAACCAGCTCGGCGTCGACTATAATGCGCATGTCATCGAGGCGATCCTGACCCATGTCGCGCCGGCTCTGGGCTGGCGCTGACGCCGGATCGATCGAAGCGGAGTGCTCCAAGGGAGGTACACCATGCCAAAGAAGGCCTTGATCGCCTGGGGCGGCTGGGAGGGCCATACGCCGGAGCAGAGCGCGAAGATCGTTCGCACCTTGCTTGAGCGAAACGGCTTCGACGTCACGTTGGGCGAGGGCACGGCGATGTTCGCCGATCCGGAGCTGTCGTCATTCGATCTCATCGTGCCCGTCATCACCATGTCGACGATCGAGAAGACCGAACTGCAGAACCTGACGCATGCGGTTCTCGGGGGGAGCGGACTCGGCGGTTTCCACGGGACGATGGGCGACAGTTTCCGCAACGAGCCCGACTATCAGTTCATGACCGGCGGTCAATGGGTCGCGCATCCCGGCAACATCATCGACTATCACGTCGCCATCACCCGGCCGGACGATCCGATCACAAAAGGTATCAGCGATTTCGCCTACCGGTCGGAGCAATATTACATGCATGTCGACCCAAGCAACGAGGTGCTGGCGACCACCACTTTCACCGACGCGCATTTTCCGGGGATAGGCGGCGTCGTCATGCCGGTCGTCTGGAAACGGCGCTATGGGGCGGGGAAGGTTTTCTACAGTTCCCTTGGTCACACGGCGGATGAGTTCGCGGTGCCGGAAATGGCGCTGATGGTGGAGCGGGGTTTGCTTTGGGCGGCGCGGGGGTAGCAGCAGGCACGTTTTCGTGAAAACCTGGGTTGAATTCACAGGGCATCCATGGAGATATCAAATGAGTGATTTCGAGTGGTCCGGATCCGAAAAGAAGCTCGCGCGCCATGCCTTCGATACCGCTCTTGAGGCGGCGCTCGCAAAGACGATGGCCGACTTCAAAAGCAAGGCGAGTGCGGTGACGCAGCCCTCCGAGATGTGGGAGCTCGAAGGCTATTTGCGTGAACAGCGACGGGAAATCGATCGCACGTTCGACTATCGCTATTCGCAGCTTCTCTTCGTGTTCGCGCAGCTTATTCGAGCAGGATATCTCGATGAAAAGCTGCTTGGCGGTCTGTCGCAAGACAAGCGGGATGTCATTCAGCGGGACCTGGCCTATGTCGAGAGTCGCTTTGCAAGTGGATGACGAGGGGAACGGCGCTGCCAGAACTGCGAGAGGTTGGCGATCGTTGATTGACGACACTTTTGCGAACCCCACGCTTCGTCATCCTAGGGCGTAGCAGTCGCGAAGCGACGTGGCGAAGACCCTAGGATCCATGCCGCGACTTCCGTGCGGTGCGACGGTGGAGAACTTTCAGTCGCAATCGCTGCATCTGGAAAGAAAAGTTGACCTCAATTGCTCTGGACCGATGCATTCTTCGGTCACAGTCCTGGCATGGATCCTAGGGTCTGCGCCGCGTCGCTTCGCTCCTTGCTCCGCCCTAGGATGACGAATTCGGGGAGGCTTAAGGCACGAATTGCGCAACCTCACCCAATCCCGCCCGTAACCAGATAGGCGCCGGCGCTGCGCCCATCCTCCAGCCACACCACCGCTGTGACGATCGAACCGTAGGAGCCACGCCAGACGCTGTGGAAGCGCTGATGCTCGGCGGCCGGAATGAGCGCGTGCCCGCTGAAGCGCGCACCGCTTCGCTGCAGCGCGACGGCCTCTCCGTTGACATGTACCTTGAGGCAGGCCGTCCCAGACACCTCATTTGGCAGGTCGAGCGTGATGACGATCTCGTCCTGATCGCCGAAAGGCCGCGTCTCGGCGGCAAGCGTGATGGCGAACGCTGACGCCTTGCTGTCGTCGGCTCGGGCGGGGCGGCCTGAAAACACATCGGCGGCAAGTTCTGGCGTGCGCGGCGGGCGGGTGCGGCGCTGCGTGGAGCGTTCGAAATCGCCGGCCATGCGCAGCAGCCTTTCGTCGTCATAGGCCTTGCCGGCGAAAGTCAGGCCGACCGGCATACCGATATCGGCCATCGTACCCATCGGCACGGTGACGGTGGGGATGCCGAAATGGCGCCAGACCAGATTGCCGTTGGCGACCCAGGTGCCGTTGCGCCAGGCAAGGGCGGCGGACGCCTCGTCGATGTCTGCATCGGCCGGTCCGACATCGGCGGCGGCGGGCAGCACCACGGCGTCGATGCCATGGGCGTCCAGCCAGTCCTCGAAATCGATCCGCCTTGTCGCTTCGAGTCCCTTCAGGCCTTCTTCAATCGTCGGGATTTCCGTGACGGGCGTGACGCCGGACCGTGCCCGCTCGACATATTCCCTCAGGTCGAAGCCGCCTTCGTACCGGTCGGGCAGCGTACCCGGCGGTTGCGGGAAGATTTTGGGGCCATCGATCGAAGCGAGATCGGGCAAGGCCGGATCGGCATTGGCGCGCAAAAAGTCGTCCCAGCCCCAGATGCAGAGGTCCCAGAGCTCGCGTTCGGCGAAGTCCGGCGGCATCAGCTCGCGCTCGACCATGCTGCGCGCGCCGGGGCGGTCGCGTTCATAGTTGGAGACGACGGGAAAATCGACCTCGATCACCTCGGCGCCAAGCCGCCTCAGATCGGCCGCCGTCTGCTCCCACAGGGCAAGTACCGAGGCGCGGGTTTCGATCGGCTTGTCGGCCTCGGTGTCGCGGCCGATATACATTCTGGGCACGCCAAGCCGCATGCCTTTCAACGACCCCGCCAGTGTGAGGTCGGTATAGCGCGGCGGCCGCACGTCGGAGCTTTTCGGCAGCTTGACCCAGGGCTGCGCGCGCCAGAAATCGCCTCGCGTCTCGCGGTCGTCGGCGACGATCACATCGAGCAGTTCGAGCATGTCGGGGACGCTGCGCGTGTGCGGCGCGACGACATCCATGGTCGGGACCAGCGGCCAGTTGCCGCGCACCGAAATGACACCGCGCGACGGCGTATAGGCGACCAGCGCATTGTTGGTGGCCGGCGCGCGGCCGGACGACCAGGTTTCCTCGCCAAGCCCGAAGGCGCAGAAGCTGGCCGCTGTCGCTGTGCCGGAGCCATTGGATGAGCCCGATGCGAAGGCGGCGGTGAGATAGTCGCCATTGTACGGACTTTCGGCGCGGCCATAGACGCCGCGCTGCATGCCGCCATTGGCCATCGGCGGCATGTTGGTCAGCCCGATCAGCACCGCGCCGCCGGCCCGCAGCCGGGCGATGGTGAAGGCGTCCTCATTGGCAATGAGATGCTCGAAGGCCGGCGAGCCGGCGGCGACCGTCAGGCCTGATACCTTGTAGCTGTCCTTGGCGGTGTAGGGGATGCCGTCGAGTGGCCCGAGCACGGTGCCGTTGCGGCGGCGCTGGTCGGAGGCGGCAGCCTCCTCGAACATGCCAGGGTTGAGCAACGGGACGGCATTGAGGCTGATGCCGTGCCGGTCGAAATGCGCGATGCGCCTGAGATACGCCCCGACCAGTTCGACGCTGGTGACGGTGCCGTCATCGAGCGCGCGGCGCAATTGGTCGATCGTCGCTTCGACGAGATGAAAGCCGGCATCGGTCATCACGGGTCCCACATTTCCACGCACCATGGATGAGCGAGGCAGCTGGCTTCGGCAAGAGCCTATCGCGGTCATCTCCGGAACTTTTGTCCGGCTGGCGGTTTTGGATGTATGGTGTGATTCCGGAAATGGCCAGGAGGGTATTGGCGATGACCACGAAATGCGTTGCGATCCTAGCTCTCGCTGTCGCCATGGGCTCAAGCGTTTGCGCCCCGGCTTTCGCTGGCGACCGGTATCACGACCGCCGGGTCCACTCCGAACGCTACGTTCCCGCCGAAGGCGATCTCATCGACATCCTGTTCGGCGGCCCGCGCTACTACGATCAGCAGTTGGTCACGACAGCAGCCGGCGCGTGCTCCTATCATCGCGTCGGACCCGACGCGAATGCGTTGAACAAGATCAACGATCATCACTGTGGGAAGTAGGCGGCAGGCAGCGCCTCAGCGCCCGCCACTCTCCTTCATCCGCTCGATGATCTCGGCCATCAGCGCCAGGTCGCGGCGGGAATCGGCGAGGTCGGTCAGCGGCTTTGTGCCTTGGGTGATGTGGCGGTGGAAAGTCTCGAGTTCTTTCGAGAAAGCATCGCCGTAGAGAGGCCCGAGGGTTTTCGTCACCGGGCCGAACGGGCCGGCATCGGTGACCTCCAGCCGCGTCGGCAGGCTGCGGATGTAGGGCGTGTCGTAGATGATGCGCACCCGCCTGTTGTTCGAGCGCACCTCGATCATGGCGTCGAACAAGCCGAGATCGTCGACCACCGCGTCGTAGAGACAGGCGAAATGGCCGTAGTCGAAGGTGACTGATGTGTTGGCGCTGCCGTTGGTGCGGTGCGCGGCCAGCACGCGCGTCGGCTCGCCGATCAGCCCACGCATCGCCGAAATGTGGTGCGAGGAAAGTGCCGTCAGCCCGCGATAGGCGCGCACCAGATCGGCCGGCGCGTCGGCGCCCACCACCTCGCGGATCAGCGCGTCGCGTTCGCTTGCGCCACGCGCCAGCAGGGCAGGGTCGATGTCCTGGGGGTAAAGGACGTTCTGGCTCTTCTTGAGGAAATGCCGGCCCTCCGAGATCAGGTCGAAGATGCGGACATGGGTGATGTCGGCGAAGGCGGGCAGCTCGTCCCTGGCGGCCAGATAGGCGGGCGCATAGCGGCGCATATAGCCGACGAACAGGGTCTTGTCGTAGCCCGGCATCAGCGCCAGCAGATCGTCGATTTCGCGCACCTTGAGGCAAGCGGGCTTTTCCAGCAGGATATGTTTGTTGGCAGCAATCGCCGCCCGCACGAAGCGGCTGTGGGTATCGTCGGATGACAGCACGAACACAGCGTCGATGTCGGGCGAATTAATCAGCGCCTCGGCCGTGTCGAAGGCCTTTGCCGTCGCAAATTCGGAGGTGACGAGTGACATCAGGCTGGGCGACACGTCGTACACGCCCGCGATCACCCAGCGGTCGCGCTGATCGCCCAGCACAGGCAGATGGATCGACTGCGCGACCTCTCCAAGACCTATCAGTCCGACACGAATTGGTGCCACAGGCGAACTCCCTTTGATTTCAAGTCTGATGCTGCAGGACTATGCCGCGCCGGTTACCAGCGCGACGAGCTCATTTCCGGACGTTTCGGAAGCGCGCACGGTCGCCGCCATCTTTCCCGCCCGCATCACCCAGATCTGGTCGGACAGGCGGCGGACCTGATCGAAATTGTGGCTGACCAGGATGACGCTGACGGATTGCTCGCGCAGGCGCCGGATCAGCGCCTCGACATTGGCCGTCTCCTGCACGCCGAGCGCCGCCGTCGGTTCGTCCATCACCACCAGCTTGGCGCCGGAGCCGACAGCGCGGCAGATCGAGATCGCCTGCCGCTGGCCGCCCGACAGACGCCGCACACGCTGGTTGATCGACGGCACGTTGATCGACAGCCGCGACAGCATTAAGCGGGCCTCGCGCTTCATCGCCTTGCGGTCGAGGAAAGCGAACGGGCCGATGCGGCGCACGATCTCGCGGTTGAGGAACAGGTTCTGCGCGACCGTCAGTTCGTCGATCAGCGCCAGGTTCTGGTGCACGGTCTCGATGCCGGCCTTGCGTGCCTCGTCGGGATTGGCGAAGGGCCGCGCCCGTCCGTCGAAGAACAAATTGCCGGTGTCCGGCTGATGCACGCCGACCAGGCTGCGGATCAGCGTCGACTTGCCGGCGCCATTGTCGCCGATGACGGCGGTGACCTCGCCGCGACGGGCCTGGAAGGCGACGTCGGTGAAGGCGCGGATGCCGCCGAAATGCTTGCTCAGCCCTTCGCAGGCGATGATCGCCTCAGTGGCGGGGATATGATGGGGAGCGCTCATTTCTGATACCGCATGATCAGCGCCGCCAGCACCACGATGGCCCCCACGGCAAGCGGTTGGTAGAAAGCCGAGACGTTGAGCAAGGTCAGGCCGTTGACGAGTGCTGTGAGCATCAGCGCGCCGATCGCCGGTCCCAGAATGCTGGCGCGGCCGCCGAACAGGCTGACGCCGCCCAGCACCACCGCCGCCACCGAATTCAAGAGCAGGCTGGTGTTGATCTGCGGTTCGGCCGAGCCGATGCGGGCGACCAGGAGAATGGCCGCGATGCCGGCGCAGAGACCGGAAATCGTATAGGCGGCGATCTTGACCCGGTTGGTGCGGATGCCCAGCGCGCCGGCACTTTCAGCCTGGCCGCCGGTCGCCAGCAGATGCACGCCGAAGCGCGTGTGGTAGAGCGCGATATGGGCGACGATGACGGCTGCGATCGCTACCCAGACCGGATAGCCGAACGGTCCGAACGAGCCCGAGGCGAGCCTGAGCAGGAAGGTCGAGCCGACCATGGTCGGTTCGCCGCCCGACAGGATGAGCCCAAGCCCGGTGATGCCCGACAGCGTGCCGAGCGTCACCACGAAGTCGGGGATCTTGCCTGCCGTAATGATCAGCCCGTTGAGGAAGCCGACGGCGCTGGTGGCGAGAACCGCGAGCATGCAGGCGATGAAGATGCCGTAGTCGGCGGCATTGACGAGGCCGAGGATGATGGCGCCGAGCATGACGGCGGCCGCCAGCGACAGGTCGATGCCCGAGGTGGCGATGACGAAGGTCTGGCCGATCGACAGCACGACCAGGATCGCAGCCGCCAGCAACAGCGCCTGCAGATTGGCGACGCTGAGAAAGACCGGCTGGGCGATGCCGAAGACGATGACGAGGCCGACCAGGCCGACGACGGATGCCCAGTCGGCCCAGAAGGAGGGATCGAGGAGGAGAGCCGCCAGGGAGGGACGGCTCTCCTCCGCACCCGCCGAATGGGCGGCGGGCGCGTTGTCTGCAGGTGTGCTCACTTCAGCATCTCGCGGAAGGGATCGGGATAGTCGCCGCCCGGACGCGGAAAATTCTTCAGCGAGGCTTCGGCATTGTCCTTGTTGATCAACAGCACCGGTGCTGGCACGTTGGCCGGCAGTTCCTTGCCCTTGGCGGCCACTGCACAGGCCTCGAGGCCCATGGCGCCGACGACATAGGGATATTGGGCGACGGTGGCGGTGAGTTCGCCTGATGCGATCGACTTCAGCGCATCGACGATGCCGTCGAGGCCGATCACCTTGACGTCCTTGCCCGAGGTCCGCACGGCGCGCTCGACGCCGAGTGCCATGATGTCGTTGGCGGCGAAGAAGCCGGCGAGGTCCGGATGGGCAGCGAGGATATCGGTTGCGGCGGTCAGCGCCTTTTCGCGATCCCAGTCGGCGCTGACCATCACCACGATGTCGAGTTTACCTTCCACCGCCTGCTTGAAGCCCTTGATGCGGGCGTTGGAGCCGACATCGCCGACGATGCCGGCGACCAGCGCGACCTTGGAGCCCTTCGGCACCAGCTTCAGCATCTCTTCGCCGGCCAGCGCGCCGGCGGCGACATTGTCGGTGCCGATATAGGTCGAGACGGCAAAGCCGGCGGCCTTGGCCTGCTCGGGGTCGATGGTCGAGTCGATGTTGACGATCGGCTTCTTCTTCTGGGCGACCGGCACCAGCGCCTGGACGAGATTGGAGACGCTGATCGGGTTGACCAGGTAGCAATCGAAATCCTGCATGGCCATGGCGGTCAGGCGGTCGGCCTGGCCGGTGGCGTCACCCATGTTGGCGGCGGCCTGGACGCTGACATTCACGCCGTTTGCCTTGGCCTGCTCCTCGATGCCCTTCTGCATGGTCTGGAAGAACGGATTGTCGAGGCCTTTGACGATGGCCGCGACTTTCGCCGTATCCTCGGCATGGGCGGGCGCTGCGACGATGGCTGCAAGTATGCCTGCGCCAAGCAAGTTCGTGCCAAGCTTCAGGCAATTGAACATACGCATGGTTTTCCTCCTCCTGATTGTTTTATGGGCTGCATCAATGTCGCTGTCCGGCGACTGCAATGTTAGACGGCACGCAAGCGACCCGGCGCCTAGCGCGATGGGTCTCGCCAACAGAATGCTGCCCGCTTGGGATGTGGACTGCAGCCCAGGTTCGGGCGCTTTCGACGTCAGGCATTGCTCCTCCCAGAGCGCCGGCCGATGCCATGCCAGCGTTTGCGCATGTTTTATAAAAAATTGACACGCGTCAAGATTTAAAATGTGCGTAGCGATTTTGACTGTGCGCCCTGCGGGCATGACTGTCCTGGCGGTATGCGCTACAACCAAGGCGCGAAAAAAAGTGCCGGCCTCAGGGAACCGGTTGGGGATGTCCGCGTTGGTCGCTACTTTTGTGCAGAGGGAGGTTTCGGGTGGGGCGTTTCGAAATCGTGGAAGAGCCAACGGGTACGTTTTCGATTTTCGACACAATCACGGAATTGCCGGCAACGGTCGAAGGGGGCGTGTGCATTGGGCTTTATCGGCACGAAGTGCCGCTGGCGCTGCTTGCAGCGGTTGAAACGGTCCAGCCCGGCCCTTTTTCGCTGCTGCCCTCATTGTCGGTGTTGAACGACTGGCGGGCCCATCGAGACGGTCTGCTGGCATGAGCAAAGGTGCCTGATGTCGCATCGAAAATCATACCGTATGGGAAATCACGCCCTGTTGTCGAAAGCGGCGGTGAGGCATGGAAAGCAAGGGGAGGTTGCAGTGCGTCGGGAGGTGAAGCGATGTCTGATCAGGACGACCTGATCCGAGCTGCCATCGGTCGGCTGCTCGCCGAGAAGACAGGCGCCGCCGTCATATCGATGAGAGAGAGCATCACCGAGCTTCTGGCGCTGACCGGCGCCGCGCTGGACGACAGACTGCAGGACCTGCTGCTGGAAATGGCCGAAGTCCGCGGCATGATGGTCGCTCTCGACTTCTGAGCAATATCGACTGGGGTCGATGGGCATCAGTCCGGTACGCCGGCAACGCCTTCACCGACAGTTCACACTACTGCGCCGGCTTCAATGCTGAACCAAGCACCCGGAGGTTAAAGATCGAGCGAAACCGCGCCCTGGGGTTGGCTGCAGCATGCCAGGACATAGCCGGCCGACTTCTCTTCAGGGGCCAGCCCGCCGAGATCCTCCATGGCGACTTCGCCGGACAGCTTGGCAATGCGGCATGTGCCGCAAACTCCCTGCTGGCAGGCGGTTGGGACGTAGACGCCACATTGGCGTGCCGCCTCCAGCAGCGTCTCTCCGGGCAAGCAGTTATGCACGATCCCGGAGCGGACGAAACGGACCGAAGATGGTATTGTCGAGGCCGGTTCCAACTGAGGGCTGCTGACGCCGCCGAAGCTCTCCTGGTGGTACCGCGACGGAGCCACGCCAATCGCATCCAGGCAGGCACGTGCGGCTTTCATGTACGCTTCAGGGCCGCAGGCAAAGATAGTGCGGTTGTGGAGATCGGGAATGAGGGTCAGCAGCAGCTGACTGTCTATTCTGCCAGTCGGCCCCCTCCAGGTGGGATCTTCCTGGCTACAAACGCACGTTACTTTTACGTTGGGAAAGCGAGAGGCAAGTGCGTCCAATTCCCGTCGAAAGATTATGTCACCAGGCGTTCTGGCACTATGAACGAATGAGATATCCTGGTCGGCCGCGCGGTCGGTAAGCGCACGCAGCATGGACATCACCGGCGTTATCCCGCTGCCGCCCGAAAGGAAGAGCGGCTTTTCATATGGCAGGTCATCGAGATTGAATGAGCCGAGCGGCCCTTCGATCTCGATCTCGTCGCCCGCCCCCAAATTGTCGTGGAGCCAATTCGAAACCAGGCCGCCCGGTGTTCGCTTCACCGTGATCTGCAGGTCGAGCGGTCGCGTCGGTGGTGACGAAACAGAGTAGGAGCGCGTCACCGCGGCACCCTCGATCTTAAGGTGCACGAGCACATACTGGCCCGCGCTGAAGCAGAACATCCGATCCGTCGGGGATGTGAAAACGAAGGTTTTCACATCGGGCGTTTCCTCGATTACACGACGGCAGAGTACAAGCTGCGATGTGGTTTGTGCCCATTGCCGATGACGCCTCATCGGGAGGAGGTCGGGGGCCCCAAAGGAAACGTGTGCGTTCATCATTCATCTCGGTTTGAAGTCGAGCCAAGATGCCAGTTCCAGGCCCCCCGCAACAGAAGCATCCCTCCCAAGTTATGATCGATTATTTCGATTACATATCCAGTGACATCACGGCAACGTGAAGGGCGCGGATTCCCTTGCGGATGATCGGTTCGTGTTTGCGGCGCGCCAGGATGGCCGTGTGTACCGGCTGATGCAGCGTCGGAGCGCCTTCGACGATGAACGATGGGCGTTCGAGGGCGAACCTGCGCGCATCGTCACTTCTCATATAGCAGGTGCCGCCCGTGCGCCGTAGCATCATCTCCGCCAAGGTTTCCGATCCCATGGAAAGGCGACAGATCGCCAACTCGCCGAGCAATTCGGCATGGGCCTTCTCCAGCAGGACCGTATAGCCCGGACGAATGTAGGTTTCGGGATCGATCTCGGAGAGGGTTCTGGCCACCGTGGAAACCATCACATATTCCTCAACCATCAAATGCTCATAGGAGATTTCGGGTAGGTATCGCGGAGCGTAAAGCACTGCGATGTCGAGATTTCCCATGCTTAGGTCGCTGACCATCTGGTTTGAATAATCCGACTCGACATGGATCGACGATTTGGGAAGAGCCTGACACAGCGTCTCCACCCAACCCGGCAAAACCGAGCGGGTCATCCCGACCTGCGCGGCGACGCGCAAGGTGCCTTCGAAACGATTGAACGCCCGGACATCGTGGCGAGCCTGCGACCATGTGGACAGCAAGGATCTTGCATAAGCTTCGAACCGGCGCCCTGCGGCGGTCGGCTCCGCCCCGGCGCGTCCGCGCTGGAACAGTTCGGACCCGATTGCGCTCTCGAGGTTCTTGATGCGGGTGCTGATCGTCGACTGGGTCAATCCTAGCCGATCCGCGGTGCGATTGAAGTTTCTCGATTCGATAATGTCGAGAAAGGTCTCGATGTGATCAAGTTGCATGAAATCTCCAATCGAAAAACTCGATCATATTCGACGTATCATAAGCTTGATCAAACAATACTCAAGGCGGAAGCTGCAGCAGATCAGCGGCCGGCAGCGCCGCCGGGACGAGGTACGGATACGGAGCGGAAGAAGTGTTCATAGTGGACTGCGACTGTCATAATTACTGGTCAAGCGCCACCGTGTTGGAGCCCTATCTCTCCGGCTTGTGGAAAGACATGTTCATCGAGGGCGAGAAAACAGGCCCCGTTGGCGCCTTTCCGCATGGTCATCGGCCCTGGTTCCACCCGCAGGACTTCTCCCGCAAGGACATCCGTCCGAAAACGGAAGCCGACAACTATCTCATCATGAAAGAGAAGCACCTCGACAAATACAAAGTCGACGTGGCGATCCTGACCGGCGATGAGCCTATCGAGGCGTCGACCCTGGCTAACCCTTACTATGCCAGCGCTCTGGTCAGCGCTTACAACGATTATCAGATCGATCAGTGGTTGCCGAAAGACGATCGTTTCATGGGCTCGATCATCATCGCGCCACAGGATCCGAAGCTCGCTGCCGCCGAGATACGCCGTCTTGGCAGTCATCCGCGCATGGTCCAGGTTCTCGCCTCCCAGGGGTCCGTCAAGCCGTATGGCGACCCGTTTTACCATCCGATCTACGAAGCCTGCGCGGAAGTGGGGTTGCCATTCGCCATTCATCTGGGCGGGCATGGCGGCGTGAATTCAACTGCCATTGCTCCTGCCCCGACGACATTCTTCTGGGAAACGCATGCCATTCTGCACATGTCGGCGATGTCGCACGTGGCAAGCATGATCGCCCATGGCGTCTTCGAGAAATGGCCGGACCTCTACTTCGTGATCATCGAGTGCGGCGTCGCCTGGGTTCCGTCGGTCCTTTGGCGCTTGGACGCCGACTACAAAGCGCTGCGCAAGGAGACGCCATGGCTGAAGATGCTGCCGTCTGAATATTGCCGGCGCAACATCCGCTTTTCCACGCAGCCGCTGGAGCAGCCTGCAAACATCCAACATCTCTGGTCCACGCTCGAGGCGATGGACGGCGAAAACACGCTGATGTTCGCATCGGACTATCCGCACTGGGATTACGACGATGCCAACACGCTGCAAATCCCTCCTGCCTGGAAGAGCAAGATCATGGGACTGAACGCGCTGGAAGTCTACAAACGCATCCCCCGCGCGCAAGCCGCGAATGCCGCCTGAGGAAGCATACGATGCCCGAGAAGACCTATATCTGCCGCGTCGACGAGATCGAAACAGGGTCTCCGTTCATCGCCAAGATCCGCAGCCTTTCCGTCGGGATTTTCCGCATCGGAGATTCATTCCACGCGCTGCTCAATGTCTGTCCGCACCGCGGCGCTCCGCTTTGCGAGGGGCCGCAATGCGGCACAACCGCGCCCGTTGAACAGGCGCAATTCATCTATCATCGCGAAAACGAGATCGTTCGATGCGCCTGGCACGGCTGGGAGTTCGACATCAAGTCGGGCGCGGCCTTGGTCGATCCCTCCGTTCGCGCGCGCACATTTCCAGTCACCGTCGAAGCCGGCGGCATCTACGTGACGGCCTGATTGGCGCAAGCCGATTGGGATTGGAAAAATTCGAAGGAAAGGTGGCGGGAGCCAATAAGCAGATTTGTTCGCCGGTGCTTGACGAGAAATAACGCGGAGAACTCCGCAATGGGAGAGTCAAATGTCAGAATCTGAATACAAGCTTGGTATCGCGCAAAGCCTGATCGGAGGCGGCAAGGTTTCCCGCCGCGACTTCATTCATCTTGGGCTGGCCGCGGGCCTGACCGTTGCCGCCGCCGACCGGCTGTTCGTGAGCACGGCGCGGGCCGAACCGATGCAGGGCGGCTTCGCCAAGCTCGGCATGGCTCATGGCGCGACGACGGATTCGATCGATCCGGCCGGCTACCCCGACACGTTCACACAAACCGCTTTTTCGGGCTCGCTGTCCAACAGCCTCACCGAGGTCGACGCCAAAGGCAATGTCCAACCGGACCTCGCCGAGAGCTTTGAAACTTCGGATGGGGCCAAAACCTGGGCCTTCAAGCTGCGCAAAGGCGCAACCTTTCATAACGGCAAGACCGTGACGGCGGATGACGTCGTGACCTCCTTGCAATATCACATGGGCAAGGACACCAAATCGGCGGCGAAATCGCTGTTGGACTCCGTCGCCGACGTCAAGGCGGACGGCCCGGAAACGGTGGTCTTCACGCTCAAGGACGGCAACGCCGATTTCCCTTACATTATGAGTGACTACCATCTGGTCATCATGCCGGCCAAGGACGGCAAGGCGGATTGGGCTTCAGGCGTTCGCACCGGCGCTTTCGTCCTCGAGAATTTCCAGCCCGGTGTTTCGGCCAAACTCAAGCGCAATCCAAACTACTTCAAGAATGGCAAGCCCTATCTCGACGAGGTGGAGTTCATCGCAATCACGGATCTTGCCGCCCGCATGGCGGCGCTGTCCACGGGGGAGGTGGACTATATCGGCCGCGCCGACCTGAAGACCCTCGGCATGTTGAAACGCAATCCCAAGGTGGAAATCGTCGAAGTCACTGGCTACGGGCACTATACCTTGCCGATGAATGTCACGATGGCGCCGTTTGATAATCCGGACGTGCGAATGGCATTGAAATGGGCGATCGATCGCCAAGAAATCGTCGACAAGATTTTTCTTGGCCACGCTACTGTGGCCAACGACAACCCCATCGCGCCGGCCATCAAATTCGCCAAAGATCCGCAACCGCAACACAGCTTCGATCCGGAAAAAGCAAAGCACTACCTGAAAAAGGCCGGAATGGAGAACCTGAAAGTGGATCTCTCGGTCGCCGATGCCGCTTTTGCCGGCGCCGTGGACGCGGCTTCGCTCATTCGCGAAACGGCGGCCCAATGCGGCATCGACGTAAATGTCGTGCGTGAGGCCGAGGACGCTTATTGGGACAATGTCTGGCTGAAGAAACCCTGGTGCGCTTCCTATTGGAGCGGTCGGGCCACGGCCGACTGGATGTTCACGCAAGCCTTCGCCGCCGACTCCAGTTGGAATGAGTCTTTCTGGAAAAATCCCCACTTCAACGAATTGCTTGTCCAGGCGCGCGCCGAGACGGACGAGGCCAAGCGAGCGGCGATGTATGCCGAGATGCAGCAGTTAACCCACGATGACGGCGGCAGCATCGTGCTGGTCTTCAACAATTTCGTCAGCGCGCAATCCAAAAAGCTCGCACACGGTGATGTGGCGCCCAACTGGGAGAACGATGGACTGAAAATGGCCGAACGCTGGTGGATCGCCACGGCATGAGATGGCGGGCCGGAGCCGCGATGGTCTTGTGGCTCCGGCCGGCTTACTCCGAGTGCAGGGCTGCCGCCCAAAGGGAAACGCCACGCACATGAACCCCGTCGCAAGAACGGTCCTGCAGCGCCTTGGCCTCGGCCTGGTCACTTTGTTCATCGTGTCCATCATCATCTTCTCTGCGATCGCAATGCTTCCAGGCGACTTCGCCAAGGCCACGCTTGGGCAATCGGCGACGCCCGAAACGGTCGCCGCGTTCCAGCGGGAAATCGGCATCGATCGTCCGCCTGTCGAGCGCTACTTCGTTTGGGTCGCCCAGATGCTCCATGGCGATTTCGGCTCTTCGTTTGCGAGCCGCACCGGATATCGGCGTACCGTGGCCGAGATCATCGCACCCCGCCTCTACAACACGATGTTCCTTGCAGCGGTGACGGCGCTGATAGCCGTTCCGCTGGCCTTAGGGCTTGGCATTCTGGCTGCGCTGTACCGCAACGGCTGGTTCGACCGGCTGGTGAATGTCGCGACACTGACAACCATTTCATTCCCGGAATTTTTCGTCGCCTATATGCTCGCCTACCTGGTGATCTCGCGCGACACGTTCATCGGATCCGATTTCGCTCAAACGCTGCCTCATTGGCTCACTGTCTCGCTGAACTGGGCGCTCAATGCGGTTCCTAAATTTCCGACATTGTCGAATGTGAACGATCAGACGCCATTTTGGGAGCATCTCTGGAAAGTGGCCCTGCCGGCAATCACCCTTACGCTCGTAATCGTGGCCCACATGATGCGCATGACCCGAGCGGCCATCATCAACATGCTGGCAAGCCCCTACATCGATATGGCGCGCCTCAAGGGAATGTCCCCGATCGTGATCGTGCTGAGGCATGCCCTGCCCAATGCCTGGGCTCCGATCGTCACTGTGGTGGCGTTCAACCTGGCGTATCTCATCGTCGGAGTGGTCGTGGTCGAGGTAGTGTTCGTCTACCCCGGCATCGGCCAACTGATGGTTGACGCGGTGAAATCCAGGGATGTTCCGGTTGTCCAGGCCTGCGCCCTGATTTTCGCCGCGACTTACATCCTTCTCAACTTGCTAGCCGACGTTATTTCCATCGCCACCAATCCCAGGCTCTTGCACCCACGATGACCAGATCCGACTCTGTCGCGGCGGTTCGGAGGCTGAGGCGCTCGCGTGCCACCCGGGCGAAAACTGCGCTGAAGAAGGCACCGTTCAGCGCGTGGTTCGGCATCGTCGTGATCCTCGGCTACGTCTTTGTTGCGGTTTTCGCGCACTGGATAGCCCCATATGGCGAGACGCAGGTTTTCAGCGAAGCCTTCGCGCCGTGGAGCCAGGAGTTCAAACTGGGAACCGATCAGCTCGGCCGCGACATGCTCACCCGCTTGATCTACGGTGCGCGCAACACCATCGCTATCGCGGTGGCGACCACGTTGCTGTCCTTCGCGGTCGGCGTCTCGCTCGGCCTTCTTGCCGCATTGTACAGGGGGTGGCTCGACCAGATATTATCGCGTGCGGTAGACGTGCTGATGTCAATCCCGAGTCTGATCTTCGCGCTGGTGCTGCTGACGATCTTCGGCTCGTCGATCACCAGCCTGATTGTCATCATTGCGCTTCTGGATTCCACCCGGGTCTTTCGGCTTTCTCGCGCCGTCGGGCTTAACGTGGCGGTGATGGAATATGTCGAGGTGGCACGATTACGCGGCGAGGGACCGAAATGGATCATCGCCAAGGAAATCCTTCCCAATGTCATGCCGCCACTGGTCGCCGAGTTCGGCTTGCGATTCTGCTTCGTGTTCCTGACAGTTGCGGCGCTGTCGTTTCTCGGCGTCGGTATTCAGCCGCCGACGGCCGATTGGGGATCAATGGTGCGCGAGAACGCGACCCTGATCACCTACGGCGATGTCACCCCGCTACTTCCGGCCGGCGCGATTGCTCTCCTTACCGTGTCCGTGAATTTCGTGGTGGACTGGTTCCTGCAAGCAACAAGCGGGTTGCGGGATGAAAAGTAGCGGCCCAGGCCCACGCGAAAAAGGAAAGGATCTGCTTCAAATCCGCAATCTGCATGTGGAGGGGTTCTCGGATGAGCGGTGGCATCCCATTGTCCACGGGGTCGATCTGACGCTGAAGCGGGGCCAGGTTCTTGGGCTGATCGGCGAGTCAGGCGCCGGCAAGTCCACCATTGGCCTTGCCGCAATGGGTTATGCCAAGCCGGGCTGCCGGATCACGCAAGGCTCGGTCCTGTTCGACGGGATTGATCTTCTGGCGGTCAATGAAAAAGGGCGCCGTCGCCTCAGGGGCTCCCGCATTGCCTATGTCGCGCAAAGCGCGGCTGCCTCTTTCAATCCGGCACATCGGCTCTTGGAACAAACCGTCGAAACCGCGGTGGCGCATGGAATTGCTGGCCGGGAAGAGGCGAACCGGAGCGCCGTCGATCTTTATCGACGCCTTCAACTCCCAGAACCGGAGACCATAGGCTTTCGTTATCCTCATCAGGTCTCCGGCGGGCAGTTGCAACGGGCAATGACAGCGATGGCAATGGCTTGTCGTCCGGACCTCATAATATTCGACGAGCCAACAACGGCGCTCGATGTGACCACGCAGGTTGAAGTTCTAGCTTCCATTCGCAACATCGTGGAGGAATTCAGCACCGCTGCAATCTATGTGACGCATGACCTGGCGGTGGTGGCGCAAATGGCGGATCGTATCATGGTTCTGCGCCACGGACGTACCGTGGAGGAGGCTGACACACGCCAGATGCTGGCCTCGCCCAGCCAGGAATATACAAAGACGCTCTGGGCCGTACGCAAGCTCGCCAAGCCCGAAGTTCCAGCCGATGACTATCTGCTGACGATAGACAACGTTACCGCGGCCTATGCAGGAAAGGTCAAGGTGCTCCAGGATGTCTCCATCAAGGTTCCGCGCGGAAGAACCGTGGCTGTGGTCGGCGAATCCGGTTCGGGAAAATCGACGCTCGCTCGAGTCGTCACCGGCCTTTTGCCGCCAATTTCAGGTTCGATTTCTTTTGCCGGCCGGCTTCTTTCCACGGGCCTGAAGACGCGGCCGAAGGAGGTCCTGCGCCGCATACAGATGATTTATCAAATGCCCGACAACGCCCTGAATCCGCGCCAAACGGTCGAAGAAGTCATAGCTCGGCCGCTCGAATTCTACCTCGGCCTCAAAGGCGCGCGGAGGGATCGCCGGATCGGCGAACTTATGCACATGGTCGAGATGAGCGAAGATTTTCTGGAACGCCTGCCTGGCGAGCTGTCGGGTGGCCAAAAACAGCGCGTCTGCATTGCCCGAGCGTTGGCTGCCGATCCGGAGCTTATCATCTGCGACGAGATCACGTCCGCGCTCGACCAGATCGTCCAAGAGGAAATTCTCAAGCTTCTCATACGTCTCCAACGTGAACTCGGAATGAGCTACATCTTCATTACCCATGACATTGCTACCGTGCGCGCGATAGCCGACGAAATCGTCGTCATGCACCGCGGCAAAGTCGTCGAGCAAGGATTGAAGAGCGAAGTTCTCACGCCACCGCACGCGGCCTATACCGAACGGCTATTGTCCTCTGTTCCGGAAATGAATCCGGACTGGCTGACAAGGCTGCTGGCCAGCCGGAAGATCTGACGGATCGGCTATCCGTCAACGCCCGGCATATTCCTCACGATCAGCTTCCTTCGCGATCACCCGATGTCAGCCATATGGCCGGCAACGCCGCTACGATCTTTCCTGGAGCGCTAACGCTGCTCGATCAGCGTCTTCGCCGCATTTTTCCCCACCGCGAGGATGCGATCGGACAATTCCGTTCCGCCCACGGCGCGGGCCATTTGCAGCGTGCCGAGGAGCGTTGCAAAGACAGCCAGCGCCACGCCTTCCGGATCCTTGGCCTGCGGTAGCGCTTGCGCCAACTGGCGCACCAAGGCCAGCAGGTGGTCTGTATAGGCTTCACGCGTTTCAGGCGGCTGACGGGCGAGTTCCGGCAGCAGCGCAGCTGACGCGCAGCCCTTTCCGGGGTTGTCCCGGTGCTCGGCCGACAGATACGTGTCGATGGCCATCTCCACGCCCGAAGCCAATGCTTCCGCCAGTTGCTGCGCCTGAAGCTCCATCGCCGCCGCCACGCTTTCGCGGACAAGCTGCGCCTTGGATTGAAAGTGTGGATAGAAGGCGCCGTTCGTCAGCCCGGCGTCGCTCATGATGGTCGCCAGTCCGGACGCAGCTATGCCGTCGCCGCGAAAGCGTTCCGCTGCGACCTCCATGATCCGTCCGCGCGAGGTGTCCTTCCGGCCCTTTTCGTAGCGCATGGCTGCTATTCCTTTCTGCTATTGCATTATGAGCGTAATCTGATATTACGACTGTAATTCAACGGGCGCAAAAAAGCTAGCCCTCATGATTTTGGAGCACGAAATGAATGCGAATTCCGGAAAAACCGCTGTTGTGACGGGAGCCTCTTCGGGCATTGGCCGCGCCAGTGCCGAGGCTCTGGCAAGGGCGGGGTTCACGGTTTTCGGAACCAGCCGGCGCAAGGCCGACGACGGCCCGGACGGGGTGACCATGCTGGTTTGCGACGTGACCGACGGTGAGGCCGTTGCCGCACTCGTTTCGACGGTGCTCTCGCAGACCGGCCGGATCGACCTCTTGGTCAACAATGCCGGCGTCGGCCAGCTTGGAGGCGCCGAGGAATTCTCGATTGCACAGGTACAGGCCCTGTTCGACGTCAATCTGTTCGGCGTCATCCGCGTGACCAATGCGGTGCTGCCGTCGATGCGGCGGCGTGGCGAAGGGCGCATTGTCAATATCGGCTCTGTGCTGGGACTGGTGCCGGCGCCGTATTCAGCGCATTATTCGGCAGTCAAGCACGCGCTCGAGGGCTATTCGGAATCGCTCGACCATGAGGTTCGTGCCTTCAATATCCGCGTCTCGGTCATCGAGCCGGCATTCGTTCGTACTGTCTTCGACCAGAACGGGATCCAGCCGGATTCGCCTTTGCAGGAATACGATCAGGCTCGAGCTACGCTGGAAGCGCTGCTTCGCGATGTGATGCCTGTCGCCGATCGGCCCGAAGTGGTGGCGCAGGTGGTCGTCAAAGCAGCGACCGATGCCCGTCCGCTACGGCGCTACACCGCCGGCAAGGCAGCGCGCCAAGTCAGCCTGCTGCGCCGCTTTGCCCCTGCGGGGATATTCGACAAGAGCCTGCGCAAACAGTTCCGCCTGCCGGTCTGAACGACAGCGAGCAGAGGATTTCACGCACATGCGGCTAGCCAAAAATACTCTCAGAAAGTCACTGCCATGAAGGCATTCGTCGTCGACAAGTATAGCAAGAAAGGCACGCTGCGGCTGGCCGAAATGCCGGAGCCGAAACTCGGGGACAGCGATGTCCTGGTCGAGGTCCACGCCGCGGCGGTGAACCTGCTCGATTCCAAGGTCAAAACCGGAGAGTTCAAGCTGATCCTACCCTATCGCCGGCCGTTCATCCTGGGTCACGACGTGGCCGGGAGGGTTGTCCGCGTGGGATCGACAGTCCGCAAGTTCAAACTCGGCGACGACGTCTATGCGAGGCCGCGCGATGGCCGGATCGGGACATTCGCCGAGTTCATAGCCATGGATGAGGCCGATGTAGCCCTGAAGCCCGGGAACCTCAGCATGGAAGAGGCGGCCTCGATCCCGCTGGTCGGCCTGACCGCCTGGCAGGCGCTCATCGAAAGGGCCAACCTGAAGAGGGGACAGAAGGTCTTCATTCAAGCCGGATCCGGCGGCGTGGGGACATTCGCCATCCAACTGGCAAAGCATCTCGGCGCGACCGTTGCGACCACCGCCAGCGCGGCGAGTGCCGGTCTGGTCAAGGGGCTCGGCGCCGATGTCGTCGTCGACTACAAGAAAGACGATTTCGAAAAAGTGCTGTCGGGCTACGACGTCGTCTTGAACAGCCAGGACACAAAGACACTTGAAAAGTCACTGAATGTGCTGAAACCGGGAGGCAAGCTCATCTCCATCTCCGGCCCACCGGATCCCGACTTCGCCAGGGAAAAGGGACTGAACATGGTGCTGAAGCTGGTGCTTCGCCTGCTGAGCCGCGGTATTCGAGCGAGAGCCAAGCGCCGTGGCGTGACGTTCTCGTTTCTCTTCATGTGGGCGCAGGGCGAGCAATTGAGCAAGATCGCATCGCTCATCGAAGCTGGTGCGATCCGCCCGGTTGTCGACCGGGTCTTTCCCTTCGAAGCCGCCAACGAGGCGCTGGCCTATGTCGAAACAGGACGCGCCAAGGGCAAGGTCGTCATCAAGGTCAGATAGCAACTCAGCTGCGATCGAGGTCAGCCGCGCCGGGCTGCATCGATCGCCGCGACGTCGATCTTCGTCATCTCCATCATCGCATCAAAGGCGCGTTTGGCTTCCTCGCCGCCGGCCGCCATGGCCTCGGTCAACGTGCGCGGCGTGATTTGCCAGGACACGCCCCATTTGTCCTTGCACCAGCCGCACGCGCTCTCCTGGCCGCCATTGCCGACGATGGCATTCCAGTAGCGGTCGGTTTCCTGCTGATCGTCGGTGGCGATCTGGAACGAGAAGGCCTCGCTCTGCTTGAATGTGGAGCCGCCGTTCAATCCGATGCAGGGAATGCCGGCAACGGTAAATTCGACCGTCAACACGTCGCCTTTCTTGCCGGACGGAAAGTCGCTCGGCGCACGGTGAACGGCGCCCACCCTGGTGTCGGGAAAGGTCTCCGCGTAGAAGCGAGCCGCAGCCTCGGCGTCCTTGTCGAACCAGAGGCAAATCGTGTTCTTTGGCATCGTTGGCATTGCGTGTTCCTTTCGGTGTTAGAGTTGGCGGAGGTCAGCCCAGCAAATTACGTGCCGTGCGCATGAAGATCCTTGACCCGATCGGGATCAGGTCGTCGGGAAAGTCATAGTCGGGATTGTGCAAGGCAGGGTGCCGCTCGCCTGCACCGAGGAAGAACATCGCCGACTTGGCACTATGGCCGAACAGGCCGAAATCTTCAGAGGCGCGCATCGGCAGGGCTTCTTCGCCGTGCGCGACGCCCTCTTCATCGAGCGCGCGCCGCAGATGCTCCACCGCGTCCGGCGCGTTGACGCTGGCGACGAAGATCTCGTGATAGTCCCAGCGGACGGAAAGGCGATGCTCGCCCGCGATCCTGGCGACCAGTGCTTCGGCAGCAGCGCACAGGTTTGCCATGCGCTCGTCACGCCGGGTGCGCAGCGTTGCCCACACCTCGGCGTGAGCCGGCGCGATGCCGAACACGGCTTCGCCCATCGCGGCATGGGTGACCGTCAGCATGGAGAAGTCGTTATCGGCGAAGGTCCCGCGCCCGAGCGCCGGCAGCGCCGGCATCAGCTCACTGATCGCCAGCATCGGCGAGATGCCGGTCTCCGGCATGGACGAATGGGCGGTCTTGCCTTCCAGCACGATGCGCATGCCGCGTGATGCACAGTTGACCACGCCGGCTTTGAGCCGCACCTCGCCGAACGGCACGCCGGGCAGGTTGTGCAATGAGAAAGCGAAATCCGGCACGATCTCGCCGAAGCGCGGATCGGCGACGACGCCGGCCGCGCCATTGCCGGTTTCCTCCGCCGGCTGGAACATCAGCACGACGCGGCCGCTTGCAGGCCTCTCGCGCCCCAACTGACGGCCAAGGGATGCCAGGATCGCGGTGTGTCCGTCATGGCCGCACATATGCGACTTGCCCGGTACGCGCGACGAATGCGGCACGCCTGAAAGTTCTTCGATAGGCAAGGCATCGAGTTCCGAACGGAACAGCACCGTCGGCCCCGCTTTGCCGCTGTCATATATGGCCGCGACGCCGTGCCCGCCGAGCTGTGTCAGCACCTTGTCCGGCCCCGTATCGGCGAGGAAGGCGACGACCTCTTTTGCGGTCTTCTCCTCTTCATTCGAGATTTCCGGTTGCTGATGCAGCTTGCGCCGCCATTCGGTTAGATGGACAATGTCTCGATTGGTCAAAGTCATGCTTTTTCAGCCTCCGCTGCACTCTTCATTTCGTTGACACGTCCAGTCACAGGGGGTGTCAAACGCAATGATGAATTGCTAGCGATAAAGGGCAGTTCCCGCCACAGTCCAAGTTTCGGGCTTCGGCAGGCCAGAAACGACCGTTCTCCCAGCCACTCTCAGCCTATTGATTGATCTCGGGCTCGACGAGCTTTGCCAGATTTCTGAGCGACTCCTGCCAGCCGAGATAGCAGGCCTCGACCGGAATGACGTCCGGAATGCCCGCCTGGGTGATGTCGATTTCAGTGCCGACCGACACTTTTTTCAAGACCACGGTCACTCGTATCTCGCCGGGCAGGTTGGGATCGTCGAACCTGTCGGTGTAAAGCAGGCGCTCGCCCGGAACGAGTTCGAGATACTCGCCGCCGAAGGAGTGGCTGTCGCCGGTGGTGAAATTGCGGAACGACATCTTGAACGTGCCTCCGACCTTTGCCTCGAAATTATGGACCGTGCAGGTGAAGCCGTTTGGCGGAAGCCACTTGGCCAGCGCGTCCGCTTCAACGAAGGCGCGATAGACCTTTTCCGGGCTGGTCGTCAGAACGCGGTGCAAACGTACGGTGCCGGGCATTGCTGGATCCTTTCATGAATGCCTGTTCGATACCCCAAGGACGGACGAAGGCTAGCCAGTCCGACATTGGTTTGCGAATTTTTTGGGTTTGCGAATTTTTTGAGGGCGCACGGCCTGCGTCACCCACAGGCATGCCGTTCGACCCCGCGCCTGTCGGGCGAGGCGGCGGACGAACTGCACCGGCTCTGGAGCTGGCGTTCACCTGCTAAATCGGGTTCCTGAGCCATCTTGTTGTTCAGGCGCGGTTTTACCGATTGACGCGAACGGCCGCGCGTCGCGGCCAATGCTTCGAACGGGCTAAATAGGGCAGCGCGTCTTTGCCGTCCAAGTGCCGATCATTAGAATTTGCCTCTGATCAGAGTTGATTTCCTATCAGGCCGTTAATGCGGCCATGCTTTTAATAAGCATTTGCTAATAAATCCTCCGAACCTGAGGCAAGCAATGACCAAGAATCTCGGCAATGCACGTCATACGCCAGCGAAGGACCAGCAGGTCTCCCTTCTTGGCAAAGCCGCGCCGGCACTTTTTCCGCTGGTCGTGGCGGCACTGGGCTACATGATTGGCAAGCAGTTCTTCGGCATCTAGCCGCGAAGACAGGGTCTTCCGTTCCCCAAACGTCCCGGCGGATGTCAACGCCGCGGGGCGCCGTTGACATTGCAGCGGCGTGTCGCCGGACATCAACGTCAAACATGGACGTCGCCAAAGGACAGTTCGCCGTCGTCATCGGCCGTGAAAAAGACGATGGCAAGCAACCCGACATAGAATGCGGCCACAACAACCACGATCGCCACACCGGGAACGGGGCCAAGGGCGGCGCTGTCTAGGGCCTCGCGAAGCGAGCCGGCAAAGCCGGCCCTGACACCCACGGTTTGAAGGCTGGGTGTGGATATCTTGAGCACCCAGGCCAGCAACAGGATCAGAAACAGATAGATGTAATTTCGCCGCAGCCGACGGGCTAGCGCGACGCGCTGCGACAGCAGGAATTTCGGCGCGCGCAGGCCTTCGCCGACGATGAGCACCCAGTCCGAGGCGAAGTCGGGCTGTGGGGAAAAGATCTGGGCGAAATAGTGGCGTTCGAACTGGCGTACGCGCGCCCGATAGAAATCGAAGAACCGATAGCGGCGCGCCTCGATCCACAGCAGCAGCAGGATCAGCAGCATGGCGAACAGCAGCACGCCGTGATGCGCACTGGCCGTCGACAGCGATACCGAAAGCAGCGCCGCCACCACCGTGATTGCCCAGTTGGTTGTCCTGTCCAGCCGGTCGCGCCATCCTGCCATGCGAGCGATCTCGGCGCGGTGGAAATGGGACAGCGTGTTGACGCGCTCCGCCGATGAAAGGACGGGGCCAGCGGGCTTTGCCGACGCGTCGTTCATGGCATCCTCCGGCAAGGAACAGAACAGTTTGCCGGCAACATCGTTCCAAGACGCGTCACGCAAGAGCGGCATCGGCCACTCGTGATCTATCTCGGCTGCACGGCCCTTGAGAATCCTTCAGCCTTCGGCAACATGGCGGTAGGGCTGGGAGCGCGAAGATGAGCAAGGCTATTTCCACCGCATCATCGAGGGTCCCGCGCAAGGCGCCGATGGCTCTGACCGAGGATCTCATCGCGCGCACCATGCGTGCTGTCGAGGATGCCGGGCCGACGCCGGGCATGGTTCACATGACCGATGCCGACTATGCGCGCATCCGCGACGAGGTGCTGGCCGGCGCTCCGGCCGGGCCGCTGAAACTATTTGCCTATGGCTCGCTGTTGTGGAAGCCCGCCGGCGAGGTGAGGGGCGGAGAACGCGCGGTGGCCAGCGGCTGGCATCGTTCGTTCTGCTTCACGGTGCAGCGTTTTCGCGGCACGGTCGAGCAGCCCGGCCTGATGATGGCGCTCGATCGCGGCGGCCAGTGCCAGGGCATGGTGTTCGAGATCGCGGAGCCGCTGGCGGCTAACCTCGAAGCGCTGCTGCGCCGCGAAATGACCATCCTGCCCGCCGTCAACGTGCCGCGCTGGCTGCAGGTCAGGACCGAAGGCGGCCCATGTCGCGCGCTTGGCTTCGTCGTCGATCCCGCCAATCCGCGTTATGCCGGCAAGCTCGACAAGCAGGCGATCGCGGCGACGCTGGTGACAGCCGCCGGTCATTGGGGCTCGGGCGCGCAATATCTTTTCGAGACGATCCGCCACCTCGAAGCCTGCGGCATCCGCGACCGCAATCTGTGGCGGTTGCAGGAATTGGTGGCCGTGGAGATCGGGCTGACCATCGCCCAGAAGTGATCCGCCCAGAAGTGATCCGCTCAGACGCGGCACGCTTCAGTCGTGTTTGGCCCCGGATGTTTGCAGGCCACAGCACTTTTTGAAGCAAATCTCTGATTTCGAAAGTCTCCGCAGTGAGGGTTTAATGAATTGAAAACAGTTCTGGCCCAACGATGACCTGAACACCGGCGCAGGACACGGTGCGCGTGGGCAAATCATGAAATCCTCGACCGGAGAGCATTACCCAGCGCTGGATCATGTTCGTGGCCTGGCGGCCTTTCTTGTCTTTTCCTGGCATTTCCTTCATGCGTCTCCTGAAGGCCCGGTGCCTTATGACTTCGTGCCGGCTCTTCCCCTCTTCAGCGTTCTGGATGAAGGGCATACTGGCGTTTCCCTGTTCATGGCGCTTTCCGGGTACCTGTTCGCCAAGCTGCTCGATGGAAAGCAGATCAACTATCTGCCCTTCTTTGCCAACAGGGCCCTCAGGCTGCTTCCGCTTCTGCTGGTCGTGATATGTATCGAGGCTTGCCGCAGGTACCTGGCCGGACAGTCCCTCGACGGGTATTTCACGGGCGTCGGATTGGGGTTTCTTTTTCCCACCCTCCCGAATGGCGGCTGGTCGGTAACGATCGAAGCGCACTTCTACCTGTTGCTGCCGTTCTTGCTGATGGCATCCAGGCGGTTTGTGTTCGCGCCCTTGCTATTCATCGCGGCAGCCATTGTGCTGAGGTCCGTCCTGTATGTGCAGATCGGCGAAGTGCAGTCGGCGGCGTCCGTAACCATCATAGGCCATGCGGATCAGTTCCTGGCCGGCATTCTTGCCTTCCACCTGCGTGCCCACGCGAAGAACCAACACTGGCTGGCGCTGGCCGTTCTCATGGCTTTTTCGGGGTTCTTCTGGTGGTTCGATGCAGCCGGCGGATTTTACCAACTGGGCCGCTATCCGTCGCCTCATTGGATATGGATCATCCTGCCGACCCTGGAGGCGGCAGCCTATTCATTCGGCATCGCCTACTACGACACGAGCTTTTCGAAAAAGCGAACAAGCCCGCCGTTCAGGATACTGGAGAAGGCGGGGGCCTACAGCTATTCGATCTATCTTCTGCACCTGTTCTTCGTCATGCAATTGGCGGCGTTCATAGACACGAATGTCATGAGCATCAGCAATTTCTACGTCGCATGCCTCTGGTCCGCATTGTGCTTCGTGGCGACGATCCCGATCGGCTATCTCAGCTACACCTGCGTCGAGGCGCCATTCCTGCGCCTGCGTCTGCGCTATATGGACCGAAAGCCCGAAACTGCGGCATCGACCGCGGCTGAGCTTGGATCGGTCATCGCCCATAGACCGACCTCGTTCAGCCGTCCCTGAGCCACACCAGCATTTCGCCGGGCTCGCGGTTGTCCCAGGCGAAATAGGGAATGGCGGTCAGGCGCGTCTCGGCGGTGGTCGGCGGCTCGGGCCTGTAGAGCCCGTCCTGCCAGCCGTCGGGGACATCGGCAAGTGCCGCGGTCGACAGCGTCACCACGCCGCCGAGAAGTTCCGGCCGCTGCTGCGCTTCGATGGTGGCCGTCCGCGGCAGCGTCAGGCGATGCGGCTGGCTGTCATTGTCTGATGCCTCGACGCAATAGATCAGCGGGCCGCGTGACAGCGCGACGCGGCCGGCATCCTGGCGCACCTGCGGGTTGGCATAGAGCCGCTCGATCGGCATTTCGAGATCGAGCCGGACATCATCGCCCTTCGTCCATGTTCGCTTGATCGCGGCGTAGCCGTCGCTGGTGATCTCAGCCGGCTTGATGGCCTCGCCGTTCACCTTCAACTGGGCACTGGCGCTCCAGGCGGGAATGCGCAGGTGCAAGGTAAATTCGACCGGCGCCTGCGGCTCGAGCGTGATCTCGACGGCGCCGTCCCAGGGATAGCGGCTTGCCTGCGTCAAGCTCACCGGTGTGCCTGATATGTCGAAGCGAGCTGTCGAGTCGCCATAGAGGTGGATGGCCAACGCATCGTCGGCCAGGCTGTAGAAATAGCTGCCGATCGAGGCGACCATGCGCCCGATATTGGGTGGGCAGCACGGGCAGCGGTGCCATTTCCACCTGTTGTGCTTGCCCCGGCTTTCCAATGGATTCTCGTAGAAAAACAGCGAGCCGTCGAGCGACAGGCCCGAGATCGAACCGTTGTAGAGGGCGCGTTCCATCATGTCGGCGTAGCGCGCGTTCGGCCCCATGCCGAGCATGCGGCTGGCCCAGAACACCAGGCCCACCGCTGCACAGGTCTCGGCATAGGCGCTCTCGTTGGGCAGGTCGTAGTCGCTGGTGAACCCCTCATTGTGCGCCGATGGTCCCAGTCCGCCGGTGATATAGAGGCTCTTGGTGGTGAGATCGTCCCACAGAAGGTCGAGTGCCGACCGCAGCGTGTCGTCGCCATATTCAGTGGCGATGTCGGCCATGCCCGAATAGAGGTACATCGCTCTGACCGCATGGCCGACGACCTTGTGCTGTTCGCGCACCGGGATGTGCGACTGGCTGTATTCATAGGTCTTGAAATGATAGGCCTTCGGGTCGGCGCCGCGGGCGCGGGCCTCCTCGTCGAAATAATGTGGCTGCTGCCCGCGCTGGTCGATGAAGTATTTGGCCAGCTCCATGTATTTCCGCTCGCCGGTCACCCGCGCCAGCTTGACCAGTGCCAGCTCGATCTCCTCATGACCGCAATAGCCCTTCTTCTTGCCGGGCTCGGGGCCGAGCACCGACGCGATATGGTCGGCATAGCGGCACATGATATCGAGCAGCTTGCGTTTTCCCGTCGCCTGGTAGTAGGCGACCGCGCCCTCGATCAGGTGGCCGGCGCAATAGAGTTCGTGGCAGTCGCGCAGATTGGTCCAGCGCTTGCCGGGCTGGATGCGCTGATACCAGCTCGAGAGATAGCCGTCCTCCTGCTGCAGCTTGCCATACATGTCGATGACGGCATCGATCTTCTTCTCCAGTTCGGGGTTTTTGCGCCGGTAAAGCGAATAGGCCGCGGTCTCGATCGTCTTGCCGAGATCGGAATCCCAGAACATCTGCGTGGTCACCGTCGATCCGGTGAATTCTGCGCCCTGGCGATCGGCTTCGTCGGGAGAGGGCGAGTGAAAGGGGATGATTATGCCGGGCGAGGGGCGGCCCGGATCGATCTGCTCCAGCATGCGGGCCTCGACGCAGCGCTCGTAGAGGATGTCGGCGGTGCGTGTGGCGACAGCGTCGGCGCGGTCGCCCCAGAAGCCGTGCACGTCGACCTGCGGCACCGGCAGCGGGCGGAAGGCGAGCTTCGGTTTTCCGGTTTTTGCGGATGGCGATGCGGTCATGAAACTTACTCCATTCGGTCTGTCTATTTGACGGCCCCGGCCATCAGGCCGCGGATGTAGAAGCGCTGCAGCGCCAGGAACAGGATCAGGCACGGCACCATCATCACGGTGACGCCAGCCTGCACCGCGCCCCAGTCGATGGCGCCGAAGCGGCCCGACTGCAGTGCGGTCATCATCACCGGCAGCGTGAACTTGGATTGGTCGGTCATCAGCACGAGGGCGGCGAGGAATTCGTTCCAGGCGCCGAGGAAGGCAAACAGGGCGATGGTGACGACGCCCGGCCAGACCAGCGGCAGCATCACCTTCAAAAGCATTGTGAGATTGCTGGCACCGTCCATGCGGGCGGCCTCCTCGATTTCGCGCGGCACGGCGTCGAAGGCGTTGCGCATCATGAAGATCGAGAACGGCAGTTGCAGCGTCACATAGACGCCGACCAGGCCGGTCAGGGTGTTGTGCAGGCCAAGCTTGGTCAGCACCAGGAAGATCGGCGTCAGGATCGACTGGAACGGGATCATGATCGTCGACAGGATGAGGATGAAGAACAGGTTCTTGAACGGAAACCGGAAGCGCGAAAAACCGTAGCCGGCCAGCACGCTGACGGTGACCGACAGCACGACCGTCATCACCGAGACATAGATGCTGTTTTGCGCAGAGGCCCACAGCCCGTCGCCGAAGCTGTTGAGCGTGGCATAGTTCTCCAGCGAGAACCCCGACGTCGGCCAGGGCGGCAGCGGCGGCAGGCGTGCTTCGGCCGCCGGCTTGAACGCCGACAGCACCGCCCAGACGATCGGCGCCGCAAACAACACCGAGGCGATGATGCCTGTCGAATGCTCGCCGATGCGGGTCAGGAGCCGGCGGTTGCGGGAGGCGGCCTGCGCCATCAGTCGAGCCCCTCGGGTTTGCGCAGCAGCCACAGCTGGACGAGGCTGAGCGCCACCAGGACGACGAGCAGCACCATCGACAGGGCCGCGCCATAGCCGAGCTTGAACGACACGAAGGACTGGTTGAAGATCCAGTAGACCGCCGTCAGCGTCTGGTTGCGCGGGCCGCCGCGCAGGATGATGTAGAACTGGTCGAAGGCGAGGATCGAGCCGGCGACCGACAGGATCAGCGCCAGTGCCAGCGTGCGGCGCATCAGCGGCAGGGTGATCGCCCTGAACCGGGCGAACGGCCCGGCACCGTCGATGACGGCCGCCTCCTGCAGGTCCTGCGGGATCGATTGAAGGCCGGCCATCAGGATGATCATGGTGAAGCCGGCGACCTTCCAGACGACCATGGCGATGATCGACCAGAAGGCCGGCTGGAAGGTGGCCAGAAGGTTGAACTTCCTGTCGATCAGTCCGACGTCGTAAGCGGCCGGGCTGAACAGGCCGGAATCGACATTCAGCAACCACGACCAGAGCAGGCTGGCCGAGGCGAAACCGACAACCGCCGGCATGAAGAACATGGTGCGGTAGAGATTGGTCAGCGGCCGCGGCCGTTCGACGAACAGCGCCAGCGGAAAGGCCACCACGAAGATCGCGATGGTGACGATCACCGTGTAGAAGGCGGTGAAGCGCAGCGCGTTCCAGAACCTGGTGTCGCGCAAGATTGCGACGTAATTGCCGAGGCCGATAAAGCTGTGCTCGCCCATCAGCGGCCAGTTGTGCAGCGACATCCACGCGGTCATGCCGAGTGGGATCAGGAAAAAGACGACGACCAGCGCGACAGCCGGCGCGACATAGAGCAGGCCGATCCATTGTTGGCGGCTGGCGACCCTGCGGGCGCGGGGCGGGGCAGGGGTTGCTGCGGTTGTAATAGAGCTCATGCCGTGCCTGTTCTTCCGTCGGATACAGTTGGCCGCCCCACCTCCCCCTTGTGGGGAGGTCGGACCGAAGGTCCGGGTGGGGGTACTGGCGCTGACCCCCACCCCGCTGCTTTGCAGCGACCCTCCCCACAAGGGGAGGGTAAAGAACGCGCCGGCCACCCGCCCAGGGAGACAGGCGGGCGGCCGGCAGGCGTCCGCTATTTTTGCGGCGCCTGGTCGATGATCGACTGCATCGTCTCTTGTGCGTTGGCTATGGCGCCATCGACATCGTCGCCGAAGAAGACCTCGTTGATCATCTGCGTCCACGGCCCGTTGGCGGAGTTGATCAGGTCGTTGAACACCACCGAATAGGGTGTTTTGCCCTTGGCCATGGCCTCGGCGGCGATCTGGTAGCGCGGATCGAGATCCTTCAGCGCCTCCTTGGCGATGTCGCCGCGCACCGGCAGGCTGCCGTATTTGGCGAGGATGGTCTGGCCCTCGAGCGAATAGGCGAAGTCGAGGAACTCCTTCACCACCGGCAGTTTCGTGGTGCCCTTGGTGACGACGAAATTGTCGCCGCCGGCAAAGGACGACCAGCCGCTGTCCTTGCCCGGCAGGAAGGTGACGCCGTAGTCGATATCGGGATACTGGGTGTTGAGCGCGCCGATGGCGAAGGCGCCGGACGGCGAGATGCCGATATTGCCGGCGGCAAATGCCGCAAAGAAGTTGGCGCCGGTATCGGTCTGCGCGCCCGCCGGCACCAGATCCTTCTTGACCATCGAGCGGTAGAGATCGATGGCGCCGCGCAGCTGCGGGCTGTCCAGCGTCGCTTTAGAGCCGTCTTCGCTCAGGATGTCGCCGCCAGACGCCCAGATCAGCGGTGTGAAGGTGAAGATGTTGCAGCCGCCGCAATTGCCGGAGAAGTAGAAGCCCTTGATGTTGCCGCCGAGCGCATTGACCTTCTCGGCATCGGCCGCGATCTCGGCCCAGTTGGCCGGACCTTTTTCGGGGTCGAGGCCGGCCTGCTTGAACAGCTTCTTGTTCCAGATCAGCACCGAGGCGTCGGCGGAGAAGGGCAGGCCATAGATGTGATCCTTGTAGGTGCCGGTCTTCACATGCGCCGGCGACAGGCTGGCAAAATAGGGCAGGGACTTTGCCCAGTCGGTGATGTCCTCCAATTGGCCGGCTGCGGCGAAGGACGGCGTGTAGATCAGGTCGAGCGACAGGGCGTCGGGCGCCGTGCCGCCGGCGGCCGCGGCACCGTATTTCGGGATGATCTCGGCATTGGGAATGATGTCGAGCTTGACCTGGTTGGTGTGCGCCTTGTTGTAGGCATCGACGATCCTCGGCATGAAATTCGAGCCGTCGGCGCGCACCCAAATGTTGGCCGTCTCGGCGGCGGCAGTGCCGAGACCGCCACCCAAAACGGCAGCGGCCAGAGTCAGTTTGGCAATCAGGTTCCTCATGTTCTCCTCCTCCAAGGTTGGCCGCGGTCCGCGGCTCGGCGCCGATTGCGCGGCGCTTCGTTTTCAGCCACCCGGCGGATGGCCGCATGACTGCCGCACCACCAGCCGGCACGGCAGTTTTCGAATGCCTGGCGCGGCGGGCTTGCCGCCGACCAGCGAAAGCAGGGTCAACCCGGCCTCGCGCCCGAGCGCGACCAGGTTCATGTCGACAGAGGTCAGCGGCGGACGCGTCGCCTCGGCCACGATCTCCCAATTGTCGAAACCGATGACGCCGACATCCCTGGGGACGTCGAGGCCGCGTTCGCGCAGAGCATCAATGACGCCGCGCGCGATCTGGTCGTTGCCGCAGAAGACCGCGTCCGGCCTTTCGCTTTTGCCGTCGAACAGTTGCGCAACCGCCTGGTGACCCCAGGCTTCCGACCAGGAGCCGAGCAGCGGCTCGCTGACCGTCAGGCCGTTTTCGACGAGCACGTCGCGGTAAGCCTGGACGCGCGCGTGCACCACGGCAAAGCTCGCCGGCCCGGTGACGTGGGCGATGCGCTTGCGGCCCAGCCGGCAGAAATGCTCGACGGCCAGCCGGGCGCCGCCAACATCGTCCGAGACGAAAGCGACGGCGTCGGGATCTGGCTGCGTGAAGGCATAGATCACCGGGACGCGCAGATTGGAGAGGTCGACGGGGAGATGGCGATCGATGCGCTTGCCGGTGGCGATGATGCCGTCCACGCGCTTGTCGAGCATGGCGTCGACATGCATCTGGCCCAGCCGCGGATCCTCCTCGACATTGCACAGGAACACCGAGACGCCATTGTCGACCAGCGCGTCCGAAATGCCCGACATCAACGGCAGCGAGAAGCGGCCATAGGTATCGTTGGTGAGCAGGCCGACGGTGAAGCTACGGCGCCGGAGCAGGCTTTGCGCCAGGCTGTTGGGCCGGAAGCCAAGCCGCCGGGCGGTCTCGCGAATGCGTTCGCGCGTCTCGGCTGTCATCCGGCCCTGGCCGTTGAGCGCCTTGGATGCGGTGGCGACGCTGACTCCGGCCTGGGCGGCCACGTCACGCAAGGTGACTGGCTTGGAAAAGACCGGAACAGGCAGATCGTCCGATGGCATCGCGCCGAGATCCTTGGTTGGGAAAAGGTTTTCTCTTACCGAGCCGGATAAGGCCCGGCAGGTGGCCGAGCCCGACGACGATTGTTTGAGAAAACCTTTTCTCAGATGAAGCTAAGCCAGATCGAATCGCTGTTCAAGGGGAAAAGTTGGTTGGCCTCCGCTCCTCTCCTCCGAAATGCAACGCGGGGTAAAAGCAGCCTCGGAAGCGCGTAGCTCAGGGGAAGAACGTCAGTCGCAGTGCTGGAGGCCCTCGGTCGAGACGGGGCGGGCTGCCGCTTGGGGCGTGAAGGATTTCAACTCTGCGCCGGAAGCGAGACCCGGCAAGGTTGGCTGGCGAACGCTCTGAAACTCGACCCCGAAAATTCTGAACAATCCCTCGGGATTAACCTTTCCGTAAATATTTGGCCGCTACTTCACAGCCATGGCCTCGTGGCGGAGCGGCTACGCTGGAGACGGCAAATCTCTGAAGCCTCGGTTCGATCCCGAGGCGAGGCCTCCAAAATTTGGCGTCCCAATCTGCCCCGGGCGCAGTCAATTCCCACGAATAGATTGTGTGTTGCGAAGGCAGTACGGACTGGCCGTCAAAGCAGTCCTGTCTTGAATTTGGCATGCAGGCGCTCGCGAAAGAGTGCTATGGAAGGGGTGCGAGCGTAGTTGCTTCGCTTTTCCCTGACATTCGAGGCCTTTCGTGCGTGAACCGTCGCTGCTGCCCGTCTTTGGAAAACTTGGCCTCAAGGCCCCTGTCGCCTTGGCGGCGGCACCGGTCTCGTCGGCAGGTGTGCCGCACCTGCGGAAGCTTCTGGCCGTGCATGGCGGCATGGTGCTGAAACTGTCGGTCGTCGCCTGGACGGTGCTGATCCTGGGCGCCGTGTTTTTCACGATGCAAGGCTGACCGCCATGGCCAACCGCTACACGCTGCGCATGGAGCTTCCCCAGAGCTGGAGCATCATCGATGTCTTCACCGGCCAGCCTGCGGTTGTCCGGCAAAAGGTGATGGTCGGGATGGGGCCGCGCGAGGCCGAGGACATGGTCGTGCAGATGAATGTCCGCGACGTCAGACGCCGCGAAAGGGCCGAGCGCAAGACCTGATCGCGGTCAGCGCCAACTCGCCGCCATTTCAGCCGAAATCGGCCGCCGTCAGCACATACATGCTCTTGCGGGTGCGGTCATAGGCCTTCGACGCCACCTCGCGGATGGCGCTGCTCTCGGTGTCGAATGTCTGGAGATAACCGGCTTCGTCGGCAGCTGTGCCCGGCCGCATCTTGGCCATGGCGTCGGCAGCGACGGAAAACGAGATCTGGAACATGCCGTCATGGCCAACGAAACGAATGCGCTGGCCCGCTTCGTCATAGCTGCGGCTGCGGTTGGGAAAGGTGAGGCTCATGTCTTGGCCTCCGTGGCTTTCTTGGTCACCCGCTTCTTCTTCGGCGTCGGATTGAGGGCCTCGGCGACACGATCGGCCTCTTCCTTGGCCAGCCGAAGCTCCCTCAGCCTTGCCGTCTTGATTTCCCTGGCTCTTGCCTCGGACATATATTCGGCGGTCGCCTTGTTTTTCTCCGCTGTCTTCTTCTGCTTGTCGACAAAGCGGGCTTCAGCTTTTTCCATGATCGTCTGATTGCCTTCGGCCATCGAAGAAATCTCCCTTGTGCCTGAAATCGTGAAAGTGAACTTGTCCGATAAATAGGCACTCGATCGGCAAAATTCAATCTTTTGAATTATTTGACATTCTGCGGATATCACGAAACGGCCAGCCGAAATAATACTTTTGAATATTTAATGTGGTCCGCGAATAATTTTTGGCACTCCTATCTATCGAGTGCCAACGCGTCTATAGAGGAGGGGCGTGGCCGCCTGTGCCGGCCCCAGAAAGAAAGTTCCCATGAAATTTCGGCCACTCCACGACCGCGTCGTCATTCGTCGCGCCGAAGGCGATATCAAATCCAAGGGCGGGATCATCATCCCCGACACTGCCAAGGAAAAGCCGCAGGAGGGCGAAGTCATCGCCGTCGGGCCTGGCGCACGCGACGAAAACGGCGCGCTTGTTCCGCTCGACGTCAAAGCCGGCGACTTCATCCTGTTCGGCAAATGGTCGGGCACCGAGGTCAAGATCGACGGCGAGGACCTTCTGATCATGAAGGAAGCCGACATCATGGGCGTCATCGACAAGAGCGAGACCGGGATCATCGACAAGGGCGAGACGGCTGCAACCGACAAGACCGTGGCCGCCAAGAAAGCTGCCTGACCTCATTTTCTCCGAACGAACTGGATAAAAATCATGTCTGCCAAGGAAATCAAATTCTCCACCGATGCGCGCGACCGCATGCTACGCGGCGTCGAGATCCTCACCAATGCGGTGAAGGTCACGCTCGGCCCCAAGGGCCGCAACGTCATCATCGACAAGGCCTATGGCGCGCCGCGCATCACCAAGGACGGCGTCACCGTCGCCAAGGAAATCGAGCTTGCCGACAAGTTCGAGAACATGGGCGCCCAGATGGTGCGCGAAGTGGCCTCGAAGACCAACGACCTCGCCGGTGACGGCACCACCACCGCCACGGTGCTGGCCGCCTCGATCCTGCGCGAAGGCGCCAAGCTGGTCGCCGCCGGCATGAACCCCATGGATTTGAAGCGCGGCATCGACCAGGCGGTTTCCGCCGTGGTCAAGGAAATCCAGGCGCGCGCCAAGAAGGTCAAGTCGTCGGCCGAGATCGCACAGGTCGGCACCATCGCCGCCAATGGCGATGCCAGCGTCGGCGAGATGATCGCCAAGGCGATGGACAAGGTCGGCAATGACGGCGTCATCACAGTCGAGGAAGCCAAGACCGCAGAGACCGAACTCGACGTCGTCGAAGGCATGCAGTTCGACCGCGGCTATCTCTCGCCCTATTTCGTCACCAATGCCGACAAGATGCGCGTCGAGCTGGAAGAGCCCTACATCCTCATCCACGAGAAGAAGCTCGGCAATCTGCAGGCGATGCTGCCGATCCTCGAAGCGGTGGTGCAGAGCGGCAGGCCGCTGCTGATCATCTCCGAGGACGTCGAGGGCGAGGCTCTGGCGACGCTGGTCGTCAACAAGCTGCGCGGCGGCCTCAAGGTCGCGGCCGTCAAGGCGCCGGGCTTCGGCGATCGCCGCAAGGCGATGCTGGAAGACATCGCCGTGCTGACATCAGGCCAGATGATCTCCGAGGACCTCGGCATCAAGCTTGAAAACGTCACCATCGAGATGCTCGGCCGCGCCAAGCGTGTGCTGATCGAGAAAGACACCACCACGATCATCGACGGTGCCGGCACCAAGGCGACGATCCAGGCGCGTGTCGCCCAGATCAAGGGCCAGATCGAAGAGACGACCTCCGACTACGACAAGGAGAAGCTGCAGGAGCGACTGGCCAAGCTCGCCGGCGGCGTTGCCGTCATCCGCGTCGGCGGCGTCACCGAGTCGGAAGTCAAGGAAAAGAAGGACCGCATCGACGATGCGCTGAACGCCACCCGCGCGGCGGTTGAAGAAGGCATCGTGCCCGGCGGCGGCGTGGCTCTGCTGCGTGCCCGCTCGGTGCTTGGCGGCCTGACCGGCGCGAATGCCGATGTCACGGCCGGCATCACGATCGTGCTGCGGGCGCTCGAAGCGCCGATCCGCCAGATCGCCGAGAATTCCGGCGTTGAAGGCTCGATCGTCGTCGGCAAGCTCACCGACAGCAAGGACCACAATCAGGGTTTTGACGCCCAGAACGAGGTCTATGTCGACATGATCAAGGCAGGCATCGTCGATCCGGCGAAAGTGGTGCGCACCGCACTGCAGGATGCCGGTTCGATCGCAGCCCTTCTGATCACCGCCGAAGCGATGATCACCGACATCCCGCCGAAAGACGCTGCCCCGGCGGGCGGCGGCGGTATGGGCGGCTACTAAAACCCGGGACTTGTCCGATCTGTTTGAGAGGTGAATGACGGCCCCGATCGGGGCCGTCATGATTCTCAAGATGATCGCAAAGTTTACGCATAGCTGCCTTGCCGTCCGGCTCAGCGCCGGGAGGCACCCCTGATCTTGCCGCTTTCGGAGGGGACGCAATCCACGCTAGACTGTGCGGGCGGCCGTCTGGTCGCGGAGCTCGCCGACTTTGGCAAGCGATCGGACGAACAGCTATCCTCGATACGGAGACACGTTCATGTTTGCGGCCAAGGCCATCGACACCTCAGACAAGGCCGCGTTCTACCGCGACCTCGCCACTCAGCTTAAGGCGCTGCTCGACGGCGAGCGCGATTCGATCGCCAACGCCGCCAACACCGCAGCACTCATCTTCCAGATGGTGCCGGACCTCAACTGGGCCGGGTTCTATTTCCTGCAGTCGGACGAGGAAATGGTGCTCGGGCCGTTCCAGGGCAAGCCGGCCTGTGTGCGCATCGCCGTCGGCAAGGGCGTGTGCGGAACGGCGGTCGAACTCGGCACCTCGATGCTGATCAAGGACGTGCATGATTTTCCCGGCCACATCGCCTGCGATGCCGACTCGCGCTCGGAACTGGTGGTGCTGCTCGAGGACGATGAAGGCGTCTTCGGCGTGCTCGATCTCGACAGTCCGCTGCCCGGCCGCTTCGACAAGGCCGACCAGGCCGGCATCGAGACGCTGGCGGCGATCTATGCCGCGTCGAGTTCGTTCGAGGACTAGGCCCGGTTTAGACTAGGCGAATTTCACCAGCAGCAGGCTGAAGCAGCCGATGAACAGGAAGGCCGAGAAGGCGAGCGCCAGGGGGCGCAGGCCGCGTGAGCGCAACTGCGAGATGTCGGCCTGCAGGCCCATGGCGGCCAGCCCCATGGTCAGCATGATGGTGGTGGCGAGCGCCATTGCCGATTTCACCTCGGCCGGCACGGTGACGAGGCTGTTCAGCGCCACGATGGCGACGAAGGCGGCGACGAACCACGGCATGGGCGGCCGCGCCGCCACCTCACTGCTGCTCCTGCGGCGCGCCATCAGGCCGAGCGCGACGACCATCGGCGCCAGCATGGCGACGCGGGTCAGCTTGGCGACGGTGGCGATCTCGCCGGACTGGGTGCCGTTCTGGAAGCCGGCGCCGATGACTTGCGCCACTTCATGGATCGAGGCGCCGGCCCACAGGCCGAAAGCGTGCTGGTCGAGGCCGAGCATGGGCGCCATGAGCGGGAAGCCGAGCATGGCGACGGTGCCGAACAAGGTGATCGAGGCGACGGCGTAGGTGACGTCCTCGTCGCGCGCATCGGTGACGATGTTGGTGGCGACGATAGCCGAGGCGCCGCAGATCGAGGTGCCGGCGGCGATCAGCTGCGCCAGCTTGGCGTCGACGCCGATCAGCCGACCGAGCGTGATGGTGAAAACGAAGGTGGCACCAAGCGTGGCCGCGACAATGCCGACGCCGCCGGCGCCGATCGAGACGACTTGGCCGAGCGTCAGCTGGAAGCCGAGCAGCACGATGGCGAAGCGCAACAGGCGCTTTTGCGAGAATGCGATACCGGCTTTGGCGTGCACCGGTGTGCCCAGCACGTTGGAGTAGATCATGCCGGCAACGACGGCCAGGATCATCGGGCTGAACAAGGCGAAGCCGGAGACATTACGGGCCGAGAAGGCGACAGCCGTAATCATCGTGACAAGGACGACGCCGGGGACGATGCCATTCCAGTTGAGGGATTTCCGCCCTGGTGTCAGATCGGCAGGAAAAGCGCTTTTCGGAATTTCGTTCGCGAAGTGGGAAACGGAAGACAATGCAATGCTCCGGATGGGTGTGCCGGAGGAATGCCATTCCTCAAATAATCTTTCCAACGAATTATTTTCGTCATAATGATCGATTTTCACGAACGATCGGTCGGGCATTGGCTGCGCGTCATCTTCTGGCCGACCTGGATTAAACCTGCGCTTCGATCGCCGCCTTGTCGATCACCGACCAGACGTTCCTGATTCTGTCGTCGAGGAATTCATAGAAGACGTTCTCACTGAAGGAGATCTTCCGGCCGTTGATGGGCAGGCCGAAGAAGGTTCCCTTCGGCGTGCAGTTGAACTGGAGCCGGCTGGCTATGAACGGCGGTTCGGCGATTTGCAGTTGGATGTCGAAATAGAGGTCTGGGATCTCCCGAAAATCGCGCTCCAGCATTTCGCGGTACCCCGCCAGCCTGACGCGGTCGCCATTGTAGTGGACCTCGTCATGGACGAAGCGATGCAGATTTTGCCAATCCTGATTGTTGAGGCAGGCGATGTAGCCTCGATAGAGGTCGGTAACGGTCACGGCGATGGCTCCGGTGCTTGGTCTGGGTCGAGCAAAAAGATAGAACGACTGCGGGTGCAGTCCAGATGCGACATCGCCTGCCGGCGCGCCGCCTAGAACATGCCGCGGTCGTTGCTCCGCTGGTCGTCGTCCACCAGATGCGGCTGATAGATTCCCGTCCGCCGCCAAGGCCGGGCCGGGTCCGCCGGATTTGTGTGGATATCGGCGACGGCGATGGAGGGTGTTCCATTGGCCGGGCATTGCGCCGCCACCGGCCGCCGGGGGCAACGATTCCCGAAGGCGCGGTCAGGCTGTGTTGCGCGGGGAGGGAGAAACTGGCCCAGTAATTGTTGCTTGCCGCGCGTCCCTGCATCTCGACGGCGGCGGCGGTGATTGTCGGATGCGTCCTCCAGAAAATCGATGCTGTCCGCGAACAGCGATGCCGATCCGATCCAGACGGCTACGGCAAACTCGATCCCGAAATAGGCCAGGTTCAGGATGGCAACCATCCGCACCCTTGTTCAGCGTTCCGGTCATATTTTGTCCATCGATCAATTGCCGTTTATCGCAAGGCCCGCAGCGATTCCATGACATGAGACATTACCGATCGAGCAGCCGCCTTGACAGCGCCACGCATCATGTTCCAGCTTGGCGCCATGTTCGTCCTCGCGCCCACCAACACCAAGCGACGCCGCACCTGCACAGTGCGGAGCGGCAGACTGATTGCGCGACGACAAAGACCGGCAGGATAGATCCGGTTCGTTCGTTTCCAGCCCCGCCCGCGACACCGCCGGCGGGGGTTTTCATATCTGGAGCACTTTGATGACCAACAATTCTTCTATCCGGCTTCGGCCCGCCGAGCCCGCTGACGCCACCGCGATCCGGGATATCGTTCGTGCCGCCTATGTCAAATGGGTGCCGGTGATCGGCCGCGAGCCGCTGCCTATGCGCGCCGACTACGACAAGGCTGTTGCCGAGCATCCGTTCGATCTCGCCGTCGAGGATGGCGGCATTGTCGGGATGATCGAAACCATCCTGGCCGCAGATCACCTCTGGATCGAGAATGTCTGCGTGGCACCGGATGCGCAGGGGAGAGGGATTGGCCGGCTGTTGCTGGAGCTGGCCGAGCGCAAGGCAATCGAAGCAGGACGTGCCGAGCTTCGCCTGCTGACCAATGGCGCCTTCGAGGCGAATGTGTCGCTCTACAAGAGGCAGGGCTATGTCATCGATCGGGAAGAGCCGTTCATGGGCGGCATGACGGTCTATATGAGCAAGAGGCTCGCGGGATTACCGGCAATCTGACGAAGGAGTTCGATAATGGCTGCCAGGGTCAGGCTTAAGCAACTCCTAGGGCTTTACGCGGTTTCCCGGCTGGAGGCGGGCGAGATCATTCCCGGTTGGGCGGACGGGCCAGGCTTCGTCAGCATCACAAGGACTGACGACGAGCTTTCGATCGTTTGCTTGCAGGACCGCGTGCCGCATGCCGTCAAGCAGGATATCGACTGGGTGGCCTTCAAACTCGCGGGCCCGTTTGCCTTCGATGAAACCGGTATCGTGCTGTCGGTTATCAGGCCGTTGTCGGAAAACGGGTTGGGCATCTTCCTGGTGTCCACTTTCGATGGTGACCATCTGTTGGTGAAAGCGACGGATCAGGCCGCCGCGAGGCGGTTTCTGGTCGAGGCCGGGCATATCTTGCTGTAGTCCATCCTCACCACTACTCGCTGGCCCAACCGCTCTGGCTCAATCACTGCCGCACTGGCTCAACGACTTCGGGGGTTGCGTTTGACAGCGGCGTTTGTGCATCGTTATCTCCAGCCAGATATGACGGCCCGGCGCGGCCATGCGGCCAAGGAGAAAACCATGTCACACAATCTGCAATTCTATATCGATGGCGCGTGGGTCGATCCTGTTGTGCCCAACACATTGGACGTCATAGATCCCTCGAATGAGGACGCCTTTGCGCAGATTTCGCTAGGCTCCAAGGCCGATGTCGACAAGGCGGTGGCTGCCGCCAAGCGCGCCTTCAACAGCTTTGGTTTTACAGAGGTTGGTGAGCGGCTCGACCTGCTGAACCGCATCATCGCGGTCTACAAGAAGCGCAGTGGCGATCTTGCCGTCGCTGTGTCCCGCGAGATGGGTGCGCCGCGCCAGATGGCGTTGGACAGCCAGGTCGGCATCGGTCTTGCGCATCTGCAGAAGATGGCCGACGTGCTGAAGAGTTTCGAATTCCGCAACGTCAAGGGCAACCATCTGGTGGTCAAGGAGCCGATCGGCGTCGTCGGGCTGATCACGCCGTGGAACTGGCCGCTCAACCAGATCACCTGCAAGGTCGGTCCGGCGCTTGCTGCTGGCTGCACCATGGTGCTGAAGCCCTCCGAGATCGCGCCGCTCGACGCCATCATCTTCGCCGAAATCCTGGACGAGGCCGGCGTGCCGAAGGGCGTCTTCAACCTCGTCAATGGCGACGGTCCCGGCGTCGGCCAGGCGCTGTCCAGCCATCCCGACATCGACATGATGTCATTCACCGGCTCGACCCGCGCCGGCATCCTGGTGGCCAAGGCCGCCGCCGATACGGTCAAGCGCGTGCACCAGGAGCTTGGCGGCAAGTCGGCCAACATCCTGTTCGGGGATGTCGACCTCGCAAGCGCCGTCAGCAAGGGCGTCGCCGGCTGCTTCAGCAACAGCGGCCAGTCCTGCAATGCGCCGACGCGCATGTTCGTGCCGCGCGACCGCCATGAAGAGGCGGCCGGCTATGCCAAGGCCGCGGCGGAAAAGTTCACCGTCGGCCCCGCTGACGCCGCCGGCACCAAGCTTGGCCCGGTCGTCAGCCAGGTTCAGTTCGACAAGATCCAGGACCTGATCCAGGCCGGCATCGATGAAGGTGCGACGCTGGTGGCGGGCGGCCCAGGCCGGCCGGCCGAGCTTAACCGCGGCTACTATGTCAGGCCGACGGTGTTCGCCGACGTCACCCACGACATGCGCATCGCGCGCGAGGAGATCTTTGGGCCGGTGCTGGCGATCATGCCCTACGACAGCGTCGACGAGGTGGTCGAGACCGCCAACGACACCGTCTATGGCCTTGCCTCCTACATCCAGGCCAAGGACATGAAGAAGGCGCGCGAAGTCGCGGCGCGCATGCGCACCGGCAATGTCTACATCAACTATCCCCAATGGGACGCCGGCCTGCCGTTCGGCGGCTACAAGCAGTCGGGCAATGGCCGCGAGTATGCCGAATACGGGCTCGAGGATTTCCTCGAGGTCAAGGGCATCGCAGGGTATGAGGCGGCAGAGTAGGCGGGGTACTGGCGGCGACTTTCAGGACTTGGGTTCCTCGCCCTCGCAAAGCGGGGGAGAGGTGGCCGCGAAGCGGTCGGAGAGGGGGCTGCGACGCTGGCAAGTTCCCTCTAAATCACCTAAGGCCGCGCCGCCCCCGCTCCGTCTCGGCTTCGCCGAGCCACCTCTCCCCCACTTCCGTGGGGGCGAGGAACCCAAGCCCTGCCTCGTCCCGCCATCCTCTTCCCATCAAGATGCGGTTGGACTTATCTTGCCAATTGGCAAATACATGCTATATGTCTGCCAATAGCGAGGCACAAAATGCAGCTTCAGTCCATCGTCACCACGCCGGCCACGGTCGGAGCCGCTATCTCGGATGAAGAAGCTGGCGCGCTGGCGCGCACCACGGTCAACCTGTTCAAGGCCTGGAATCTCACCGACCTGGAGGCCTGCATCCTGCTCGGCGGCATGTCGGCGCGGACCTGGGCGCGTTGGAAGACTGGGGCGAAGGAAGGCGGCGTCGGCAGGATCGACCGCGATCTTCGCACACGCATGGCGCACCTGATGGGCATCCACAAGGGCCTGCGCTATCTGTTCACGGAGCCGGCGCGCGGCTATGCCTGGATACGCAAGCCCAATGCCACCTTCGGCGGCCAGTCGGCCCTCGACCTGATGCTGCGCGGCGAAATTTCCGATCTATCGGCGATGCGCGAATGGCTCGATGCGGAGCGTGGTGCATGGTGAGTGGGCTTGCGGTCCGGCGCGGCGTCCATTGGCACCAGACCTTCCGCATCATCCGCTCCATCCATCCGCCCATCGACCTCTTCGAGGACATTGCCGACCCGCGCGACTGGGAGGCGCTTGCCGCCGTCGAGGCGAAGACAAACCCGCGCATAAGGTTCGAGATCGGCGATCTCGGCAAGGTGTCGGCCGCAAGGCGGGTTTCCGGCCCCGGCGCCAGCTTCGTGATGGCGCCCTTCGTGCACTGCTCGACGCTGAGGCCAGGCCGCTTCTCGGATGGCAGCTACGGCATCTACTATGCGGGCGACAGCGAGGACGTCGCGCTGGCCGAGACCATCCACCACCACCAGAAATTCATGCGTGCCACCAACGAGGGACCGGGCTGGACGGCTGACTTCCGCGTGCTGATCGGCAGCGTCGACCGCGACCTAGATGACGTCAACGCCGTGCCCGGCGTGCTCGACCCGGACGACTATTCCGCCTCGCAGGCGGAAGGGCGGGCGCTGCGGGCAGCAGGCAGCGACGGGCTGGTGTGGAACAGCGTGCGCATGCCGGGCGGCGGCTGCATCGGCATCTTCTGGCCCGATGTCATTACCATTCCAGTCCAGGGCCGCCACTACAGCTACCACTGGGACGGCGCCCGCGTGGACTTCGTGCGCCAGCACGATACGGGAAAGGTGCTGGCCGTCACCTGATGGTGGGCGGACCCTTTACAGATCGTGGGGGAGTCGGTATCACGAATCCATAAATCCAAGGATTCGGATATATGGATAAGAAGGGTACTTTGAACGCGCTGGCCGCACTTGGCCAGGAGACGCGGCTGGATGTCTTCCGGCTGCTCGTGCGTGCCGGTCCGGAAGGCATTCCGGCGGGCGAGATCGCAACGAGGCTGGACACGGTCCAGAACACCATGTCGGCGCATCTGAAGGTGCTCGCCCATGCCGGGCTGATCCGTCCCGAACGCGACGGAAGGACCGTGCGCTATGTCGCCGACATGACCGGCTTGCGCGACCTGCTGGCCTATCTGATGGAAGATTGCTGCAATGGCGCGCCGGAGCTCTGCCGTCCCGTCATCAATGCCGTGACCTGTGACTGCTGAGGGGCTTGTGACTGTCCGCCGCGCGCCGTTCGAACAAGGAAAGCCATCATGACCGATCACGCTCTGAACGCGGGCGAGGCGACGCGGCCCGGCATCGGCTTCGTAGAGAAGTATCTGACGGTGTGGGTGGCATTGTGCATCGTCGCGGGCATCGCACTTGGCCATCTGCTGCCAAGCGTGTTCGGCGCCATCGCGTCGGCCGAGATCGCCAGGGTCAACATTCCTGTCGCCGTGCTGATCTGGCTGATGATCGTGCCGATGCTCTTGCGCGTCGATTTCGCCTCGCTGGCCAGGGTCAGCACCTATTGGCGCGGCATCGGCGTGACGCTGTTCATCAACTGGGCGGTGAAGCCGTTTTCGATGGCGCTGCTGGGCTGGCTCTTTATCGGCTGGCTGTTCCGGCCGTGGCTGCCCGCCGTGCAGATCGATTCCTACATTGCCGGGCTGATCATCCTTGCTGCGGCGCCCTGCACGGCGATGGTTTTCGTCTGGTCGAACCTGACGCGCGGCGAGCCGAATTTCACACTTTCGCAAGTGGCGCTCAACGACTCGATCATGATCGTCGCTTTCGCGCCCATCGTCGGCCTGCTGCTCGGCCTGTCGACGATCACCGTGCCATGGGGCACGCTGATGCTGTCGGTCGCACTCTACATCGTCGCGCCGGTGATCGTCGCGCAGCTGGTTCGGGGCCGGCTGCTGGCAGCGAGGGGACAGGTCGGGCTCGATGCCCTGCTTGCCACGCTGCAGCCCTTGTCGCTGACTGCCTTGCTGGCGACGCTGATACTGCTGTTCGGCTTCCAGGGCGAGCAGATCATTGCGCAGCCGCTGGTGATCGTGCTGCTGGCAGTGCCGATCCTGATCCAGGTCTATTTCAACTCCGGTCTTGCCTATCTGCTCAACCGCCTCAGCGGCGAGCGGCACTGCGTGGCTGGACCATCGGCGCTGATCGGCGCGTCGAACTTCTTCGAGCTGGCGGTGGCCGCCGCGATCGCGCTGTTCGGGCTGAATTCGGGCGCGGCCCTTGCCACCGTGGTCGGGGTGCTCATCGAGGTTCCGGTCATGCTGTCGGTGGTGTGGATCGTGAACCGCAGCAAGGGCTGGTACGAGAAGGGTGGCGCCGTCCGGAATACCATGTCGACTGGGAAGGCCTCGAAATGACCATCACCATCTACCACAACCCCGATTGCGGCACGTCGCGCAACACGCTGGCCATCATCCGGCAGTCGGGCGAGGAGCCGGAGGTGATCGAATATCTGAAGACGCCGCCGTCGCGACAAAGGCTAGTCGAACTGATCGCCGCGATGGGCATCACACCGCGAGACCTGCTGCGCGAGAAGGGCACCCCCTATGCCGAACTCAGCCTTGCCGACCCGAAATGGTCCGACGAGCAGATCGTCGATTTCATGCTGGCACATCCGATCCTTATCAACCGGCCGATCGTGGACAGCCCGCTCGGCGTCGTCCTTGCACGGCCGTCGGAAAAGGTGCTGGACATCCTGCCCAACCCGGAGATCGGTGCGTTCACCAAGGAGGATGGCGAGGTGATCACAGGCGCCTCGGGCAAACGCGCCGGCTGATGTTATTTCCATATTTTTCGAAATTAAGTTGACGGCGCGAAAAGTGCCGCGTAGTTTATTTCCATGAAACTCGAAAAAGCAGCTGCCCAGCTTGAAGCACTCGGCAATCCGACGCGACTTCAGCTCTATCGCATCCTGGTGCGCGCCGGTGACGACGGGCTTGCCGTCGGCAGCGTCCAGGGCAAGCTCGACATTCCGTCATCGACGCTGTCGCATCACCTCAAACGCCTGGTCGACACCGGGCTTGTCACGCAGGAGCGGCAAGCGACGACGCTGATCTGCCGCGCCAACTATCCCGGCATGAATGCGCTGATCGGCTATCTCGCCGACGAGTGCTGCGCTGACGCCGTCTGCGCGCCCGCCGTCGGCAAAGCGCTGGCTTGATTTTTTTGCACTTATAATTCGAACATACCGGAAGGATCGAACCTATGGACATGATGGCAAACCTTCCCGTCGCGATGATCGGCGCCGGCCCGGTCGGGCTGGCAGCCGCGGCGCATCTGGTCGAGCGCGGCATCACTCCGCTCGTCCTGGAGCGCGGCGAAAGCGTGGGTGCGGCGCTGCTCGATTGGGGCCATGTGCGGGTGTTTTCGCCATGGAAATACAACATCGATACGGCGGCGCGGGCGCTGCTCGACCGCTCCGGCTGGACGGCGCCGGACAGCCAGGGCCTGCCGACCGGCGGCGAGATCGTGCGCGATTATCTGGCGCCGCTTGGCCGGCTTCCCGCGATCGCCGCCAATTTGAAGCTCGGCGCCGAGGTCACAGCGATCACCCGTCAGGGACACGACAAGGTCGCCAATGATGGCCGCAAGGACGCGCCCTTCGTCATCCGCTATCGCGATGCCGGCGGCGAACACCGCGTTCTCGCGCGCGCCGTCATCGACGCGTCCGGAACATGGTGGCGGCCAAATCCGATCGGCGTCGACGGGCTGCCGGTTTCCGGCGAAGGCGAGGCGTCGGCACGCATCGCCTATGGCATTCCCGACGTGCTCGGCAAGGCGAGAGAAGACTATGCGGGCAAGCGCATCCTGGTCATCGGCGGCGGGCACTCGGCCATCAACGTCGCGCTGGCGCTGATGGAGCTGCAGGATGCGGCGCCTGGCACCGAAATCTTCTGGGCGCTGCGCCACGCCAGCATCGAGAGATTGCTCGGCGGCGGGCTGAACGACCAGTTGCCGGAACGCGGCGCGCTTGGGCTGGCGGCCAGGCAGGCGATGGCGGATGGCAGGCTGAACATGCTGGCGCCCTTCGCCGTCAACGGCATCAAGACGCAGGGCAAGGGGCTTGGTGTCGATGCCAGCCTGGGTGGCAAGCCGTTCAACCTGGCCATCGACCGCATCGTCGTCACCACCGGCTTCAGGCCAGACCTGTCGTTCCTGAGCGAAATCCGCATCGCGCTTGATCCCGCCGTCGAGGCGCCGCCGGCACTGGCGCCGCTGATCGATCCAAACTTCCACTCATGCGGCACGGTTCCCGCGCATGGCATTGCAGAGCTCGCCCATCCCGAACCGGGCTTCACCATCGTCGGCTCGAAATCCTACGGCCGTGCCCCGACCTTCCTGATGGCGACCGGCTACGAGCAAGTCCGCTCGGTGGTCGCCGACATTGCCGGAGACCATGCCGCGGCCCGCGAGGTCCGGCTGGTGCTGCCGGAGACCGGCGTGTGCAGCGCCGTCGGTGTCGCGACGGTAGCGGCAAGCGCCGGCTGCTGTGGCGGGCCCGCGCCGGCCGCTGTCGATGCCTGCTGCGTCAGGGATGCGGACGCCAAGGCAACCGGCGCATCGGGTTGCGGCTGCGCAACCGCGCCGGCCACCGAGACGCGAGAGGATATGGCGGTCGGCGCCGATGCCTGAACGATCCGTCCTGCGCAAGGCGATCTGGGCGCTTGGGCTGACCCAGATCATTGGCTACGGCACGCTCTACTACAGCTTCTCGATCCTGGCGCCGGCAATGGCTGGGGAGTTCGGGCTCACGGAAGGCTGGGTGTTCGGCGCGCTGTCGGCCTCGCTGTTTGCCGGCAGCCTGTTCGCGCCGACTGCCGGGCGGTGGGCCGACCGCTTCGGCGCCGGCCGCATCATGACCGTCGGCTCGGTGGCGGCAGCCGTGGCGCTGGCGCTGTGCGCCGTCGCGCCCGACCGCGTGAGCTTCGTTGTGGCCTTGCTGGCGATGGAACTGGCCTCCAGCTTCGTTCTCTACAGCGCCGCCTTCGTTGCGATCGTGCAGATCGGGGTTCCCCGACCGCAGCGCAGCATCACCCATCTGACGCTTATCGCCGGGTTCGCCTCGACCCTGTTCTGGCCGCTGACTTCGGCGCTGCATGCGCATCTGACATGGCGCGAGGTCTATCTTTTGTTCGCCGCTCTCAATCTCGGCCTATGCCTGCCGATCCACGCGTGGCTGATGCGCCTGTCGCGCCGCCATGCAGCAGTCATGCCGCAAGAGCGCGGGTCCGCCCCCGATGAAGCGGGCACGCGGCTCGATGCGCGGCGCGGCCGGACCGCCTTCCTGCTCATGCTGGCGGGGTTCGCCACCGAGGGCTTCGTGCTGTCGGCGATCCTCATCCACATGGTGCCGCTGACGGCGGCGCTGGGGCTCGGAACCGCAGGCCTCTTCGTCTCGACCCTGTTCGGGCCGGCGCAGGTCGCCAGCCGGTTGATCAACATGCTGTTTGGCGGGCGGCTGCAGCAGACGCACCTCGCCGTCATCGCCGCATCGCTGATCACAGCAGGGCTGTGCGCACTGCTCCTGACGACGCCATGGCTGCCAGGCGCTTTCCTGTTCGTGTTGCTGTTCGGCCTTGGTTCCGGCCTCACCAGCATCGTCGGCGGCACCTTGCCGCTCGAACTCTTCGGCCGCGAGGGCTATGGTGCGCGGCTCGGATGGGCGAGCGCTGCCCGTCAGTTCACCTCGGCCTTCGCGCCGTTCGCGCTCGCCTTCATGATGGCGCGGACATCCGTCGCCAATTCGCTGTGGGTGCTGGTGGTCGTCGCCGCGAGCGGCGTGATCGCCTTCCTCGCCATCGTGCTGCTCAGACGGCGGGGCGGCCTGCCAGCGTTCGTGACCCATCTCGCGTGACTTGGCACCTGGCGCCGATCATGATGGTCTGCAAAAGGGTCCGGAACGCTGAGAGTGGGGATCGACCGCAATCCCTTTTGCATCTACCGCAGTGTACTGCCGACGGAAACCTGGCTCTTAAGGAGCGCCGGGAAGACCGGCTCAACATCCAATGCGTCGCGGGGTTCCCGCTACCCGCGGTCACAGTGAACCAGGTGGAATCTTATGCAGAATGATTTTGTATTCAAGACCGGGTCAGCAAAACGAACGTTGGGATGGTTGGTCTGTCTGGGTGCCGCGGGCGCATTGGCAGCCATGATCTATGGTATTTTCACGCATCCCGAAGCGCAGACCCCGGCCGAGCTTTGGTCCGGAGTGGTCATCGGTGTTTTCCTTGTCGGTCTCATGGTGGCCGGGATTGCTGTCCAATACGCACGTTGGAGCATCGAAGGCGAAAACATCATCTACCGTCGTCTCTTCAGAAACAAAACGATCCCACTCTCCGAGTTGGCAGGCTTTGGACAAGTCATTGTCGTTGTCGTCGTCATTCCTTTCGTCCATGTGGATCTTTACGATCGCGAACTGAAGCTCATCGCGCGGCTTCCGGTAAGTCTCAAGGATTGGCCTGAAGCGGAAGCACGGCTTGCAGCGCGTTTGCGCTATGTCGTCAATGACGGAAGCCCCGCATTGCCCAAACGGAGGTTCGTCGATACACCGAAAAAGAAGCATGTCTTATAAGGCGTGACATCAATGCCTGAGAATCTTGCTCAGGAAAGCGCGGCTGCGGTCGGTCTTGGGGTGTGAAAAGAACTCGTCCGGCGTGCCGCTTTCGACGATGGCGCCGGCGTCCATGAACACCACGCGCTGGGCGACCTTGCGGGCAAAGCCCATCTCGTGCGTCACCACCATCATGGTCATGCCTTCCTCGGCGACCGCCACCATGACGTCGAGCACTTCGGAAATCATCTCGGGATCGAGCGCCGAGGTCGGCTCGTCGAACAGCATGATCTTGGGCCGCATGCCGAGGCAACGCGCGATCGCCACGCGCTGCTGCTGGCCGCCGGAGAGCTGTGCGGGATAGGCATTGACCTTGTCGGCGAGGCCAACCTTGGCCAACAATTCACGGCCTGCTTTTTCAGCCTCGGCACGCGGGATCTTGCGGACATGGATGGGGGCTAGCGTGACGTTCTCGAGTGCCGTCTTATGCGGGTAGAGGTTGAACGACTGGAAGACGAAGCCGATCTCGGTGCGCAGCTGCGTCATGTTGGTGGCGGGGTCGCCCAGGCGTTGGCCGTCGACGACGAGGTCGCCGTTCTTGATCGCCTCCAGGCCGTTGACGCAGCGGATCAGAGTGCTTTTGCCCGAGCCGCTCGGGCCGCAGACGACGACCACTTCGCGCGGCTCGACGCTGAGCGTGATGTCCTTGAGCACGTTGAGCGAGCCGAACCATTTGTTGACGCCGCGAAAGTCGATCATACCGGTCTTGGCAAGGCCCGTTGTGGTCATGTTTTCTGGACCTTTGGGGTTGGAAGTCACAACTGCACCTCGCCATGTGCCGCGCCCATGCGCTGCTCCAGCCGACGGGCCAGCATGATCAGCGGATAGCATACGATGAAATAGCCGACGCCGACGAGGAAGAAGACCAAGAGGCCGTTGGGCACACGCTGCACCACCAGCCAGCCGACGCGGGTGAGGTCGGTGAGACCGATGGCGGAGACGACCGAAGAATCCTTGATCAGCAGCACATATTGCCCGACCAGCGGCGGCAGCACGATGCGCATCGCCTGCGGCAGCACCACCTGGCGCATGCGCTGCCAGCGCGACAGGCCGGACGCCAGCGCCGCCTCGACCTGGCCGGTCGGCACCGAGCGGATGCCGGCGACGACGATCTCGCAGATGAAGCAGGCGGCCAGATTGGTCAGCGCGATGATGCCGGCGGTGAAGGCGTCAAGCTCGATGCCGAACTCCGGCAGGATGAAGAAGATCAGGAAGATCTGCACGAGGAACGGCGTGCCGCGGATCAGGTCGACCCAGGCCCCGATCAAGCCCGAGATCAGCTGGTTGCCGCCGGTGCGCAGGATGCCGAGGCCGAAGCCGAGCAAGGTGCCGAGCACAAGGCTGATCAGCGACAGCATCACGGTCATGCCGAGGCCGCGCAGGGCCAGCGGATAGGAGCCGGCGAGGCTTTGCAGTTGTTGCCAGATCATGTCCGCGCCCCCGCCGTGCCGAGCCAGCGGCTGGAGACGCCAGCCAGTCCCTTCAGTCCGTAATAGAGCAGCAGATAGAAGGCGGCGATGGTGAGGAAACCTTCGGCCGGCATGAAGCGGTCGGAGGCGAGCAACTGGCCGGCGCGCGTCAGTTCGGCAACCGAGATCAGCGACAGAAGGGCGGAATCCTTGACCAGCACGATGGCTTGGCCAAGCAGAGGCGGGATCGTCACCTTGAAGGCTTGCGGCAGGACGACAAGGCGCATGCGCTGGACATAGGTCATGCCCGAGGCGACGCTGGCCTCGACCTGGCCGCGCGGGATCGACAAGATACCGGCGCGAATGATTTCAGCGATATAGGCACCGCTGTTCAACGACAGCGCGAGGATGCCGACGACGAGTTCCGGCAGGACGAAGCCGAGCCGGGGCAGGCCGAAATAGAGAAAATAGAGCTGCGCCAGCAAGGGCGTGGCGCGCACCGCATCGATATAGGCCTTGGCCGGCACACGAAACAGCCAGCCGCGCTGCAGATTCATGGCGCACAGCACGATGCCGACGATGAGCGCCCCTACAAAGGACAGCGCCGACAGCCAGACGGTCGTGATCAGGCCCTGTCCGAACAGCGGCAGGTATTCGACGATGGTGCGGAAACTGAAATTTTCGAGCATCGTTGGGTGCAATCCCCAGAGTGCAGGAAACGACGGATGAAGCGAAATTCCAGGCGGTTCGCGGCGCTTGAGACGCGCGCGAAACCGCCTGGGTTTTATCGCTGCTTAGTGGTCTTTCTTCCAGGCGTCGGAATTGACCCAGTAGTCGAGGTTCTTCTGCAGGCGACCGTCGATGGTGACCTGGTTGAGGAACAGGTTCATCCAGACCAGCAGGTCCGGCTCGTCATAGCGGGTGGCGAAGGCAAGCGGCTCCTTCGACAGAAGGTCCGGCATGATGGTGAAGCTGCCGGCCGGATAGGCGGTCGACTGGCCCTTGACCGCCGAGACGTCGTTGACGCCGCAATCGGCCTGGCCGTTGTTGACGGCGTCGAGCAGCAGCGGACCGCCGCCCTTGTAGCTCTTGATGTCGGCGTCGGGGAAGGCTTTCTTGGCTTCCTTCTCGCCGGTGGCGCCGAGCAGCACGGCGATCTTGGTGCCCTTGGCCTTGCAGTCTTCGGTGGTCTTGAACTTGCTGTCGGCCTTGGTGAAGACGGTGCTGCCGGTGTACATGTAAGGCGTGGTGAAGGCGACCTTCATGCCGCGCGCCAGCGTCGGTGTCATGTCAGCGACCAGAAGGTCGGCCTTGCCTGACAGCAGCGCCGGGATCAGACCATCCCAGTCGAAATCGAGGAAGGTGATTTTCACACCCATTTCCTTGGCCATCAGTTCGGCCAGTTCAACCGAACTGCCGGTGCGTTCGCCATTGGCGCCAACCAGCGAGAAAGGGGGTCCCTGGGTCTGCACGGCGACACGCAGTTCGCCGCGCTTGGTGATGTCGTCCAGTGTTCCGGCTGAGGCAGCAGTGGTAAGGCCGGCGAGCGCAAGTCCGGCGATGAAAAGCTTGGCAATCTTCATTTGGTAGTCCTCCTTGTTTTATTGTTCCATGTCTTCGTTGTTTTTCACCCTTTGGGGTGCTTTTTGAGCGGCAGCGCCGTTGCCGGCGGCAGCCACCGTTCGAAAATCCTCAGTCCCAGGCCACCGTCTCGGTGACCTTGATGCCGCGTCTGGCAAGCTCGTCGAAGAAGGGTTCGTCGGGCACGTCCAGCAGCGGGTTGAGCAGGCCGGGTTTGGTGATCTCGCCACGCGCCAGCATCTGCGCCACGATGCTGGCGGGATAGCCGACGCCGAGGCTCATGCCGAACAGGCCCGAAGCCAGGTCCCGCTCGATGATCAGGTCCGACGTCACCGTCTTGGCGCGGCCGCCTTCGAGGCCGGAAAAGACATTGCGCATCACGCACAGGTCCTTCTCGCCGGGACCATATTGCAGTTGCGGGCCGAGCAGCCGGCCGAGGAATTCGCGCGGGCTGTTGGAGGTGCCGGGCACCTTGTCCTCAGAGAGGAAACCGAGCTCCTTTAGCGGCGTCCAGAAGGCCGACCATCCCGGCCAGCGCAGCGTGTAGCGGCCGGAACGGCGCAGACCCTTGGCTGCCTCCAGCATCTCGACATAATGCAGCGCATCGCCATTTGGGAACGCTTCCAGCCTGCCCAGGCCCGCGACCTCGATCTCATGGATGAAAGGGTTTTCGTGCTGCTGGCCGGCCGGCACCGCGACGCGCTTTCCGCCCTCGATCATGACGCTGTCGCGGTTCTGGCTGACCAGGACCATGTCGAAATTCCAGCTCACCTTGTAGCACAGCGGCTTGGCCATCGCCTTCGGCTCGGGGATGCCGCCGCAATAGGAATCGATCGCGGTGATCGAAGAGAACTGCCTGGCGGCGCGAGCGTAGAGTACGAGGTCGATGCCGGGGTCGAGCCCGCATTCGGTCATGATCGAGACGCCGGCTTGTTCGGCGGCCGGCGCCAGATCGGCGATCGACTTGGCGTAGTTGGTGGTGACCAGCGGCGTGCGCGTGGCGATCGCGGCCTGCACCGCCTCGCGCATCAATGGCTGCGGCAACAGGTCGATGACGGCGTCGACATCATCAAGCACATTGGCCAGCGCCGGGCCGATCGCGCCTTCAGGCACGACGAAGCGCACACGGGCAAGATCGGTCAGGTCGGCAAGCCGGGCCGGGCCATCCGCTGCCGTGTCGACGCAGACGATTTCCTCGACGCCGTCGCTGGCAACAAGGTCGGCGATTGCCGCCCGGCCTTGCAGGCCGAGGCCGCCGAGTACCGCGATCTTCATGCCGGCTCCTTGCGGTCGTCCGACCAGCAGCCTTCCGGCAGGCTGACCCATTTGTTGCAGGACGCCATGACCACGAAGGTCTCGCTGCGCACGACTTCGCCGGGCTCGCCGGCGCCGGGGATCAACTCGCTGGTGACGCGGTAGAGGTCGGCGACGTCGCCGGCCACCGTCACGTCGACGATGATGTCGAAGCGCCCGGTGACCACCGAGGCCGAGTTGACGAAGGGCAGTTCGGCAATGCGCTGCGCCAGTTCGCGAGCCCGGCCGCGCCCTTGGGCATTGATGCCGACAATGGCCGAGATCAGCTCGGGGCGCTCGGTCAGATTCAGCAGGCCGACGATCTTGAGCAGGTTGCGGTCGAGCAGGTTGCGCAACCGCGTGCGCACCGTCGGCACCGAAATCGCCAATATCTCCGCGATGCGGTTGATGCCCGGCTGTGCATCCTGCGACAGCTGTTTGACCAGCCGCCGATCGGTCAGATCGAGATGTTCTCGCAAAGTCCCCGTCTTTCACAAAAGGAAAAAACTTTGGCGATTTTTTTGCCAATGTGCAAACAAGCTACGTCACGGATATTGGAAAAGCAAGGCAATGATTCAGCGCTACTGGGGATAGGTGGTCGCTGTCAGGGCTCAGACCAGCGCTGCCGCCAACAGTTTTGCCTGTGGCGTCAGCTCTTCGAAGCGGCGGGCGCAGAGGTTGAGCTGGCGCGTCGCCCAGTCGTCGGTCAGCCGCAGTGTGCGCACGGAACGACCCGCCGCACTTTCCGGCACGATGGCGATGCCGGCGCCTTGCGCGACCAGCCGGCAGACATTGTCGAGGCCGGGCACGCGGATGCGGACATGCAGATGGCCGCCAAGGCGGGCCGCCTGGCGCGTGATGTGCTCCTGCAGCGCATGGCCGGTGCTGAGGCCGACGAAAGATTCGCCGAGAACCTCAGTGAGGTTGACGGTGCGGCCTTCAAGGCCGGGCCGGTTCCGCGCGGCGATCACCACCAGCCGGTCGGTGAAGAACGGTTTCTGTTCGAGATGCGACAGGCCGGCCCAGGTTGCGGCGATGCCGAGATCGGCCGCACCATTGGCCACGGCTTGCGCGATCTCATGGCTGGGGCGCTCGTCGAGATCGATGTCGATCTGGGGATGTGCGACAAGGAAAGCCGGCAGGATGTCGCGCAGCAACTCGGCTGTAGCGGCGGTGTTGGCCAGCAGCCGGACGCGGGCGCGCAAGCCCGTGGCATAGGCGGCCAGATCGCCGGTCATGGCCTCGATCTGGTTCTGCACGGCGCGCGCATGATGCAGCAGCGCCTGTCCCGCCGGCGTTGGCACCACACCACGGCGGCGGCGCTCCAGCAGCGGCGCGCCGAGCCGCTCCTCCATGCCCTTGATGCGGGCGCTGGCCGAGGCCAGCGCCAGTCCGGCAAGCTCGGCGCCATGGGTGATGCTGCCGCGTTCGGCCACCAGCAGGAACAGGCGGAGATCGACCAGATCGAAGCGCATTCTTTTGCTCCTGCGAATACTCAGCGCCCGGGAAGGCGGTCGGCCCTGCCAGCCTTCGTCTTGGCCGAAGGCTGGAAGCGCAACTTCCACATTGTGATCAGCCGGGATCTTCGTCAAACAGTTTCGAAGGAGAATTGTGATGAACGAACGAACATCAGGCCGGCTCGGCATTCTTGAAAGCACGGCGATCGTGTTGGCCATTGCCGTGGCTGGCCTTGCCATGGCGCCAGCGGGATCAGGCCCGCGGGGATGCGCGGCGACCGTCGTATCCACCAGCCGCGAGGCGGCGCCGGCAAAGGCCGCCAGCCCGGATGCCGACGCAACCGATATGCTGCTGCATGACTGATCCGGCCCTGAAGATACGATCATGCTGAGCGCCGGCGTCCTCGCCTGGATCGGCGCCGTCTTCCTCGCCGCCGGCTTCGTCAAGGGCGTCGTCGGCATGGGGCTGCCTACCGTTGCGATGGGCCTGCTGGCGGTGACGATGCCGCCAGCGCAGGCCGCGGCGCTGCTGCTGATCCCGTCGCTGGTCACCAATCTCTGGCAATTGCTGACCGGCCCGTCCTTCGGCGGCCTGTGCAAGCGGCTGTGGACGATGATGGCCGGCGTGATGCTCGGCACGGTTGCCGGCGCCGGTCTGCTGACCGGCACGCATACGGGCGCGGCTTCTGCCGGGCTGGGCGCGGCACTGGTGCTTTATGCGATCCTCGGCCTCGCCAAGGCCGGCTTCACCACGACGGCGCCATGAGGCCTTGATGTCACCGCTGGTCGGGGTGGCGACCGGACTGGTCACCGGCGCCACCGGCGTCTTCGTCATCCCGGCAGTGCCCTATCTGCAATCGCTGCGGCTGGAGAAAGAAGACCTGATCCAGGCGCTCGGCCTATCCTTCACCGTGTCGACGGCGGCGCTCGCCATCGGGCTGTTCAGGACCGGTGCCCTGGCGTCGCCGAGCGCGCAACTGGCGGGATCGGTCGCAGCCCTTGCGCCGGCGCTGGCCGGCATGTTCGCCGGCCAGGCATTGCGCCGGAGGATGAGCATCGAGACCTTCCGGAAAGTGTTCTTCGTCGGATTGCTGGCGCTGGGTGTCTATCTTGTGGAGGACGGTATTCTGTAGCTTGCGGCAGGCGTTCAGAATGCAGCTATCGCCTTGGCGATCGCGGCGAAAGGCAGGACCAGGGACAGCGGCGCGTCATCCAGACGGATCGCACCGTAACCTTCATACCAGTGGGCAGCCTGGTCACCTTTGGCATCGATTAGCAAGGCAACGCCGCCGAGCTCCTCCGCGACTGCCATACAGCGCTTCCCGGCGGCGAGCAGCAAACCGCCGCCAAGGCCGCGGCCTTGTATCGTACGGTCTACGGCGAGCCGACCCAGACGGTAGACCGGCACGTCATAGCGGCCAAGGCCGCGTTTGGCGACTGCCGGGGTCCTGGCAAAGTCGATCGAAGCCGGGCTGAGAGAGTAGAAGCCGAGGATGCGCAAAGGATCTTGCGCCGTCACGGCGACGAAAGTTTTTGCGCCACCGCTTTGATGACTTTGACGCGCAAAGCGCTGCAAATAGATGTTGAGGTCCGCGTCGCCACAGTCGAAGGCGGCACGGTTATGTTGTCTCCCGATCGGCACTTCTTGCCATGTGACGGAGTTCACGCGAGAGTCTGGCCGGCTTTGGCGGCGCGGATAAGGCGGTTGGTCGGGGAGGGCGGGTTTTCAAGCAGGTCGAGGACGCGCAGACTGTCCCGTTCTGACAGCGCAAGATGTTCGGCGCGTTCGATCGCAGCCTGGGCGTCACGCAGTGCGGAGCGCGTAACGAACTCGGTCAGGCCGACATTCGACAAGGCGGCCGCACGTGCGATCACGGCTTTCGCTTCGGGCGGAATCCGGAAATCGATTCGACCGTTATCACCGACGTTGCGAGGCATGGCTATCTCCTTTGTCTGCTATTATATGGTACGGATTGAATCCGTACAATATAAATCCTGTCGCTTTAGCCTCACGGGCATGTGAGGAGCGCGCTGGGCCAAATCTGTTACCGCACCACCAGCACCGCAATCTCCGTGTAGGACAGCACTTCCGCCGTCTGGCTGCCGAGAAGCAGCTTGCCCAGTCCGCGACGGCCGTGCGAGGCCATGACGATCAGGTCGCAGCGCAGGGCCTGCGAAAGTTCCAGGATGGCTTCGGCGGGCCGCTTGTCCTCGACATGGACCACCTCCGCGGCCACGCCAACGGCGTCCGCCGACGCCTTGCATTTGGCGAGCACTTCCTTGGCATAGCGGCCTGCCTCTTCCTTGTAGGCGACGAGCTCATCGCCGGCGGCATAGCCGGCCATGGCGCCGCCCCAGGCGAAGATCGGGAATGGTTCCGAGACGGTAACGAAGGTGACGGAGGCGCCGAGGTCCTTGGCCAATGTCAGGCCGTGGGCAACGCCCTTGTCGGCCAGTTCCGATCCGTCCGTGGCGATGAGCAGATGTTTGTACATGATGATCTCGACTTGTTGTGCAAGGGCCCGTGCCCTTGTGGTGGCGGGAGCCTTGTAGAGGCTGGCCTTGATATAGTTGCGGCACCAGGATGATCACAGGGCCGGCCCGCCGCGGATCAAGGCCAGGCGACCACGCAGTTTTGTACCAAGCGGATTCCCCTTTGCCGCATCGTCGCTTAAGGTGCCGGACCACATCGAAAGGCATCTCATGAGCAGCGTGTATCCCCAAATCCATCTGGTCCGGCATGGCGAGACGGCATGGAGCCTTTCGGGGCAGCATACCGGCCGCACCGACATGCCGTTGACCCCGGTTGGCGAGGCCGCCGCGCGGGGCGTCGCGGATAGGCTCAAGGGCCTGTCCTTTTCGGCCGTATGGTCGAGCCCGTCGCAGCGCGCCTACAACACCAGCGTATTGGCCGGCTTCGGCGCGCAGAGCGTCAAGAAAGACGATCTGCAGGAGTGGGACTATGGCGCCTATGAGGGGCTGACGACAAAACAGATCCTGGCCGAGCGCCCCGGCTGGAATGTGTTTCGCGATGGTTGTCCAAAGGGCGAGATGGCGGCCGATGTGGGCGCGCGGGCCGACAGGATCATTGACGGGTTACGCAAGGCCAATGCCGACATGTTGGTGTTTTCCAGCGCGCATTTTTTGCGCGTGCTGGCGGCGCGCTGGATCGGGCTGCCGCCCGAAGGCGGCGCGCTGCTCGTGCTCGAAACAGCCAGCATCAGCGTGCTCGGCTACGAGCATGATTTGAGCGAGCCGGTCATCCGGAAATGGAACCAGAAATAGGGCGGCTTTGGCCAGCGGCGCCGCTTCCGCCCTATCTGTCGAATTTCTTGATCGCTTCGGCGGTCACCGGCGTAAAGAAATTCAACAGATTGCCATCGGGGTCGCGAAACAGCAGCGAGCGATTGCCCCAGGGCATTGTGGTTGGCTTCTGCACAGTAACATTCCTGACGAGGTCCGAGAGCCTGGCGAATTCAGCATCGACGTCGCCGACGCGGAACTCAAGGATGACGGTGCGGTTGTCGGCGGGGCGGGCGATGTCGCCGCCGAACAGCTTCAAGGTGCGCGTGCTGCCAATCGCCAGCGTGCAGGCCGGTGTCGCCAGTTCCGCGAAGTCTTCCGTGTAGACCGTCACGGGCATGCCCGTGATCTCGCCGTAGAAGCGCACGAGGCGCTGAACGTCCGAAGTGATGATGCGGATAGAGACGAAATTCATTGCTTTGGCTCCTGATCGTTGAAGCCGTGGCGGGCTCCCATCCGACCTATAGGGCAGGCCTCCTGACAGCTTTCCGTCAGGAAGGATTGCTGTGCGCCTGCACCAGCGCAGGCGGGGCTCACCCCGCCAGCAGCTCCAGTTCCTCCGGCGTCAAATGCCGTGCCGTACCCTTGGCGAGGTCGCCGAGCGGCAGGCGGCCGATAGCGATGCGGATGAGGCGCAGAACCTCGACGCCGTGCGCGGCGAGCAGGCGACGGATGTGGCGGTTACGGCCTTCGTCGAGTACGATCTCCAGCCAGGCGGTGCGGCCGCCGCTGCGCAAAAATTCGATCGAACTGGCGCTCAGGGTCTCGCCATCAACGGTCACGCCGGCGCGGAATTTGTCCAGCATCGCTGCGTCCGGCACCATGCCGATCTGCACGTGATAGGTCTTGGGCAAATGCGAGGCCGGATCCATCAGCCGGTTGGCAAACCGGGTGTCGTTGGTCATCAACAGCAGGCCTTCGCTCGCCTTGTCGAGGCGACCGACCGGGGAGACGAAGGGCAGGTCGAGCCCTTCCAGGCAGGCATAGACGGTGTCGCGTTGTTGCGGGTCGTCGCGGGTGGTGACCAGCCCGCGCGGCTTGTTGAGGACGAGATAGACCTTGCGCTCGGCAACCACCGGCCTGTCGTCGACAACGATGCGGTCGCGGTCGAGGTCGACGCGCAGGGCTGCATCGCGCACGACCTTGCCGCCGACACGCACGCGGCCTTCGGCGATCAGCACCTCGGCCTGCGTGCGAGAGCACAGGCCGAGCTTCGACAGCGCCCGGTTCAGGCTGACGCCGGGCGCCGCCTGCCTGCCGCTTTGTCGTGTCTGCCGTGGTGTCATGCTGCCGTCTGTGCTGGTGGAGCCGACAAATGCCACGGGCTGCAATGGCTTCGCAAGACGCGCTGCTGCAATCGTGCGCAAAGCAAGGGGGCAGTGGCGGCATCCGCGGTTCTTGGACCGGCGATATTGTCGCCGCCGCATCCGCGATAAACTTGCTTCGCATGAGTGAGTCTCCCGACATCTCGCCGATCACCAAGACAGTCGTCATCGGTGCCGAGCCGGCCAAGGTTGGGCGGATACTGACGACGCCAGAAATGATCCCGCAATGGATGTCCGACGAGGAGTTGACCGTCAGCCTGCAAGGGCATGCCGGCGGCGCGATCGTGATGCGCGGACTGCTGCACGGAATGCCGTTCGAGAACCATGGCACCATCCGCGCTTTTGAGCCGGAAAAGAGCTTCGCGTACGGCTACTGGAGCACGCTGTCGGCCTCGCGGCTGGCGGACGTGCCCGAAAACCACACCGTGGTCAGCTTCGATCTGGCGCCGATGGATGGGGGGACGAAGCTGACGCTGACGCTCAGCGACTTCGCCGAACCGGCGATCCGTCCGCACGCCAATCTCTACTGGGGTCCGACCTTGCAAATCCTGAAGGCGGTCTGCGAGCGCGCTTGAAGGAGGGCGGGCGTCATCCCCGCGGACGGGTCGTCCGGCCCTTACTCTTTGGGGTGTCGGGCGAGAGCCAGCGCGCGGATGCGGTCGGCGACGGCGCTGTCGACCGGGTTGTAGACGGTCAGGCTCAAATCCGGCCGGCCGTCGACCGCGAAGCCCGAATATTCCAGCTCGATATCGCCGAGTTCCGGGTGTTTCAGGCGCTTTGTCCCGTCGCCGTGGCTGAGCACGTCGTTTTCCCGCCACAGCGCGTCGAATTCCGGGCTGGCGCTGCAGAGCTCGTCGACGAGTTCGCGCACCTCGGAGACAGCGCCGGCGCGTGCCGCATCGGCACGGAACGAAGCGACCACGAAACGGGCGAGGTTTTTCCAATCGTGCTGCTTGGCGCGGATGACGGGGCGCAGGAACATGAAACGCAGGATGTTGCGCTCGCCTTCGGGCAGGGCGCTGTAGTCGGTCAGCACGACCCGCGCGGCGCGGTTCCAGGCAACGACGTCCCAGGTGGCGGTCCTGACTATGGCGGGGCTGGCATCGAGTGTGTCGATGAGGCGCTGCAGCCGGGGGCTGACGCCCTCGTCGCCTCTGTAGCGGACCACGGGCGGGCGCCCCAGCCCGAGCATGAAAAGATGTTCGCGTTCCGCCTCGGTCAGCAGCAGCCCCTTGGCGATGCGATTGAGGACATCGGCCGAGGGTGCGCCGCCGCGGCCCTGCTCCAGCCATGTGTACCAGGTCGGGCTTATGTTGGCGCGCTGGGCGACCTCTTCCCGGCGCAGTCCCGGCGTGCGTCGGCGGCCCGAAAAGCCGAAGGAAGCCGGATCGAGCCGCGTGCGCCGGTCTTTGAGGAACGCTGCCAGCGAGCCGGCGGAATTGGAGGGCATCCTGTTAGTCATTATACCATGATAAGATCACTACTTTAATAGAATAATAGACCAGCAATATTACGCAGGCAACTAGTGCAGGAGATTTTGCATGCGTATCTTTCTCACCGGCGCGACCGGTTTCATCGGTTCGGCGCTGGTTCCCGAACTCATCCAGGCGGGCCACCAGGTGGTCGGCGTGACCCGCTCCGACGCCGGCGCCGAGGCGCTGGCCGCCGCGGGCGCCGAAGTGCTCCGGGGGACGCTCGAGGATCCCGAGGGGCTGCGCGACGGCGCGGCCAAGGCGGAGGCTGTGATCCACACAGCGTTCGACCACGATTTTTCGCGGTTTGCCGAAAATTGCGAAAAGGACAAGCGCGTCATCGCCGCACTCGGCGCCGCCCTGGCCGGCTCCGACCGGCCGCTGGTGATCACCTCCGGCGTCGGCATGGGCAGCCCCGGGCATGGCGAACTGGCGATCGAGGACGTCTTCAATCCCGGCCATCCCAATCCGCGCATCGCCTCGGAGCTGGCCGGCAATGCCTTGCTGGACGCCGGCATCAATGTGTCGGTGGTGCGGCTGCCGCAGGTCCACAATCCGGTCAAGCAAGGGCTTATCTCGCCGCTCATCGAAATCGCGCGTGAAAAAGGCGTCTCGGCCTATGTCGGCGAAGGCCGCAACCGCTTCTCCGCGGGCCATCTCCTCGACGTCGCGCGGCTTTACCGGCTGGCCGTGGAAAAGCGGCAACCGGGCGCGCGCTATCACGCGGTCGGCGAGGAAGGCGTCGAGGTGCGGGCCATCGCCGAGGCGCTTGGCCGGGGCCTGAAATTGCCGGTCGTTTCCATCGCGCCGGAAAGAGCGGCGGAGCATTTCGGCTGGATGGCGATGTTCGCGCCGATGGATCTGCCGGCCTCCAGCGCGCTGACCCAGCTACGGCTTGGCTGGCATCCGACCGGCCCGACGCTGATCGCCGATCTCGACGCCATGCGATACGCTGCTTGATCGACTGAAGCATCGGCGCTGAAGCTGACGATACAGGGGCCGGTAATCTTCAGTCAGATTGCCGGCCCTTCTGTACGAGGCGGTCAGCCCTCATCCAGGAGTAACTGCGTAACGCAGATGGACAAGTCCATGCGCCAGCGCTTCGCAGCTCTTCAGGGACAACTGCATCTTGCCCGGCAGGCCACTCTCGCCGAACTCGACGAACGCCTGGTTCGCGGCCCGTCCATCGATCGCGGGTGCGACGAGAAGGCTCAGTTCATCGACGAGCCCGGCCGCAAGGAACGAGCCGTTGATGCCGGCACCGCCCTCGAGCAGCAGCCGGCGGATGCCGAGTTCGCGTCCGAGCACCTCGACCATCGCGGCGAGATCCATATCCGCCGTTTCCGCGACGATATAGGACACGCCGTCGGATGCGAGCTCGGCCAGATGGCTGTCGGCAACGTCACGCCCAAGCAGCACCACGACATGGTCGCCGCCGATGTCGGGTTTGGAAAAATGAAGCTTGCCCGAGGCATCGAGCGCCACGGCATAACTGCCCGCATCCCTTTGCGCGAAATGATAGGGCCGGTCGACCTTGCCGGTATTGGCCGGCGGATGCGCGCCGGCCTTGCTCATCTCGGCCATGGTGACGCGGCCGACGATCCAGGCGTCAGCCGCGAGATCATTGTGGATATGCTCGTAGAGGCTCGACCACTCCGCCCGGGTCCCGTCCGGACTTGTCGTGTAGCGGCTTGGATGAAGGCTGCCGTCGAGTGATGCGAGCATATGGCAGATGATTTGCGGCTTCATCGGGTCACGCCGCTTCAAGCGCCATCACTTTTTCAGCGGCCTTTGCGAGAAACCCGGATCGGGTATAGCCATGAGCTTCGGCAAAGGCATCGATCCTTTGGAGAATGTCGTCCGGAAGCGTCACGTTGATACGCACTGTTTTCCTGGTCTGGGTCTGGGCCGAGACCAGGATTGCAACACCGTCGCGATTATCGGCGTCCGCCATCACAGCCTCCAAACTGGAGGGTTCAGGAACAGCCCCGCCATCCTCGACCAACCCTTCGATGTGGAGGGCGAGGGCCTCTTCAGCCATGGACCGGGCGTCATCCAGATCCTTGCCGGCGGTAATCACGCCTGGGAAATCAGGGAAAGACACACCGAAGTCGCTGTCGGCATCCTTATGGATAAGTCCGATATACTGCTTCATGGCCGTCACCTCAGTTTCAGTCCAGATTGTTTTTCGATGCTGCGCAGGGTGCCTATTGGAATATCGCGCTTGGGATGAGGGACGGTGACCCGCCCTAGCCTGTCGCGGTGTTTGAATTGCGCATGACTGCCCCTTCGGGCAACTTCAACCCACCCATCAGCTTCCAACAGGCGGATAATGTCGGCGCTTTTCATGTGTATTTATACACATTTAATGATGGCCTTTCAACAAGGAATATGAAGTCAGTCAACGCCAAATAGGCCGCAGGAGGCGAAGCGCCGTGTCTACTGTGCTGGGAAGCATGCCGCACGATCCAAAAATCCGACAATTCCGATAATTTGCCGGACGGCGCTGTTATATCGAGGTTGCACAAATGGTTGGCGCTGGGTTAGCATCCCTGTGCAGGCGTCGGTGGGAGGCTCTTTTTACAGCGGCGGCCAGCTGGAGCGGCATGCGTTTTCGGGCGCAGGGAGGATGCTCCACACTTTGAACCGACGCATGATCCTTCCTGAAACCGATCCGGTTTTCGGGCGTGCGTCCTTGTGGAGGAGGATCCCATGAACAGACGTGAATTCCTGCTGTCGTCCGCGGCTTTCGGCGCCATGATGGTTGCCGCGCCCTCGGTGTTTGCGCAGGACAAGCTCACCATCCTTGGCTCGGTGCCCAGTCTCGGCTTTCCGTTCTTCGTGCACATGCTGAACGAGATCAAGGCGGAAGCCGCCACGCAAGGCGTCAATCTGACCGAAAGCGACGGCCAGAACTCGGCCACCAAGCAGACCGCCGACATCGAGGCCGCCCTGGTGCAGAAGGTCAACGCCATCGTCATCTCGCCGCTCGACGTCAACGCACTGGCGCCGGCCATCGAGGAAGCGGTCAAGGCCGGTGTTCCCGTAGTGACGATCGACCGCCGCGTCGACGGCGTCGAGGGCATCCTCGCGCATGTCGGCGCCGACAATGTGAAGGGCGGCGAGGCGGAAGCCAACGCCGTGGTGGCGGCGTTCCCGAACGGCGCCAAGCTGTTCCATCTGCAGGGCCAACCCGGTGCCGGCCCGGCGATCGACCGCAACAAGGGCGTGCACAATGTGCTCGATCCCTTGAAGGACAAGTATCAGATCGTCTTCGAGCAGACCGCCAACTTCGCCCGCGCCGAGGCGCTGTCGGTGACTGAGGCCGGCCTTGCCGCCAACGGCAAGCCCGACGCCATCGTCTGCGCCAATGACGACATGGCGCTCGGCGCCATGGAGGCCTGCGCCGCTCGCAACTTCACCGACGTCAAGATCTACGGCTTCGATGCACTGCCGGAAGCGCTGGTCGCGGTGCGCGACGGCAAGCTTGCGGGCACCGTCGAGCAGTTTCCCGGCGAGCAGTCGCGCACCGCGGTGCGCATCGCGGTGGCCTTTGCCAAGGACAAGACCGAGCCGCAGGAGAAGCTGGTGCTTTTGACGCCGATCGTCATCGGCAAGGACAATCTCGACAAGGCGGAGAGGATTGGCGAGACGAAGTAGGGCGATTTGGCGGGGATCGGCCGATTGGCAAAGCCGGTGGGACAGCACCCCCCTCTGTCCTGCCGGACATCTCCCCCGCAAGCGGGGAGATTGGCTGTCCGTCCTGCTTTCGCCAATCTCCACACCGCAGGAAAAGCGCTACCAGCAAAGCTGCCGATCTCCCCCCTGTTTGGACCGGAGACATCGCGAACAGGTGTGCGAGGACATCGCGAACAGTTTTGTCACTTATCGTCTGCAGAGGTTGAGGTCGA